>CALWRP010000200.1 GCA_944383955.1 uncultured Clostridia bacterium
AATTCGCGCCTTGGGGCTCAGGCGGCGTGTCGCGCCAAAATTTTCCGTGATATTTTCCAAAAATGCTCGCCAATCCGGCAAGGATTGCCTGCGCTTTTTGGATCATCTCACAAAAAATTTTTTGGCACGCAACACCACCTGGGATTATGCGGTGTTGCCCTTGTTTTCAGTATAGCACATCCGTCGGGGACCGGAGGGAAGAAAAGAGTCTTTTTCTGGGTGGTTCCCCATATTTTGAATATATAACAAAAAACAGGCGCTTAATTTTGTTAAAATCGCCAATTTACTATCTAATTGACCTTTTTTAGAAAATCTTTAGAAAAAAGAGCCCTGTTTTATGCTATGATGAATTCAGCTAAGAATGTGTTCCGCATGGAGAATTCCGTCTGGGGCGGCGCTCGTTTGCAGGACGAACAGGATAAGAATAACTGCTGTGAGGTGTGTTTCATGGAAAATCGTCAGCTGCTGCCGTTTGAACGCAACCGCTATTATGTCGGCAAGCTCTTGACCTCGGCCGACTTCCAGGCTGAGCAGGCCTATTTCAACAACAAGCGGCGTTTCCTCAACCAACTGATGTTCGGCGCGGGCATTGTCTGCGGTCTGAGCGTGTACAGCCTCGATGACCTCTCCATTATGGTGGAATCCGGCGCGGCGATCGACGGGCTCGGCCGCGAGGTGGTTGTGGAGAGCTCTGTGGTGCGCAAGCTGTCTGCCATCGAGGGCTTTGATTCGCTCACAAGCGAACGGGCCGCGCTTTGCCTTCGCTATCGCGAGGAGGCCGTTCACCCGGTGTGCACGGTCAACCGCATGGAGCGCGACGAGGAATATGAGCTCAACCGCCTGCGCGAGGGCTGGGAGCTTTTCCTCATGGACGCGCAGGACGTTGCGCAGGAGGGTGCGCAGGAGTCTGAGTTTCTTCTGCATTCCACGCTTTATGAGGATAACGATTTCTCCGTCACCGTGACGATTCCGGCCATTGTGAGCGCGGGCAGCGCCGTCAAGGCGCTTGTGCGTATCCGCAAGCTTTCCGAAGCGAAGAAAAGGTTCACGCTCGACTGCGTGCTGCAGGCCCCGGCCTTCCTGGCGCCGGGAGGCGGCCACGAGGTGCGGATCCGCGCCGTGGATCTCGATCTGGAGAAGGACGAGGTTTTCGATTGCCCAAACTGGCTCACGGCCCAGCAGCCGCTCGACGAGGCCATTTTGCTGGCCAAAACGGACGCGGTGCGCATTTCCATAGACGATGAGGAAAAGGCCGCCCGCGATTCGTTCCTTCTGAAGGTGGCTGTCTCCGCCGAGCCGGTTGAGGAGATCCTTTCCCGCGAGGTGGGCCGCGTGAGCCTCGAGATGCGCAGCTTTTCCGCTCCGCCGGAATATATCCGCCTCGCGGACATCAGCCTGCAGCTGACCAAGAGCGCCTATATCATCGACCGTGTCGAGGAATGCGGCGTGAAGAAGTATCTCTACACCACCTCAGGCGAGGAGACGCGCCGCGGCTACGAGAGCTGGTTTGCCTCTCCGGAGGCGACTGTGTCCGCGGCTCCTGCGGCGCAGCCCGGCGGCGCTGGAATGTCCGGCGGCCTCTCCTTCCAGGAGCCGCTCTACGCGACCGGCACGTGCGAGATCCCGCTCGGCGACAGGGCGCGCCGCGGCGAGGTTTTCTATTCAAGCGAGATCATGCACGGCCTCGGCGCCGGCAATGTCTATGTGCAGGTCGGCTTCGAGTATCTGGCCGAGGATTCCCGCCTTTCCTCCACAGCGAAGAATACCATTTACGGAGACGTCTCCCTCTTTGATCAGGAGAACCTGCCCGTTGCCCCCGCGCAGACGGCTGTGAAGGTGATGAACGACCGCGGCAGCTTCGTCGTGGCGGCCAAGCTGCAGAAGGAAACCTCCTATGTGATGCTTCTGCTGCGCTGGGTGGCCGTCAAGATGCCCTCCGAGGACGACCGCACGCTCCTGCAGCGCATTTCAGACAAGAGCATCAGCGCGGTGCAGCCCACGGTGCTGCTCGGCACGCGCGAGAGCTGCTACTTCAGCGTGCGCTTCCGCAACATGGAGCCCTGCGGCCTGACATACGAGCTCACCGACAGGGATTCGGGCGAAATCACCCCCGACGGCGTCTACACCGCGCCGGCCAGGGAGGGCGTCTACGAGATCCGCATCAGCTGCGCCGACGCGCCGCTGATCTGCACCTATGCGTACGCTATCGTGAAGAAAAAGGAAAACAGGGAAGGCGAGAAGTCCTGATGAGGGCCCTTCCCGCGAGAGGTGGTGAGGCAGGTTGGTCTATCATGCGGAGGAAATGATTTTATCTCCTGTGCGGGAGATTTTTCACGGACCCGTGAACGATGTGATTGTCTGCCAGGATTTGCGTTCGTCCACGCGCGCCTGTTACATATTGATTGCCGTCAGGGACAGAGAGACGGCCAAGCGCCTTCTGCTGGTCCTGCAGAATTCCCAGCGGGAGACGGGAGACCGGCAGCCGTGCATCCGGATGTTCACGGAAAACGAGCTGCTGTGCCTGCTGTTTGAGTACCGGCCGGAACGCAGGCTCGATCGCTTTGCCGCCGGCCAGCTTCTCACCCCGCAATCGCGCGAGCGCGTCTGCGTCAATCTGGTGATGGAATGCCTGTCCAGCCCGCTGCCGTTCCCGCTTCTCTACCTGGCGCTCGAGCGGGAGAACGTGCATCTGCTTCAGGACGACGGCGTATATTTCACCTGCTGCTTCGACCTGAGCCGTCTCGACGAGTCTGTGGGGGAGGCGCAGTGTACGGACCGCTGCGTGCAGCTTCTGCTTTCCCTGCTGAGAAAGCAGTCGCGCAGGCAGCTCAAGAGCTTCGAGCTGCTGCGGAAAAAGTCGGAGCGCGGCGCCTATACCAGCCTTCCGGAGCTCTACCGCGACATCCGCATCAGCGCCCTTCCGGAGCGCAAGGCCTCCGTCAGGGAAAGGGCGGAGGGCTTCTGGGAGCGCAACAAGGATCTGTTTTTCCGTATTCTGCTCCGGCTGAGCGTCGCGGTGGGGCTCATTGCCCTGATTATTCTTATCTCGCAGCTGATTTTCGGGGGCTTCCCGCTGCTGCGGCTGTTCCAAAATACGTTTGAGGTGATCGGGACGGAAAATCTGACCGGTACCTGAGGGGAGGATCTGTGCATGAAAAAAGCCGTTGGGGCCGTCCTGCTGCTGGGCGTTCTCCTTGCGGTGCTTCTGGCCGCTCTTCCGGCGGATCTTCCGGAGCTTTCCGACGCCGAGCCGACCATTGCCGTCACGGCGGATCAGACGGTTTATCTGACGGAGACGCGCGGCGGCTCTGCCTGGATTTACAGCGTCAACGATGAGGGGGCCGTGCGCGACACCCATCTGTACGAGGATGCGTCAGGGATACCGCTGCTCACCGCCCTGGAGAACGATGTTTATTTCGTTCTCACCACGGCCGAAGGGGAGGCCTGGAGCCTCCTGCGGCTGCGGGAGGGGGAGGAGACGGTCCTCTTTGAGAGCACGCGGGAGCTCGCCGCTCCACCCGAGGCCGTCTGTGCCTCAGCCTCGGGGATCGATTTGACCTTTCGCAGCGGAAACACGCTCTCCGTCTACCGCATGGATTTGGACGGCGGCGAACCTGCCCAGCTGCTTGACACGGAGCTTCCCGACGGCATGACGGCCGTCTCCGCCGTGTTTGCCAACGACAAGCTCTTCTGCCTGCTCAGCGACGGCCGCATCCTCACGCTGCGCGCCGGCGGGCAGGAGGATCCCACCGTGCAGGAGACGGGCGGGTTTACGCTGCTCTCCGCCTCACAGGGATCCGTGTGGGCCTACCGGGAAGAGACGGGCTCTGCCTGCTTCGGCGCCGCGTCCGTTCAGAGCGGCACAGGCGTTGTGCTCGGCGGGCAGGCGGTGCTCTGCGGCGCGACAGGCGGAGCGGACGGGGATACCGCCGCGCTCTCCATCGAAAACGGCAAAGCGGTGCTGGTGCGCGCCGGCGCGGCGAGTACGCTTCGTCAGGTTCCGGAATTTTCCCTGCGCGTGCGGCTGATGTTTAAAATGAACCTGCTCCTTCTGGGAATGACGGTCTATGCCGTGTGCGCTCTGCTTTTTCTTCTGACATTTTTCCTTTGCCGGAAAACGCACCGGCTCGCGGTTCGCGTGACGGCTGGCTGTACCTGCCTGTTCCTGTTCACGGCGGGAGCGGTGGGAACCCTTTCCTGGGCGGCGGCGCAGGAGCGCGAGGCTTCGCTGCTCACTGCACAGGCGGCTTCGGCCGGTCAGCTGCGCGCGGCCTCGCTGGAGGCGCTCGATCTGACAGCGGTTCTGGCCGGAAGCGCAGGCGTGGACGACGCGCTGCGGCAGCTTGCCGCTGTGGAACTGGAAAGCGGAGAGGGAACGCTCACCTTCCAAAGCGCCATCCTCGCTCCAGACGGACAAAGCGTCAGCTTTTCCGGTGACGCGGCAAAGGGCTCGCCCGTCGGCGCGGTGTATGGGCAGGAGACCGCTCTGCTTGTCCAAAACGCTGCGGACGGCATGGACGGCACGGCGCTGTGCTCGAACAGAGGCCGCCCCTCCGGCGTCGATGTGCGCACGCTGACGCGGTATGGCGATCCGGTCGGTCTGCTTGTCACCACGGTCTCCGCTTCAGATGAAACGCTGACGGAGCCCTGGGCTCTTTTCCTGCCGCCGTTTGTGGCCGCAGTGGCCGCGTCCGTCCTCACGGCGTTGTTCTCATTCCTCATGCTCCGCCCGCTGCGCCGCCTCACCGGCCGTATGCGCGCGATCTCCGAGGGGGACTTCAATCTGCCCTCGATGCGCACCGCCCCCGACGAAGTCGGCGATATGTGGCAGTCTCTTCGCGAGATGGCGGTGGCTCTGCACATTAAGGATTACGAGACGGACGCCACAGTCCGCTCGTTCTACCGGTTTGTGCCGCGCGGCATCGACAGGCTGCTCGGGCGCGCCTCCATCATGGAGACGAGCCTCGGCGACATGGCGAACGTCAGCGGGACGGTGGGGATTCTCTCCATCCAGAACCGTGAGGACATCCGCGTCCGCCTTGACGACAACGGCTTCATGGATTTCCTCAACGACAGCTACGCGCTCATCGATCGCCAGATGGACGAGCACGAGGGGCTTCTTCTCTCGAACGGCTTTGACCCGGACGGTCTCGAGCTTCTCTTCGGCGGCTCGGCCGATCAGGGCGTTTCGTTCAGCGTGGGCCTGCTCGGGGAGACGGGCCCCATGGAGCCCGACCGCACGCCGGACTTCTTCCTGCTGCTGCACAGCGCCACCTTCCTCTACGGCCTGGTCGGCACGGAGCAGCGCACCTTCTCGCTGCTGTCCTCCTCCGAGATCGCCTTCCTGCACACGCTGCCGCGCTTTTTCCGCGGCACGGGCGTGCGTCTGGCCGCGACGGACGCCTGCCTCAAGGCGATGGCAAGACCGTGCGCCTCGCGCTACATCGGCTTTGTCTCCTCCGAGGACGGCAAATACGTGTACAAGCTCCATCAGATTCTGGAGGGCTGCTCCGATCTGGAGCGGTCGCTCTGCCTCTCCTACGACGACAAGTTCCAGAAGGGCATCCGCCTCTTCTGCGAGAATGACTTCTATCTCGCCCGCAATCTCTTCTCCACGATCCTCAAGCTCAATCCGGGCGACGGCATCGCGCGGTGGTACCTCTTCGCCTGCGAGCACTATTTCAACCAGAGCGATCCGGGCAGCGAGGGCTATAATCTTTTCGGGATCCAGGAGTGACGGCCCCGAGGGAAAGGACAGTGAAGCATGAATAAAATATGGACAACACTGCTTTCCACGGTTCAGTCGAAGATCACGCCCCTGTGGACGAGAATTCGGCTTTGGACGACCCGGGCTTACTGGGAAAACAGAGGCATCACCACTCTGCGGCAGTTCTTCAGCAAGCTGTTCAATATCCGGCCCCGGGACAAGACGGACTACTATCCGTTTCTCTCCTGGCTTGTCAGCAAGCGGCTGGCCTTTGCCCTGGTGGTGCTGATAGGCCTTGTGAGCCTGTTCTACATCTTTGTGTTCTCCCCGGTGAGCTCCACCATCTTCAGCGAGAGCGCCACGGTGCCGACCTTCCGCTACAACTCGATCCCCCTCAAGTTCTACAACGGTCAGGCGCAGATCCTCGCTGCCGACGGCCATCTGGCCTATGTCGGCAGCGTGCAGGACGCCGCGGCGGCCGGGAATGGCAAGCTCTACCGCGCAGACGGCAGTCTGCTCTACAGCGGCGAGTTTTCCGACAGCAAGTACAACGGCCAGGGCAGCCTCTTCTATCAGGACGGCGTGCTCCGGTATGTGGGCGGTTTTGTTGATAATCTCTTCGAGGGCGAGGGCCAGCTGTACCGGCAGAGCGGCGTGCTCGAGTATGAGGGCGGCTTCCTCAAGGGCCAGAAATCCGGCGCCGGGATCCTCTACAACAGCGGCGGCAACACCATCTTCACCGGCAACTTCCTCGCAGACCGCCTGATCTACAGCGAGTTCCTCGGCAAGACCACCGCTCAGGTTGCCACCATGTACACCGGCAGCACAAGCGTTTACAGCAGCTCGACGGAGCACTGCGTCTCCATGGACGAGATCAACGCCGTCTACACGGCGGACGACGGCTCGGATACCCTCTCTGAGGAATGGGTGCTGACCGAGGTCCTCGTCGAGGACAGCGTGTTCCCCACGACGCAGGGGGAGATATCCTCCATCAACGAGCTGACAGGCTATTTCGGCGACCCGGTCTACCTCGGCTACACCTGGCCGACGCTCACGGAAGCGGTGGCGGTGCGCGCGATGAGCGAGGCCGGCAAGGGCCGCTTCGCCGACATCGACATGGAGATGACCTCGAGCCTCCGCGACGTGCACAGCGTGAGCTCCTATGACAAGAATTACGAGTTCTACATTTATGTATACGAGATGGACGGCTTGACGTACACCTTCTACTGCGACAGCAGCACGTCGCCGTTCTCCATGTATTCGATCACCATGAGCACGGCGCAGGAGAGCGCCGGGGAAGGAGGAGAGTGAGTTGAAGAGAAGCCGGAGCCTTCGCCGGGCCGTCAGTCTGCTGCTGTGCCTTTCCCTGCTGCTGCCCCTGTTTGCCTGTCCGCCCGCCATCGCGGCGGCTTCGAAGACGCTTCAGCTGAAACAGGCCCAGAGCATGGCCCTCTCCAACAACACCGAGATCACCAAGACCTATAACGAAATTCTGCTCAAGGAAATCCAGTATACGGAATCCGTCAAGGAGATCAAGGCCAAAATCAAGAACCTCACCAGCTTCCGCTGGACGCCGCTGCTCAGCTTCAAATTTCCCGAGCAGCTTGACATGAGCGAGGAGTACGACATGAACGTCAAGCCCCTCAATCTGCAGACGGAGATCGAGATCCTCCGCCACAAGATGACGGCACAGGAGAACGACGAGCTGGCGAAGATCAACAAGGCGTACCTCTCCGCCTACGTCAACCAGGAGAAGGCGGCCTTCACCGAGGATCGGCTGGAGGCGGCCAGGGAGGAGCTTTCCCGCAACCAGGCCAGGCTCTCCACCGGAGAGGCCACGCAGGCGGACGTCGACACCATGCAGAGCTCGGTCGACAAGCTGACGAGCGACCTTTCCCAGCAGAAGCGCAATCTGCAGACGTCGCTCGAGGAGGTCAGCGAGCTGATCCACATCGACGTCTCCTCCGGCTACAAGCTTGCGAACCCGCTCTCCGACGCGCAGATTCCCCGCGCGGATCTCGAGGACATCATCGAGCACGCGATGGAGAACAGCCAGACGATCTACGAGGCGAAGATGGCCGTCTCCACCGCCACCGTCAACCTTGATTCCTATGAATCGCTCATGCGCAGCCAGTACGGCTCGAAGCTCAACGCGATCGACACCTTCCTGAGCCAGGTGCGGCGAGGCGAGGACGTCGACTATGCCGCCTTCCAGCTCAAGTACAACGACATGCTCGAGTCCTTCGACTCCCCCTGGGCGGGCAGCGTGCGCATCCTCTTCTTCAGCTTCACCAAGGAGTGGTTCAAGGGCGAAATCTCCGGCACGCGCTACATCGAAAACGACCTCTACGCCCTGCTGACGGCGTGCAAGGAATACCAGAGCGCCGTCACCGAGTATGAATCGGCTGTCAAAACGCTGACGGATGAGATCAACTCGAGCTATGAGGCGATCGTCACCGCCCGCACCGCCTATCAGGATCTGGCCGATACCGTGGCGCAGAACCGGGAGGATCTGGAGAAGCTCTCCGCCCTCAACCAGCTCGGGCAGGCGGAGTACAGCGAGGTCAAGACGAAGCAGGAGGAGTATCAGACCAATCAGATGGATCTGATCGACGCCCTCTCCACATACAACGAGCTGCTCTATGAGCTCGACGCGACGACCTGCGGCGCGATCGCTCCCTATCTGGAGGGCGTCTCCGTCTCCACCGACGTGGGAACAGGCGGCGACAGCTATGTCGACGACGCGACGATCCCGCACTACTATATTTACACCGATGTGGCCGATCTCGTCTTCGTCTTCGGTCTCGAATATCCCGAGGACTTTGAACCCGCCGCCACCGATTACGAGATTTGGTACAGCGGCACGCAGATTGGAGAGCGCACGGCCGTCGACCAGCAGCTTCGCCATCTGGCCCTCGACTACAAGGGCACCAGCACGCTCACCGTCCGCCTCTACAACGAGGATACGTATGTGACGGAGTGCGAGATTGACACCACCGTTCCCCGCGACGTTCTTCCGATTGAACCGGCCGTGGAGGAGGAAGCTCCGCTGGCGGTGCAGTGCGGAACCTACAAGATTGAGACAACCTCGCTCGGCTCTGTCAGCACCAGCAAGCTGACGCTGAGCTTTGACGCCACGGTGGGCGCGGCCTACTACCGCATCGAGGACGCCGGGGGCGCGAGCGTTTACACCGAGGAGCCCATTCCGGCAGAGGAGAGCTTCACCTATCTGACGCTCCTCGTCGGCAGCTTAAGCGCCGTGACGGTGCGGGTCTACGACAAGGACCAGGCCGAGATCGGCACAGCCACCTTTAACGAGGACACGCAAACCATTTGGATGACGGCGCAGTGACGCCGGAAAGGAGGGGAACCCGTGAAACGAAAGGGAGCGCTGCTTCTCTCACTCACGCTCGCGCTGCTGGTCGCGGTGGGAGCGATCACAGTTCTGGTGCAGGCCGTGTGGAACGAGGAGGAGGCGGTTCATATCACGCCCTCCGAGATTGAGGATTCCACGCTCGCCATCGGCACCCATCTGATCCACCTCTCGGCGCTCACCAACGAGCTGTACGAGATCGCCTCGGATTCCGCCGACGAGTCGGGGCAGACGGAGATCTATTATAAATCGGAGCTCTCCGCCGGCACCTGGTTCAACATCACCACAGCCTCCTCGCTCGAGGATATCACCACGGGCGGGACGCCGGTGCTCGATTCGGAGATCGAGGAGCTCTTCTTCACCCACCACACGAAGTCGGACGGCGTGACCTACGATCTGCGCACCGGCCAGCCGGTCAACCCCTACGACATCGTCGACCCCTACGACATCGAAACCTTCGACGAGCTGCTCCCGCTCAAGAATCAGTATGAAATCATCAAGGAGATGCAGGGCGAGAGCGCGGCCGGCAAGGAGAAGATTCAGAAGATCGAGGAGGTCCTGCGCACCGAGGTGAAAAACGCCGTCACCGATGAGTGCGACGCCAACCTCGCTGCCCTGCAGCAGTATTATGACGAGCTCGCGGCCAACAACGCCCCCGCCGATCAGCTCGACGCGGTGCAGGAGGTCATGAACGCCGTGGACGCCACGCGCCGCGCGGAGGTTTTCACCACCCTGGAGGCCGTCCTCAACGAGTTCACCCAGTCGCTTCCCAGAATCGAGGATACGGCGGGCACCTCGGAGGCGGAGGGCTCGGAGGGCAGAGCGCCGGACACCGAGCTGCAGTCTGCCGCCAACGACAGCCTCTCGAATGTGCAGACCTCCCTCATCGAATACCAGGGCAAGATGCTCTCCGAGGGCACGACGGTCATGTCGGCCCTGCGGTATGAGTTTTCCCTCGATCTCATCAGCGACGCCAACGCGGGGAGCTTTTCCTCCTGTGATACGGACGTGCAGTCGCTCATCCATCTGTCCAATATCTCCTCGAGTATCGTGGCCAACAAGGATGGCGAGCTGGCTCTCCTCGATGACACCATCCTGCCGCGGGCGACCGATGCGTATCACGAGGGCCTGCGGGCTGGGGTGAGTACGGAGTATGTCGCGGCGGCTGCGGCGGATTCGTCGTCGGCGCTCCTGAACAACCTGATCAGCACCGCCGCCAGCACCGTCAACACCGCGAGAAACGAGCTCGAGTCCTACATCACTGCCAAGGTGCTGCGCCTCTCGAACAGCGAGGGCAGGGATTTCATCAACGAGCGCCTCGCGCAGGCGCAGGACTATTACACCCTCATCCCGAACGACGACTTCTCCGAGAGCATGCGCGGGACGGTCGACAGCCACATCGAGTTCCTCACGGACAAGCTCCGCGAGCTCGAGCTGGCGGCCGGCGGCAATGAGCTGGATCAGCTTCTCGCCGAGAAGGGCGCGCTGCAGACGGATTACATGTCCGCCCTCGACAACAACGACCTCGCCGGGGCGAAGGATCTCGAAGACCAGATTGCCGCGCTCGACGAGCGGATTGACGCCCTGCAGAGCGAGCAGTCGGCGGCCCTGAGCGCCGCGCAGGAAAAGCTGTCTGAGCTCGAGGATCAGCTCGCAAACGCCACGGAGGGCAGCAGCGAGGCGGCGGATTTGGAGCGGCAGATTGCCGAGCAGAAGTCGGAGATCGCGGCTCTCGAGTCGAACATGTCGGACGGCACGCTCGGCGAGCTGGTCGCGGAGCTCAGGGCGGAGGCTCTCTCGATCATCGGCGAGACGTCGGAGGACGATCCGCTGCGCGAAACGCTGGACAAGGATATCGACACGCTCGCCTCCCTCCTCGATCAGAATGTCGGTCTCGTTTTCCCGGCTCTCGAGGATATCCATGAGGCCCTCGCCGGGGAGCGCGACATCAACGGGGATTCCTCCTACGACGATGCCATTGAGGCGGTGGAGGAGGCCATTCTCGGCAGCCGCTCGGCATATGAGTCGGCCCTCAAGGGCGAGGTTACGACGGATCAGCTCGAGCAGGCCGCAGAGGACTTCTTCGCCGGCAGCTCCAGCTCCCTGCTCGACTCCGCGACGGGCAGCTCCGGCTCGGGAGACGGCACGGATCCCTCCGGCCTGACAGACGAGGAGGAGAGCGCCGTCTATCTCGCGGCGCTGGAGCAGTTCCTGGACGCGGCGCAGTGCGACGCCGCCGAGCAGCTGATCGGCGCGCTCTCCCAAAAGCAGATGAACCTCGGCAATCCGCTCGTCTTCCTCCAGGCGGAGGATCCCGCCTCCGAATATATTCCGGTGAGCACGCTGGCCCGGTCGGGCGGCATGCGCTATGTGTGGAACCAGAACAAGAGCCAGGGCACGCTCGCCAAGGGCAGCCAATACTATATCTTCGCCGCCTATTCGGATCTTGTGCAGCGGGGGAAGACGGAGTCGAGCTTCGAGCAGATGGCCAGGGCGGCCAGGCTGCAGGGCAGCACGCTCTACATCCCGGAGGATTACACGGTGAGCGCCCTGGGCATCCAGGCGGAGTATCTCACGGGAACCTCCTATGCCGTGGCCCTCAACGAAAAGCTCGCGCCTCTGGCAGAGGCGCTCTGCGAAAGATTCCTGTCAATCTGAGAAAGGGAGGAAAGTTCATTGGCGGATTACCCTATCATATCCGACGTATCCTCGTATCTGGTGAAGCTGCTCCGCAGAAAAATGTGTCCGGAGCCGATTCCCTCGCCGAACAACATTGAGGTTTCCTCGCCGGCGGAGCAGGACGTCGACTACATCCTCGGCCTTTACCTTTATGATATCCGCGCGGAGGGAGAGATCTCCGTGCCGCCCCTTGTCAACACCGGGCGCACGCGCCTCGTTCCCCCGCCGAAGCCTTACAGCCTCTACTATATGCTCTTCATCAACGGCTCCTCGCAGATGGGCCTGAAGGCGCACGATATCCAGAAGATCATCGGCCGCGCCGCGCAGGTGATCAGCGACGGCAGCGTCGTCTATCCGAACGAGCTGCAAACCTGGCTGGAGACGCGGGAGGCGCCGATCCTCATCACTCCCTCGAAGATTTCCCTCGAGGACAAGGTGCGCGTCTGGTCGGCGATCAACAAGCCCTACCAGGTCAGCCTCTTTTACAAGGTCGCTCCTGTGCTGCTCTCGAGCGAGATTATCGTCGACGCGCCGCGCGTCACCCAGGCGGAGATTTCGCTCCACCTCACAGGCGAGAACAGGGAGGGATAGCCGATGGCCGACCATGTGGTGATCCGGCACAGCCTCGATCTGGTGCTTCACCTTGTGGACACCACGACGGGCGCGCTGCTCTCCGGGAACGGCGCCGTCTTCGAGCGCGACGGACGCCCGTTCCACTTCCTGGACAAGGGCGACGGCCATCTGATCCTCATCGGCACAGGCCGCGAGGATTTCCGCCTGACGGTGACGCTCCGCGGCTATCTCAAGCAGGAGATCGACGTGCGCTACGAACAGCTCTCCGAGCGCTTCCCGCTGCTCGAGCTGCCGATGCTGCCGGACGGCACCGTGCCGGGCACAGGAAAATACCGCGACCTCAGCGGCAGGCTGGAGGGACTCACGGAGCTCGAGGCGGTCTGGCTGGGGGACGCCGCCTGCATGATCCGTGATTTCAACGCGAAAAAGAAGATGATGACCATATTTAACCCCCATCATCTGCTGCTCGATCGTGTTTTCTACGCGCTTGTGAACCCGGATACCAGGGTTTACGAGGCGTTGAAAATAGAAGAAAGACTCTCCGACACGCAGTTTCTTCTGCAGGATAAGCTGAGCATGGCGTATGGCAGCAATTACCCGATTGCCCGCCGCGTCTTCGGCCTGGTGCGGGAGGACGGCACGTACCTGCTGCGGATCAGCGATCAGGGGGGAGACCCCCGCTGGCTGGTCCGGTGCAGGGCAGGGGAGAGGGAGTGGTTCCAGACGGTCGATTTCCGGTCGCCGCGCGAGCCTCCCCTGACTATGCCGCAAGAGGAGCAGGCCGCCGGCGAAACGGCGGATCCTGCCGGGAAGGGAGGAATGTAAATGCCGTTTCCCGTTGTCTCGGGGGCGTCCATCCTGTGCACAATGGGCCTGTCTCCGGGTCAACTCACAGCAACTTCTCAAACCTCTATCCTGATGGACGGAAAACCCGTCGCGACCATTCAGGACATCGCGCCGAACACCAACGTCGCTCCCTGCGGCATGTGTACTTCCATGGCAAACCCGGCTGTCGCCGCGGCGACGGCAGCCGCCTTCGGTGTGCTCACCCCCGCGCCCTGCACGCCGGTTCCCGGCGGCCCGTGGGCCTGCTCGCCGGGCATCCTGGCCGGCGGCGTCCCCGTTCTCTACAACGACGGCAAGCTGATGTGCTCCTATGGCGGCTCCATCAGCATTGTGATGCCGGCCCAGCAGAAGGTGCTCTCGTGAGCCCGTCCTGCAGCCAAGCGGTTCCAATTCAAATTTACAATACAGAACAATCTGAAAGGAGGGCGGTTTTGAGCGGGAACTCAAAACCGAACGAAAATTATGGCTGAGTATTTATCTCCTGGTGTTTATGTTGAGGAATTCGACTCTTCCCCCCGCGCAATCGAGGGCGTGGGAACCAGCACGGGCGGCTTCGTCGGCATGTCGGTGAAAGGTCCGACGATTGGCGCTCCCAGCCTTGTCACGAGCTTCGCTGATTTCCAGCGCCAGTTCGGCGGCTTCCTCTCCGAGTACACGCACGGCGAGTACCGCTATCTTGCGTACAGCGTCGAGCAGTTCTTCGCCAACGGCGGCACCCGCTGCTATGTCAGCCGCGTCGTGCCCGAGGACGCCGCTCTGGCGACCGCGAAGAAGGGCATCCTCTCCATGCGTGCCGCCAACGAGGGCAAGTGGGGCAACCGCATCCTCGTTTCCCTGGTGGCAACCAACCGCAGGAAGATGCAGCTGATCAAGAAGGAGGCAGATACCGTCTTTGTCGCCAAGTCGGTCGACGGCTTCCGCGAGGGCGACGTGGTCGAGTTTGCCGGCGAGTTCAACCGCATTGCCGCCATCTTCGACAACACCGTCACCTTCGAGAAGAAGTTCTCCTCCGATCCGGTCGACACGGCTATCGTGCCGAAGCTGGTCGTTTTCTCCTCGGAGATGGACGTCGTCGTCCGCAGCGACAATGAGGTGGAGAACTTCACCAATGTCACCCTGAACCCGAATTCCACGAACTATCTGGCCAGAAGGCTTGCCGCGAGCCGTCTTATCGCCGCCACGGTCGACGACAGCAGCGCCATCGACAACCCCGTCTCCGTTATCATGGGCAAGGGCGTGCTCTCCGGCACGATCAGCTTTGCCGGCGGCAGCGACGGCAGCATAGAGGCTGTCAACGCGGGCGTCTTCATCGGCATTGACAACGGCCCCGGCCAGCGCACCGGTATCCAGTCCTTCCTGGAGAACGACAACGCCAGCATCATCGCCGTTCCCGGCATCACGATCCCCGAGGTCGTCGTGGCCCTCGTCAGCCACTGCGAGAACGAGAAGAACCGCTTCGCGGTCCTCGATATCCCGCAGGAGCTGCGCAAGACCGGCGATATCATCGAGTACCGCAACATGATCGATTCTACATACGCCGCGATGTATCATCCGTGGATCCAGGTGTACGACCGTGTGGCGAAGAAGCCCGCCTACATTCCGCCGAGCGGCGCCGTGATGGGCGTGTATTCCCGCTCGGACGTCAGCCGCGGTGTGCACAAGGCTCCGGCCAACGAGACGATCGCCTGCACCGGCCTGTCTGTCAACTACACCACCGGCGAGCAGGATATCCTCAATCCCGCCGGCGTGAACCTGATCCGCGCGCTCCCCGGCCAGGGCATCCGCGTCTGGGGCGCCCGCACCGCGAGCAGCAACAGCGCGTTCAAGTATGTCAACATCCGCCGTCTGTTCATCTATGTGGAGCAGTCGATTCGTGTGTCCACGAACTGGGTCGTCTTCGAGCCCAACAATTCCTCGCTGTGGGCGCGTGTGCAGATGACGGTCTCCTCCTTCCTCGAGTCCATGTTCCGTGCCGGCATGCTGGCAGGCGATACCCCGGCTGAGGCGTTCTACGTCAACATCGGCACCGCCACCATGAGCCAGGACGATATCCTCAACGGCCGTTTGATCTGCGAGATTGGCATAGCGCCGTCCCGTCCGGCCGAGTTTGTGATCTTCCGCGTGACGCAGTTCACCGCCGGCGCCGGCGGCGAGGGCGGCGGAGAATAATCGTCCCACATAAATCTGACTAGAAAAAGGAGTATGGAAAGATGTCTGATAAGAATACGGGGAGCATGTATTATCCCTTAACAAAAATGAACTTCCTCGTGACGGTCGATTCCGTGGACGGCGTCGCGGCGTTCAGCGAGGTTACCGGCGTTGAGGCTACGGTTGACGTGATCGAGTTCCGCCAGGGCAACTCGAACAGCCTGGCTCCCGTCAAGATCCCGGGCCTTGTCAAGCACGGCAATGTCACCCTGAAGTTCGGCTATACCCGCAACAATAAGTTTAAGGACTGGCTTAAGGATTGCGTGACGGAGTCCCGCGCCAAGGACGCGCGCTCCAATGTGACCATTGAGCTCATCAACATCCAGGAGAGCTCGCCGTCTCAGGTTGTCGAATCGACTCTTGATTCGACGCTCACCTGGCAGCTGACGAACGCCTGGGTTTGCAAGTATACCGCTCCCGACCTGAACGCCTCCACGAGCGAGGTTGCCATCGAGTCGGTGGAGATTGCCTACGAGGAACTGGTGATCCCGAACTGATAAGCACGGCCGGTACTGCCGGAGGATCGTGTGTCCTCCGGCAGATTCCGGTTTTCCTTTCCGGAGGTAGTATATGGTAACAGAGTATGAGTTTGAATTGCCGCGCGGCTATGTCGATTCCAACGGCGACGTGCACAAGCGGGGCAAGATGCGGCTGGCCACAGCGGGCGATGAGATCAGCGCGACGCGCGATCCCCGCGTGCTGAGCAATCCGTCGTATCTGTCCGTGGTGGTGCTCGCCAAGGTGATCACAGAGCTCGAGGGCATGCCGACAATTGTCCCGAATATTGTGGAACGCTTTTTCACGGCGGACCTGGCCTTTTTGCAGGATATGTATCAGCGGATCAACAACATTGAGCCGCCGACGATGAAGGTGGTCTGCCCGAAGTGCGGCGAGATCCATGAGGTTCCGATAAATTTTACGCGAGAGGGATAACGCTGTATCCTGAGAAGGAACTGTATCGGGAGATGTCCTTTATCTCCTACTACTTCCACTGGGGGGAAAAGGACGTGATGGAGCTCAGTCACGCCAGCCGCAGGCGCTGGTGCGAGGAAATCTCCTCCATCAACAGCAGTCTCAATCCCTCAGAGAGCAAGCCAAAGGAGAAAAGCATTTTTGAGCTGGGGAAAACCGCGCGCCGCTTGTAAGACCAGCCGGCAGGAGGGAATGGAATGGCGAGCATCAAGGAAGATAATTTTTTCGTATGGAACCAGGGTCTGGCTCCTGTGGTTGGATTTAATTTCATGCTGCGCGTGGAGCTCCTGTTCGATCTCCCGTGTAAGAGTGTGCGGGCTTTTACACGGGAAATGGAATATGAGCTGATTCAGGAGGGCGGACTGAACGACTATGTCCATATGCGGCGCAAGCCGATCAGCAAACCCTTCTATTTTGAAGTGGAGCGCTACGTTGGCCTCGACTATGTCGATCCGCTGCCCGTTGGCGCTGAGCTGGCGCTGCCCGTTCTGCTCATGGTCAGCCGCTATCAGTCGCAGTTTATCCCTTTACTCACCGCCAGGACGTTTGTCTTTACCGGCTGCCGCGTGATCAAGAAGACATACGGTGACCTCAACGCGGACCAGTCTGAGCTTGCCACGGAGATTACCACCATTGCCTACAACGAAATGCTCTGCGTCGATGTTCCGTGGTCGAGTGCGGAGACGCTCAGTTTCTTGGCGTCGGGCGCATTCCAACACGAGGGACAGGACAAAGTGACAAATTCCAAGACTGTGACTCTGAATCCAAAGCCGAAGGAGGAGACGGAATCCGAAAGCGGAGGAGAGGGAGAAGGAGAGCCCCTCGGCACGCCGGCTACGCCCGAACAGGTGGAACAGGAAAATGCCGCCAACAAGGACAAGGAAAGCTCCGGCGACAAGGAGAGCTCCGGAGACAAGGACAAGGAAAGCTCCGGCGACAAGGACAAGGAGAGCTCCGGCGACAAGGACAAGGAAAGCTCCGGCGACAAGGACAAGGAAAGCTCCGGCGACAAAGATAAGGAAAGCTCCGGAGACAAGGATAAGGAAAGCTCCGGAGACAAGGACAAGGATGGCGGGACCGGCGGACAAGGCGCCGCAAACGAGCAGAACGTTCCGAACAATCTCGAGGTTAAGAAGCGTTCCGCTAACCAACCGTCCGTCGGATCGCCAACAATGAATCTCGAAGTGGAGCAGCGTCCGGAGACGCCTGAGCCCGAGGAGGAACATCCTGCCCAGGAAGCGGATGAGCTTACCGGGGATGAAGATCGGACCGCTGAAGATGCAGAGCCGGCCGTTGACGTACCGGAAGAGCCCGAAATTCTGCCCCTAGAGGAACCAGAGCTGCCTGCCGAGGAAGGAGAGCCGTCCGCCGGGGAAGCGGAGCCGTCCGCCGGGGAAACGGAGCAGCCCGCCGGGGAAGGGGAGCCGTCCGCCGGGGAGACGGAGCCGTCCACCGGGGAGGCTGAGCAGTCGAATGGCAACCTTGAGGTGAAACAGCGCCCGAAGAGCGATCCCGATCAGAACGCCCAGCCGCCGAAGGGCAACCTTGAGGTGGAGCAGCACCCGGAGAGCGAGCCCGATGAGGACGCCGGGGCGCCGGAGAACAACCTTGAGGTGGAGCAGCACCCGGAGAGCGAGCCCGGTGAGGACGCCGGGGCGCCGGAAAACAACCTTGAGGTACAGCAGCAGGATTCCTGAGCGTGCCCCGCAGCCCTGACAGGCGCTCTCTGGGCAGACGATAAGAAGAAAGGAGGGAGCAGGCCCCCATGATTTTCTATAAGCCGATCCAATTGAATTTGGGCCAGCCGCCCCTCACCGTCTCCACCGTGTTTGAGGAAAAGCTCCTGTCGGCCTATGAGCTGCTGCCTTCGCAGATCACGCCCAAGGAGCTGCTCCTGCTCACCACCTCTCCGCCGGAGCTGCCCGAGGATCTCGGCGGCATGACGACCGTGGCCGTCAGCGCTAACCAGACCAACTACCATGAGCTCTCGCTCAACATTGTCAACAACGTCGTCAACCGTCTCCTCCTCTCGCAGGAGAACGGCTTTACGTATCAGGACAGCGTGTACCTCACCATGGCCCTGCACAAGCTTGGCGTCACAGACGTCAATCAATTCATGCGGCAGGTGCGCGCCCTGTACGATGAGTCCGTCAGCATCGGACGGCTCAACACCGTATACCGGGATCATTTCTCCCGCCTGCAAACGCTGCTGGAGCGAACGCAGGAGAGCGGCAGGCCCGCCGCCTCCCGTGAGCCGGAGGAGCAGGAAGCCCTTCCGCAGCCGCGCTACTATCTCCACAGCGAGATCTATGAGCGCCTGCAGACAGCGCAGCTGTATGAGTCGTTCTGCTCTCTGCTGCAGAACCGGCAGCTGTATGCCAATTCCCTCTTCCACAACGAGCTGAAGGTTTCCGAGCAGTCCCGCGTCAGCCAGGAGCTGAACCTCTGGAGCACAAAGCAGACGCTGCTCGCGAACCAGCACCTCGAGCTCGTCTACGCCTCCTCCCCGCAGGAGGAGGCTTCCGAGGAGGAAGCGCCCCCCGCGGCTTCTCAGCCGGCCGTCTCCGGTCCGGAGGAAGTCCGGCGGCAAGGCGGCGCTGCCGCCCCCGCCCGTCAGGAGGAAAAAGGGAAGCGTCCGCCGCAGGCCGCGGCGGCGCCCGCCGCGGCCCCGCGCACCTACGTTGCCCTGCATCACCATGTGAACCGCTACGAGACGGGCGAGCTTCTGCCGCCGCCGCAGACGGAGGAGCAGGTTATGGAGCAGGGAGCGCAGGCGGTTTTGCTCTCCCTCACAGACCAGGTGATTTCCACCCAGATCAACCGCTTATCGCAGGAGCACCACCGGCAGCAGTGGATCGATATCCGGCAGGCTGTCAGCCAGTCGGTGCAGAACACGCTCGAGCGCTACCGCGACTACCACACGGTCAACGCGCTCTACAGCCGCACCCAGCAGGTGGAAAACCGTTCCCTCACGGCGCTCTACCGCGAGGAGGCAAACTCGTTCACCTCGCTGCTGGAGCAGTATGGGGATCTCACATTCGAGCTCACCCGCCTGAAGGCGGGACAGGGAGCGCCGGGGCCGCAGCTCGTCCACCGCGAAGAGGCGCAGCCCGGCGAGGAGGAAGCGGCCGTTTCCGCCGCCCCCGGGCAGGAGGAGGCCGGGCAGGCCCGCGTGCTCGAGGAGCACAGACGGCTCACCGAGCTCACGCAGCGCGTTCTGCGCACAGACCGCCGGGCCGAGGCGGCGCAGAAGGCGAGAGAGGCCGCTCGCCGCTCGCCGCCGCCGGAGCTGCGCCTCGCGCTCCTCCGCGAGCGCGAGACCCAGCTGCGCGAGCGCTGTCTGGAAACGGTCCGCGAGCTCTCCGGCGCGGAGACGCGGATGATTCTCGCCTCCCAGTCGCCGGAGTCCGCCCCGGCTCTCACGCAGCAGACGCTCGAGTCGCTGCAGCAGCTCTTCCGGCACACGGAGAGCTTCACGCGCGAGGGCGATCGCCTGCTTCACACGAGCCGGACGGTGCAGACCGGCCCGACCCATACGGAGAACCGCTTCGAAGAGGTGCGGTTTGTCGCCCCGCCTGAGCCCGCTCCGGTGCCCCAAGAGCCGGTGACTTCTCCTGCCGCATCGCGGCAGACTGAGACGGTGAGCCAGCAGGAGCTGGTGCGCGAGCTCGACCGCATCAACGAGCACAACCGCGAAATGCTGCGCATCCTGCAGGAGGAGACGGTGCGAAAGGAGAGCCAGCCGCCGCCGCAGGCGCCGCCCGATGCGGGCCGCATGTTCCGCGATTCGCTTCTCGCCATGCAGAATCCCGAGCAATTCCTGCGCGAGCTGGCCGAGCGTCCGCCCGAGCTGACGCATCAGCAGCCGCAGGAGAGAATGCTGGAAACTATCCTGGAGCATACGGACGAGCGCACGCGCGAATTGTACCGTGTGCTGCTTGAATACCAGAATAACCCCGCCGAGGCCATTGCGAAGGGTCTTGTGCGCCAGGCAGGCGCGGCGGAGATCAACGCTTCCCTGCGCGCCGCGCAGGAGCGCCAGGCGGAGGAGCTGACGCATCTGCAGAGGGAGCAGCTCGAGCAGCAGGAGACGATCCGCGAGCATGTGGATTCCGTCGTCGACCGCTATCTCGAGCCGCAGAACGTGCAGGAGACGCAGCGGCCGCAGGAGCCTCCCCGCACGTCCGCGGCGCGGATCGTGCACCGCACGCCGGAACAGCCGATCAGCGAGGAGCTTTTAGAGCTGCTCGAGCAGCGCCGCACCACCGAGGTCAAGCAGGAAGAGGTGACGAACACCGTAAAGCAGGAGAAGGTCTCGCAGACGGAAATGAACACCATCCGCCAGCAGGTTGTGGAGCGGACGGCGGAGGATATCGGCGAGATCGTCAACCGCACGCTCGCACGGCAGATCGGCACCATCTCCGAGAAGGTGTACGGCCAGATGGAGCGCCGCCTGCAATCGGAACGGATGCGGCGCGGCTGGAAGTGACGCCGGACTGAACGGCGCGGCGCAGGAGAAAAATGACGGAAAAGGAGGCAGAACGATATGGCAATGCCCGCGATTCTGAGTGAGCTCGGCACGCTCAAGTCAAAGCTGACCGCAACCGATTCCCTGAATGCGCTGGCGGGAAATCCGAACACCGCAAAGCTGACGATCGAGGATCGGCGCGCGCAGAAAACGGAGGAACCGGTCAACCCGGCTGCCAGCGGCGCGGCGGCCGGGGCCTCAGCGCTGACACAGGCGGTGCTGGAAAGCGCGAGCGAGGCGCTTGCCGGAGGCGCTCCCTCGGCTGCCTCGGCTGCCTCCAGCCCCACCACCCGTATTTTCTCCGTTCAGTTCAATCCCAGCTCCTTCGATATCTATGCCACCTCCCTCGACGTGCAAAAGCTCAACACAGTTCGCGATGAGGACGGGAGCCAGCGCGCGTTCACCGATTCCGCCGTCGCTCCCACGGTGGAGATGAGCGTTGAGCTGGTTTTTGACCATGTGACGATCGCCGACGCCTTCATGGTGGACAAGCTTCGTCAGGGCGTCTTTAACACGGGGATCAACGCGATCGCGTCGCTTTCGGGAAAAAAGCCGGTCTACACGGTGCGCACAGAGGTGGAGGGTCTCATCGGCGCTCTGCGCAATTCCCACACGAGAACCGTCACCTTTACATGGGCGGACTTTTCCTTCAAGGGCACGCTCAAGGACGTGGCGGCCGAATACACGATGTTTTCCCTCGAGGGCAGGCCCATCCGTGCGAAGGTCATGCTCCGCATCCGGCAGGAGCAGTCGGACGAGAGCAGGGCGGCCTGGAAGAGCGATTTCGTGACGGCGTTCTCGCCTGCCGGGGCCACAAGCCTGGCGGATAAGGTTCGCTCGGCAACAAACCTTATCAACATCGGCCTGTAAGAAAGGAGGAGCGCAGTTGATCACAAAGCAAGCGGTTGGCTCCGCTGTGAAAACAAATGTGCTTGGCATCACGAAAAAGGCGATCCTCACCATCAAGCAGGAAAGCTCGGCAGCCTCGGCTTCTGTGCCGGGGGCTGGGGGGGACGCCTCCGTTATTGCCAGCACCGCCGCCGCTCTGTCGGGAGGTTCCGCCGCGGCAAGCGCTGCGGCAGGCGCCGCAGCCAACTATCAGCTCTCCGTGCAGTACAATCCCTCCTCCATTTCCTTTCGCGCCGGCGCGGATTCGATCCCTTTTCAGTATCTGCAGCAGAATCTGGATACAGGGATACCGACGCAGAATACGAAGCCGCCGTCGATTACCATGTCGGTTCGCCTGATCTTCGATCAGATGAATATTTCAGATTGCTTTATCCTTGAGAAATACAAGCTTTCCACACAGGATGTGGCGCAGCTCGCGCTCAACAAGGGAATCAACACCAAGGTCTATTCGGTGCGCGCCACCACGAACGCCTTCATCGGCATGCTGATGAGCGAAAAGACGCGCAATGTGGTCTTCCAGTGGGCGGACATGTGCTTTGCCGGCGAGGTCACGGAGGTGCGGGCCATCTACACGATGTTCTCCACCACGGGCCGGCCGGTGCGCAGCGAGGTCACGCTCAACATTTCGCAGCGCGTGGAGAAGGATACGGACGACGACGCCTGGGATCAGGCGTTTGAAAAGTGCTTCTCCGCCACGGGAGAGAACATAGCGGGAGGCAAGTCGAACAGCGAGCAAATCGGGAGTATTTTCAATTTCAGTTTCTGAGACAGTAAGCCTGAAGGGAGGGATCCGGATGGCGGTGGGAATCCCCTCCGTCGGGTCAGCCGGCGGTGCCGCCGGCGCGTCGGCAAGCCTGACATACAAAAATCTTGCCAGCAAGTATCAGAACTTTTCACAGCCGGAGGCGTGGGTGGAGCTCAACGGCAAGGTATTCAACGACAAAGCCATCGTTATCACCGACATCAACGTTGAGGCGACGTGCGGTTTTGAGGCCTCCGTCGCGCGGCTGCGGATGTACAATGTATTCGACAAGCAGACAGGCAAGTTCACCTACGATGCCATCAAGCAGAGCGTGGTGCTCGGCGCTTCCTTTGTGATTGCGCTCGGCTATCTCGGCAAGCTTGGCACCGTCTTTGTCGGCTTCGTCTCCCGCGTGAGCTTCGGCTTCGATCCGTCGGATCTGCCGTTCATCGAGGTGACGGGTATGGACGTCAAGGGCATCATGATGGCCAACCGCTATGCCGCTCAGCTCACGGCGAAGTCCTACGGAGAAGCCGTCTCCGAGATTCTCAAGCGAACCTCCTATGAAAAGCTGCGCAGCGCGAAGGCCATCACCGCCCTCAACATTTCGGATACGCCGGACAAGCAGGCGGGCGGGTCAAACAAGGCCAGCGCGGAGACGATCGAGATGGTGGAGGAAAGCGATTACGAGTTCATTGTGAAGGCGGCGAAAAAATTCAACTATGAGTTTTTCGTCGATCGGGGCGCTGTTTACTTCCGCAAGGCCAAAAACGACGCCTCCATTCTCATGGAGCTTGGCATCGGGTCCGGCCTTATCCAGTTTGATATCGGCTATGACATCACCGGTCTCGTGGAGACGGTGGAGGTGCGGGCAATGGATCCCGGCACCGGGAAGGTGATCGCCTCAAAAAAGAAGCTCTCGAACAATCTCTCCACCGGCTCCCTTGCCAAGGGGCTGGTATCGGGCAGCACAAAGGTTTACATCGATCCCACGGTGACAACGCAGGAGCAGGCGGACGCCAGAGCGTCCTATCTCGCCGAGGATGTTTCCTACCGCCTTGGCTCGCTCGAATGCGTGTGTCCCGGTCTTCCGGATCTCGCGCCCGGCCGTTTTGTCAAGGTGACGGGGCTCGGCGTGCCGGTGGACAATACGTTCTATGTGACAAGCGTGGTGCACGACTTCCGCCAGGACAGCGGATACCAGACCAGGCTGACAGGAAAGGCCGCGGAGGTGCAAAAGTGAGCTTTTACGATATCATCGGAGAGATCTCCGATCGGCAGGCGACCAAGACGGAGACGGGCGATACAAGGATCAACGGCGTCGTCGTCGGCCTTGTCGCCAAAAATTACGACAAGGATATGCCGGGTCGCGTGTGCGTGACCATTCCCACGCGCGACAACAAGGCCAACGAGCTGCAGTGGGCGCGCCAGGCGCTTCCCGGCAGCGGCAAGGGCTGGGGCTACTATTTCCTGCCCGAGGTGGGCGATCAGGTGCTGCTCGCCTTCGAGGGCGGCAACATAGAAAAGCCCTACATCATCGGCTGTCTGCCCACGAACGATTCCAAGCTTCTGAGCCAGACGGTCGATGAGAACAATCAGTACAAACGCATCATGACGAAGAATGGAAGCGCCGTCATCTTTGAGGACAACAAGGAGGGCGACGGCGAGAAGGATAAAATCACCGTGGAGACGGCGGGGCAGAGCCATCAGGTTCTGCTCGACAATGAGAACAAGATCATCCGCGTCAGCGACAAAAAGAAGGAAAACATGATCGAACTCTCCACCGAGGACGGTCAGATGACGATCAAGGCGAACAAGAAGCTCACCATTCAGGTGGGGGATAACGTGAAGGTGATCCTCAGCGGGGAAACCGGCGCGGTGCAGATTGAGGCAAACGAGTTCACCGTCAAGGCCAGCAAAAACGCCACGCTCAAGACGGACGGCACGCTCAAGCTTGAGGGCGCGCAGATCAACCAGTCGGCCTCCTCCATGTTTAAGGCGGAGAGCAGCGGTATGGTCAACATTTCAGGCAGCCCGATCAAGATTGGCTGAGAAGCGAAAGGAGCGTCCTCATGGACAAAAAATTGTATTTGGGGACCGGGTTCAAATTCCCCCCCAGCGTGGATCCGGGCACGGGGCGGTTTCTGACCTCCTCCGGCGAGCAGAGCGTCAAGGAATCCGTCTACCTGATCCTGATGACGCAGCAGGGGGAGCGGTGGCTCCTGCCCGGCTTCGGCAGCAATCTGATGAGCTTCACCTTCATGGACACCTCCGTCACCATGCTGAACGTTCTCTCAAACAATCTGCGCACCATCCTGCTCGAGCAGGAGCCGCGCATCAGCGACGTGGACATCGACATCGATCCCGAGGTGCGCGACGGCTGTCTGTTTGTGAATATCCAGTATCTCGTCTCGGAGACGAACACGAGGGATAATTTTGTGTTTCCGTTTTATCTGAACGCCGGAAGAATGGAGGACGAAAGCGATGAAACCTAGTCGTGAGAGCCGGCTCGATCCCCGCGGCGTGAAGGAGCTTCGCGGGGAAATCAGGCGGCTGGCTGCCTCCTACACGCCGGAATGGGCGTTTTCTGAAAAGAAACCGGACGTCGGCTCCGTCGTCGGCCTCATCTTTGCCAACCAGATGAGGGAAAATATCCGCCGGATGAACCTCGTGATGGAGAAGTATCACACGGAGTTTGTCAACATGCTCAACCTCTCGCTGCGTTCGGCCTATCCGGCCTCCGGCGTGGTGGTCGTGGAGCTGATCGCGGGCAGCGTCCCCGGCGTTTACGTGCCGGCCGGCACGCGGCTGATCGGCCAGGACAGCCGGGAGGACGCGCGGCAGATTCTGTTTGAAACGGTCTCGGATGTATATGTGACGAACTCGCGCCTCACCGACGTCTTCTCGGCCTCCGGCACCTTCGGCAGGCTGATTCCGGCTCTCGGCTGCCGCCCGCGGCAGGAGCTGATCGAGGAGGAACGGGAGAGCCGGAGCGAGCTGGAGGAGTTCCTCGGGGAGGAGCCGGACCGCTCTGTCATGCAGGAGATCCCGCTCTTCGATTTTTCCGGCGAGGGAGTCGAGCGCTGGGCGCTTCTGCTCACGCACGACACGCTCTTCCGCGCGCAGGAGAACGTGGAGCTTTGCGTGCGCGTGAACACGCCGGAGGGGGAAAGCCTTGCGTCCTTCTTTGCAGACGCGGAGCGCTTCCGCTGGACGTATCAGACGGGCGGCGTCTTTTACCCCTTCGCCGGTGTGGAGGAGCGGGACGGCGTGCTGGTGCTGCGCCGCGGCGCCCTGCCGGAGACGGCCGCCGCAGAGGGCGAGCCGGGCGCCTGCACCGTGATCTGTGTGGAGGCCCTGCGCCCCATCACAGAGGCGGTCACGGTCGGCGAGCTCGCGCTCTCCTCGAGCTGCTCCGGTCTTCTTCCGGATATAATCTACGACGGCAGCAACGAGCTTGCTTCAGACGACTTTCTTCCCTTTGGCGATAAGGCCTCCCTGTTCGACGAGTGCTACATCGGCGGCGACAGCGTGTTCAGCCAGCGGGATTCCTCTGTGGAGCTCACCTTCCGCCTGTCTGCGCGCGAGCGCCTGGTGACGCTCTCTCAGGCTCAGGAGCTCGAGGAGCTGCGAATCATCAAGCGCAAGCCGCGAAGCATTCAATACCAGGCGGCGAAAACGTCGCCGCAGCAGATCGCGATCGAGTATTTCAACGGCGTGGGCTGGCGCAAGCTGCACTGCGAGGAGGACTGGTCGACGCTGTTTGACGGCTCGCACAGCGGCCGCTACACCATTCGGTTCCGCTGTCCCGCGGACTGGAAGCCCGTTGTGGTGGGCGGCTACGAGGGCCGATCGCTGCGGCTGCGTATCACCAGAGCGGATGATTGCTATCTGCAGCCCTGCGTGCACACCATGCCCCGCCTCGAGCAGCTGCGCCTGTCCTATTCCTATTTCGACGACTGGAAGCAGCCGCAGCGCCTGCGCGCCCTCTGCGGCACGCAGTTTTGCGATCTCACGGCTTCTCTGCGCGCCCGAAGGCCCTTCGAGGCCTTTTCGGTTCTCCCGTTTGCCGGCAACGCCCTCTATCTCGGCTTTGATCGCCCGATGGACGGCGCGCCGGTGAGTCTGCTGTTCGACGTGAAGGAGAACGCAAACTTCGTCGACGCCCCGCTTCACTTTGAATATTCCACGCGCGAGGGCTTTGAGCCGCTTCGCGTGATCGATCATACGAGAAATCTCTCGGAGTCCGGCACCATCCTCTTCATTCCGCCCACCCGCTTTGCCCGCAGGGAGATCGAGGGAAAGAGCCGCTGGTGGCTTCGCATTGTCGACGAGCGAGGGCAGTTCAACGATCCGGATCGCTATCACCCCGTGATACGCCGGATCCTGCCGAACGCTGTGGAGATTCGCAACCAGACCACCATGCCGGAGGAGGTTTTTTACATCACAGCCTCCATTCCCAACATGGAATTCTCGCTCTCCGCGCGCAATATTCTCTATGCCGACGTGTTCGTCAACGAGCGCGGACGCCTCTCCGGCCCCGCCATGCGGACCATGCTTCGCGAGCATCCGGACGACGTGCGGGCCGAGTTCGACCATTTGGGAGAAATCACCGAATTCTATGTGCGCTGGACGGAGGTCGACAATTTCGACCACTCCGCCCCGGGCGATCGCCATTATACGCTGGATCGCATGAACAGCGTTCTTCACTTCGGAGACGGCGTCTCCGTGATGATCCCCCCTGCCCGGCAGGGCCCCGCCTTCACGGTGCAGGCCGTCTGCTGCGACGGCAGCGCGGGCAATCTTGCCGCGGGGGCGGTCACCCAGCCCTTCTCCCAGCTTTTGTATGTCGGCAGCCTCACCAATCCGCTGCCAACCTCCTCGGGAAGCGATCTGGAGAGCGTCGAGAGCGCCCGCGCCCGCGGCGCAAACCTGATCTGCTCGAAAAACAGGCTGGTCAGCGAGCTTGATTTTCTGCGGGAGGTGGAGGCCTTCGCCTCGTCAATCCGCAAGGTGCGCTGCGTTGTGGGCCGCGACTTTGACGGCGCGGAAATGCCGGACGCCGTGAGCATCGCCGTGATGACCGCGGATTACGCCGACAGCGATCACTCCTTCGCCGCCCTGCGAGAACGCCTGCGCGCCCACCTGATGAGCAAGAGCGAGGCAACGCTGCGCGAGCTGATGATCGGCGAGCCCTCCTATGTGGAGATCGACGTCGGCGTGTGGGCGGACACAAGAAACACGGACCATGCGTTTGAACTGCAGGAGGAGCTGCGGCGTCAGATTGCGGATTACCTCAACCCGCTCACAGGGGGCAGCGGCAAGGGCTGGCCGATCGGCGTGCTGCCAAGCGAGGCGCAGCTGAGCCGAATGCTTCACTCCACGGATCTCGGCCTGCTGGTGCGCCGCTTCTGCGTCACGGCGCGCTATGCGGATCGCTCCGGCGTGCACGAGCGCAGCCTGAGCGATATGCGCCCCACGCCCTTCATGATCGGCGTGAGCGGCCGCCACACGATCACCATCAGAACCATCGATTGAGCCGCCTGGCGGCAAAGGCCGTCCGCGTCGTTTTGCGGGGGCGGCGGCTTTATAAAATTTGCGGGAACCGGAGGAATCGGCAATGCTGAACAGCATCAATTTGGATGATAAGAGCTACGAGGATATTCTGGCGGAGGCGATTTCCCAGATTCCCCTCTATTCGGATGAGTGGACGAACTACAACAATTCCGATCCCGGCATCACGATGGTGCAGAACCTGTCTGCCTTCTCGCTTTTGCAGCAGGCGGCAATCAACGAGGTTACCGAGCCGATCCGCCGGAATCTGCTGCGCCTGCTCGGCTTTGAGGCCGCGCAGGACAGGCCTGCGCGCGTGTTCGCGGTCTGCTCCGCGCAGGAGCCCGTTTCTCTGCCGGCACACTGGAAATGCCGCGTGGGAGAGCTTTTCTTTGAGACAGAGCGCCCTGTCACTGTGCAGCCGTGGGGCGTCGGCTCCGTCTATGCGGTGACGCCTGAGGGCGCCTGCCGCGACATCACCTATCTGCTCGGGCGCTCCATCCCGGTGGACACGGCCCCGTTCGGCACACAGCCCGAGGCCGGCGCCTCCCTGTGCTGCGCGCTCAGCGCCAGGCCGGAGCCGGGCTCGCAGAGCGTATTCTGGGTGCAGCTGGCGGAGACAGCCGGCCGCAATCCCTCGGATCCCCGGTATCCCGTCCGCTTCTCGGCCCTCTGCTGGCAGGCCTATACGCAGTCCGGGTGGGTCAGCCTGGAGGCGGAGGACGAGACCGACGGCTTTTTGTGGAGCGGCGCGGTCCGTCTGCGCTTTCCGCAGGAGCCGCTGGTCCCCTGCGGGGAGCTGCCGTCGCCCGCCTTTGCCGTACGCTGTGTGCTCACCGAGGCAAGCTACGACATCGCCCCCCGCCTGCAATCCATCACGGGCAACCTGCTGGAGCTGGTGCAGCAGCAGACGCGCTCCGCCTGCTTCGTCTTCCCCGGCGGGGAGGAGGCCGTTGTGCGCAGCGCGATGACCGTTTACGGCAACTATTTCGTCTGCTGCCGCGAGGAAGCGGACGGTCCGCTGCACGTCTATCTTCCGCGCAGCCCGCGCCGCCGCCGCGGCCGCTTCTACACCGTGGAGAATGAGGAGGACGGCTCCCTCGTCTTCCGCTTTGACGGCGAGCGCTTCGGCCACGCGCCCGCGAAGGACGTGCCGGAGGGGATCGTCATCGTCTGCTGGGACGAGGAGACGACATACCACCGATCGCTCGGGCCGGTATACGGCTACGAGGATCAGCGTGTGCCGATTGAGCTCCTCGAGCATATTGTTCCGGACTCGTTTTCCATTCTCGCGGAGCTCACCGACCGCCAGGGCGAAGTGACCTATCGCATTGTACGCCCGGGAGAGACGGATCCCGACCGGCTGTGCTACGAGGTGCTCTCCGCGCCGGGAGAGCTGCGGATCACGCAGCCCGGTCTCGGGGATGGATGCCGCCTGTTTTTGTGCTCCTGCGCCGTCACCGCCGGCAGAAACGGCAACATCCGCGAACAGAACACGTTTCAGCCTGTCCTGCGGGACGGGCTTCCCGACGGGTTCCGTCTGTGGAATCCGGACGCCGGGCGCGGGGGAGAGACGTTTGAGACGATCGAGGAGGTGCGGCTGCGCTTTGCCGCGGCGATGCGCAGCCCGACCACGGCCGTCACTGCCGGGGACTACGAGGAGATTGTCCGCCGCACGCCCGGGCTCTGCATTCACAAGGTGAAGGCCGTTGTCGACGAGGAATCGAACAGCGTGAGCATCGCCGTCAAGCCTCGCGCGGAGACGCCGGATCCGATGCTCTCCGCCGTTTATCTGCGGCAGATCCGCCGCTGGCTGGAAGCGCATCGCCTGCTTTCCGTGCGGATTCATCTGCTGCAGCCGCGCTACATCAAGGTGAATGTCAACGCCACGATTTACGTTAAGAGCTACTACAGCGGAGCCAGAGAGGAAATCGAGGCCGTGTTGAACCGGAATCTTGATTTTTCCGCGGCGGATCGCGGATTTGGAGAGACGGTATCATATCATCAGCTGGTCAGAGAGCTCGAGCAGCTTCCCTGCGTTGAATCAGTTTACGAACTCTTCTTGATTCCGCAGGCAAAGGGTGATATGATGTATACAGGCCATGATATTCAAATGGGGAGCCACAGCATTTGCCGGCCCGGCCAGTATTTCCTGGAGCTGAGCACCAGAACCGGCAGCTACTGATTACACGGACGGGGAGAGAAGACACATGGCCGCACTGGTTAAGAAGTATCGAATCGGAAAAAATCGCCTGGCTCAGGGGCTGCGCAAGGGCTTTACGCTGACAGACAGCGGCGAGCTGCGCACCAGCGGAGACGGCACGCGCCACCTGCTCTATCTTGGCAGCCTGGACGGCGTGGAGCGCGATTTTGAGTGGGGCCGTCTGGCCTTCGAGGCCGAACTTGGCCGGGATATGACGCTGGGCGTGCGCGCCTTCGCCTCCAACGAGACGAAGTTTGTGCGCAAAGGAGAGCTGACGCAGATCGAAGATTTCCTTCTCGACGAAACGGTGGAGGAGGAGATAAAGGCCGTCTTTTTCAATACGGCGGGATGCCGCGAAGCGGCGGGCGTCACGGATCTGCTGCTCAGCGGTCTCTCGGGGCGCTACCTGTGGATCGCCGTGGAGGTGCTCGGAGAAGGCGAGGCTGTGCTCAAGAATTTCCGCGTGTATTCGCTGGAGGATAATTTTTTCAACAGTTTTCCCGAGGTGTACCGCACAAACGGAGACTTTTTCCGGCGGTATCTGTCGATTTTCAATGTCATGTACGCCGATTTTCAGGAGAAGATCGACGGGCTTGACCGCTATCTCGACCTCGACACGGCGCCGGCCTCCCTGCTTCCGGTGTTTGCGCACTGGCTGGGGCTGGAGCTCGACGGCAATTTCCTGGAGGAACGCCAGCTGCGGCTGCTTTTGAAGAACGCCTTCTCCCTGATTTCCGCCAAGGGAACGCGGAAAGCGATTGTCGGGGTGGTGCGTGTTCTCACAGACGCCCCCGTCTATGTGATCGAAAGGCAATCCTCGCGCGGGGAGGAAGCTCCCTATGATTTCACGGTTTTGCTTCAGTGCGATCCGGACGAGCGTCTTTACTCCAGCCTGCAATTTCTCATTGGACAGTTCAAGCCTCTGCGCAGCCGGGTAAGCCTTGTCTTTCTCGGAAGCTGTGGGCGTTTGGATTCCTTTGCCTGTCTTGATCTCAATGCGACGGTTTCCCAGCCGGAGGCCGGACGGGCCGATCAAGGCGCGGCGCTTAACGGTCTTGTCTGTTTAACATAAGTAACTCGAAGGAGGAACGGCTTTATGACGATTTCATCCACTATCAGGGACAATCAGGCGGTGCTTCAGATTGATGGACGTGTGGACACCAACACAAGCCCCCAGCTCCAGAGCGCGATTTTGAGCGCGTTCCAGAAATCCACGTACATTGTGCTCGATTTCGCCAAGGTTCCATACATCAGCAGCGCCGGTCTGCGCGCCCTGCTGCTTGGCCAGAAAACAGCAAATTCGAAGCATGCCACAATGGAGCTTATCCATGTATGCCCCGCGGTTATGCAGGTGCTTCAGGCTGTCGGTTTTGCGGATATCCTGACGATTCACTGATTTTTTGCGGGCGTCTTGCCGTTTCTCCGCAAGGAATCGATATATAGGACCGCTTGCAAATCAAGGCATCGTTTGCAAGCGGCTCTTTTGCGCCTTTTTTTCCAAACTTACGGAGGAATTTTCAGAACGCGCCCCCGGCAGCCTGCGGGAGGGGACGCAACGGTTCCGTTTGTCCCCTGAAAAGAACCCGGCCGTCTCCCCTGCATTTGGAGGCGGCCGGGTTCTTTCGCGCGGGCGAAAAAGAAACGGCGCTCCCGTCCGGCCGCAGAAGGCCAGGGGGAGCGCCGGTATGCTTGAAAAAGGATATTCCAGCTCAGTGCACCTCAAGGCCGAGCATGGTGATGTCGTCGAACTGCTCTGCGCCTGCGGTGAAAGCGTCCATCGACGTCTTGACTGCCGCGAGCATCTGCTCGGGAGAGAGGGAGGGGCTCTTGTTCAGGGCCTCCACCAGGCGATCGTCTCCATAGAGCTCTGTGGAGGAATTGATGGCCTCGGTCACGCCGTCTGTGTAGAGGAAGATGCGGTCGCCCGCGTGCAGCTGGATAGATTCCTCATGGTAGACCATGCCCTCCAAACCGGCCAGAACAAACCCGGGCTTCGTCTTGAGGAAGGTGAAGCCTTCGTCTCCCTGGCGAAGGAGGGGCGGGTTATGGCCTGCGTTGACAAAGGTCAGCTCGCGGGTGTCAAGGTCGAGCACGCCCATGAAGGAGGTGACAAACATGCTTTCGCCGTTGTTTTCGCACAGCTGATCGTTGACGCGGGTGAAAACCTCGCCGAGAGGAATGCCGGGCTGCGTCTGGTTCTTGATCAGCGTCTTGGCGATCACCATGAAGAGAGCGGCGGGCACGCCCTTGCCGGAAACGTCGGAGATGACGATCGCCAGATGGCGGTCATCCACCAGGAAGAAGTCGTAGAAATCGCCGCCGACCTCCTTGGCTGGCTCCATGGTGGCGTAGATATCGAACTCATTGCGCTCCGGGAAGGCGGGGAAGATGCAGGGCAGCATGTCGCGCTGAATGTTGCGGGCCACATTGAGCTCCGCCTGCGTCTTCATCGCGCGGGACGACCAGAGGGCGTTGGAGAAGATGAGCCAGTACATCACGCCGAAGATGAGGCAGACGATCAGATAGAAGAGCACGAAGAGGATTCCCGTCTGCGGCAGCAGGCCGACGGCCTGCACGATCTGCACGATGCAGAAGAAGCCGAAGGAGGCGATGAAGGGGATTGGCACATAGCGGCCCATCTTGTGCGAGAGGATGTTGAACACCTCGATCATGGTGCGCCGCACGAAGACCACCATGATGACGCCGATGATCGCCGCGATCAGCGCCTTCATCAGCGTGAACGGGATGAGGAAGAGGTAGCCCTCCTCCCCATAGGGGTCGATGGTATTGATCATGGCGGTGGTGGTGATGCCGGTGAGGAAGGAGCCGACGTTGGAGATGAAGATCACCGTCACAACGGTGAAGAGCTTGGTGCTGACAGGCTCCTTATAGAGGAAGAAGCACGGCAGCGGGAGGAAAATCATCCAGCCGAAGAAGATAAAGTAGTCCCACCACTGCGGGCCCGTCACCGTGCAGCCGATCCAGGCGAAGAGAAAGTAGCACACGAGGGCCGCGCCCCAGCTCAGCCAGGAGAACACCGGCTTGCGCTTGCTTTCAAGCGTGAGATGCGTCAGAATCACAGCGAGGCACGCGGAGACGAGACCGGCCGCCGCGTACCAGAATGCGTTTTGCGTCAGGACATTCATTGCTATCCAACCTCCTCAGGATTGATGTGATATTTACAGCCCAAACGCCCCGAGCATGTCGAGGTTGGTCAGGCAGGTGACGAGATACTCGCGGGTGATTTCCGGCCAGTAGAAGCCGCTGCGGCCAAGGATGCCGGCCGTGAGCTTGCAGTTGTAGCCAATCTCGAAATGGCCCTCGGCGCTCCCCTCAAGCTCAGAGATGATGTCGACGAGAAGCTCGCGCTTCTCCGGCTGGCCGAGGATCTCCGCGATCCGCTCCTCATACTCCGCGTCGTCGAGGCAGGCGATCTCATAGCCGATATCGCCGAGACTCTCGAAGATCATGCGGTAGGAGGTGCGCTTGTCGTTGAAGATGTGGAAAACAGGCTGCTGCGACGACACTCCCGCGAATTTGACGATGAGCTGCGCCGTGCAGTCGACGGGCGAATAGTCGACGTCGCTCTCCCACACCGAGCGCGGCGCAAAGCCCAGGCGGATGTAGGCCTTCAGGCGCGCGGTGAAGGCGTTTGTGGCGTGGTTGATCTGGAACTCGCCGTCGGAAAAACGCCCCTGCAGATTGCCCACGCGCAGAATATGCGCGCGCAGGCCCTTCTGAATGGCGGAGAGCACCTCGCGCTCGCCGAGGAATTTGCTGGCCGCGTAATCGTTGCTCAGATCCTGGCGGAAATAGAAGTCCTCCTCCGTCAGATACGGGCGGCGCTCCGTGCGGTGCTCAAGGCCGAACTGGCCGATCGTGGGGGTGGAGATATGCAGCAGGGCCGCTCCCTGGCGGAGGCAAAGCTCCGCAAGCCGCCGCACGCCGCCGACGTTGATCTGGTACATGGCCTCGCCGTAAGTGAAGTGGGAGACGTCCGCCGCACAGTTGATGGCGAGATCGAATTCCGCCTGCGAGCCGCCGAGGATATCGTCCTTGGTCAGATCGCCCTCGATGGGCGTCAGGCGGCCGGACTCGAAGGCCTCGTCGTAGCTGTCGCCGAAATAGTAGAAGAGCATCGTTTTCAAGCGCTGCTCGGCGGTGAGCTTGCCCTTGGACCGCGCCATGCAGAGGACGGTGCTGTCCGTCGTCTCGATCAGCTCGCGCAGCACGTGCAGGCCCAGGTAGCCTGTCGAGCCCGCCAGCAGAATGCGCCGCGGCGTCTCGCCGAAGACGGCGTCCTGCTTCCAGGTGAGCAGGGGAGCGAGCGAGTCGTAGTCGAAGTCCGCGATCTCAGGCCGCTCGGAAACCTCCGGCTCCTGATCCATGCCGGCGCACATCATGCGCACGGTGGGGTTCGCGAACACGCTCGAGTATTTGAGCGGGATGCCCGCCGCCTCCGCCTCGATCGCGAGGTGGGCCGCAAGCAGCGAGTCTCCGCCGATCTCGAAGAAATTGTCGTCCGTGCCGATGCGATCCTTTTCCAGCAGGCGGGCGATGATAGCGCAGAGCGTCTCCTCCTGCTTCGTCTCCGGCGCGCGGTAGACCACCTGCACGGAGACCTTGAGGGCGGCGAGCGCACGCTTGTCCGTCTTGCCGCTCGAGGTCACGGGGATCGACTCAATCTGCAGGAAGGCGGAGGGGACCATGTAGTAGGGCAGCTTCTGCGAGAGGGCGTCCTTGAGCTCCTGCGCCGGGATTTGCCGCGTGGCGGTGAAGTAGCCGCAGAGGAATTGCAGCTTGCCGTCGCTGCGCAGCAGCACGCAGCAGCTCGTCACGCCGTCCACGGTGGAGAGGACGGACTCGATTTCCCCAAGCTCGATGCGGAAGCCGCGCAGCTTGACCTGATCGTCCATGCGTCCGAGGTAGAGCAGCTCTCCGCTGCGGCTCCAGCGCACGAGATCGCCGGTGCGGTACATCCGCCGGCCCTGGAGAGAGATGAAGCGCTCGGCGGTTTCCGTTTCCAGATTCTGATAGCCCCGCGCCAGCCCGACGCCGCCCACGCACAGCTCGCCGGGGCAGCCCGCGGGCAGCAGCTGGCCGCGCCGCCCAAGCACGCGCACGGAGAGGCCCTTCACGGGCAGGCCGAGGCTGGCGTTGGGGCCGAACACCTCCTGCACGGAGGTGACGATGGAGACCTCGGTCGGGCCGTAGGCGTTGAAGACGCGCATGGAGGGGGAGAGGCCGCGCAGCTTTTCCCACAGCAGGGGCTGGAAGGCCTCGCCGCCGCTCATGAGGACGTCCAGGCCCTTTGCGGCTTCCCGGAAGTCCTCATAGCCGAGATAGGAGATGAGGCGGGACGGCGTGGCGAAGAGGACGTTGACCTGCTCGGCGCTCATCCGGCGGCCGAGCAGAGCGGGATTGTCGAGCTCGTCCTGGGTGGCGAAGCAGATCGTCACGCCGTTGAGGAGCGGCGTGAAAATCTCCAGCACCGAGATATCGAACGAGAGCGAGCCGATGGCCAGCACGGTCCGCCCGCGCGTGGCGACGGCGCCGATCAGCGGGCAGCTGTCCGGCCTTGCCAGGTTGACGAGGCCGCGGTGCTCGATCAGCACGCCCTTGGGCCGCCCCGTGGTGCCGGAGGTGTAGATGCAGTAGCAGAGATTTTCGGGGGAAACAGCCGCCTGCGGCTTTTCCTGCGGGCCCTTGAGCGCCTCGCTGAACAGCAGGGTGGGCACACCCTGGGGCAGCAGCGGCAAAAATTCCTCCTGGGTGATGACGCAGGAGACGGCGGCGTCCTCCAGCATGAAGGCGATGCGGTCCTGCGGATAGGTCGGTTCCAGGAAGAGGAAGCCCTGCCCGGCCTTGAGAATGCCGAGCGTGGAGACGAGCACGCCCGCGCCGCGCGGCAGCATCACAGCCGTCAGGCGCTCGCCCGAGCCATAGCGGCGAAGCAGCGTGTTGGCAACCGCGTTGGCCTGCCGGGAAAGCTCAGAGAAGGAGAGCGCGCCGTCCGCGCCGCGCACGGCGCAGTGATCCGGCGTTTTCGCCGCCTGCCTCTCAAAGAGGGAGACGACCGTGTCCGGAGAGGGGGAGGGGGCGGACCCGCACTGGCCAAGCCGGTCGAGGAGCTCGCGCTCCTCCTGCGCGACAATCACGGCGTCGCCGATCGGCTGCTCCGGATTGTCCATCGCCGCGGAGAGCACCTGCATCATTCCCTCGTGCAGGCGGCGGATCTCATCCTCGTTGTAGAGCACCTTGCGGTGATCGTAAAAGACGGTGTAGCTGCCGTCGAACAGATCGAGCACGTGCTGGATGAGGCTTCCCATCATGGTGGCCGGGTCGCCGAACCACACGTCGATCGGATATTCGTATTCACCTGTCTCGATGCGCGTCTTCTGATAGGAGACGGAGGCGTCGATCAGATCGCGGCCGATGTCCTGCCCGGAGGCGATGTCCTCGGCGATCTGCATGAGCGGGTATTTCTTGTGCGCGGCCGCCTCTGAGGCTCCCGCGGCGATATCCCGGCACAGAGAGAGGAACGACTGCTCCGGCTGCGGCTGGCAGCGCAGCGGCAGCTCCATGACAAACATGCCCACGCAGTCCCGCTCCGCCTCGGTGTCGCGGTTCAGGCGCGCCATGCCCATCACCACGTCGCGGCACTGGGCGCGCTGGAAGCAGTAGACGCACAGGGCCGCCGTGAAGAGAATGTGGGGCGGCATGCCGTGCGCGCGGGCAAAGGCCTTGATGCGCTGCGAAATGCCGGAGGAGAGGTGGAAAACGCGGCGCGAGGCCGTGCGGTCCGCCGTCAGTTCGGGGCTCAGATACGATTCGCCCAGCGAGAGGTCGCGCAGCTTCCCGCTCCAGTACGCGCGATCCTCCTCCCATTGCGGCCCGTTCCGGTAGGCCTCCTCGGCGCCGAGAAACGCATCTGGGGAAGGGTGACGGTGAGACGGCGTTTTTCCGTCGCGAAGCTGAAGGTAGTTCGTGAATATTTCAGACCACAGAAGGCCCGTCGCCCAGCCGTCGCACCAGATGTGGTGGAATTTGCAGAAGAGGCCGTCCACGCGGTCCGAGAGGCGCACCAGCCGGAACTCGACCAGGGGAGCGTCCTGGAAGACGAAGGGGCGGTGCCCCCAGCGGCGGAAGGCGTCCTCCTGCTCCTGCTGCGCCTGCTCCCGCAGATCCTCCGTGCGCAGGGCATAGGGCGTATAAGGGGCGATATACTGCATCAGCGTGCCGTCCTGCATGGTAACCTGTGTGCGGGCGCCGGGGTTTTCCTGCAAAAAGAGGTTGACGGCGCGCTCCATGCAGTCGTGGTCGATCGGCTCGCGGGATTTGAGCACAAAATAAAGAACATTCACGTCCGTGCCGGACGCTACGATCTCCTGCGAGTAAATATTTTGCTGAGAGAGGGAGAGGGGAAAAAGCTTCTGGTCCATGGCATTGATTCCTTTCCGTTTGAGACGGACGGGTGCGGCCCGCCCGAGACGGCCGGGAGCAATCCGATCCTCGCCGCCGCATTCCAAAAAGGAAGATCATGGTTTCGCGCATGATCTTCCTTCTTTATGACTCGCTGTTTTCGCCGGCAAAAAGGCGTTTTTTCATGGTGAAGCAATTCTGTCCGTCTCGGTGTTCATAAGAGACCTCGTCCATGCTCTTGCGCACCATGTAGATGCCCAGGCCGCCGATCTGGCGCTCTTCAGCGCTCAGGGTGATGTCCGGATCCTTGCGGGAGAGCGGATCGTAAGGCGTGCCGCGATCCATAAAATCAATTTGAATGCGCAGCGGATCCTCCTCCAGCGTCCAGCGCAGCGTAACGGGGCCGCGCCCGGGCTGGTAGGCGTAAAGGGCAATGTTGACATAAATTTCCTCAACGGCAATGTCGAGGACGATTTTCTCCTCCTCAGAGACGCCGAGCGCATCCAGCGGATAGTTGACAAAGCCGAGAACAGCGTCAAGCTCCTCTGTTTCCGCGGAGAATGTGACGGTTTTCGATTTCGGAAGGTCAGGTGGCAAAGACGTCTTCACTGCATCACATCCCTGTTTTCAATAGTCCGTCAAAGGCCGTTTTTTCTGCTCCCCGCCGTTTTGGGGAGCATGTCCAATCTCATTATAAAACGACCGCCTTCCTTTTGTAAAGCGAGAGGAAGTCAAAATCGAAAAGATTTAGAAAATCTTTAGGAATCCTCCCGCTTGCCCGTCTCTTCGATTTGCCGCATGGAGGGAAGCGCGGCGATTTGCTCGTAGAGAAGGGTGTATTTTCCATCGAAAGTGCGGTTGTCATGGTAATGGCCGAAGCACCAGAAGGAAAAACGGCAGCTGTTCGCCACGGTCTCGAGGTAATCCGTCAGCCTGTCGGGCACGGCCTGCCCGTAAGCGGCTCTGGAGGCGAGGGACGTGGGCGCGCAGTGGGTGACGATGAGGTCCACCTCGCGGCCGCAGGCGTTCAGGCTGCGCTCCGCCTGCTCATACTCCGCGTCGCTGGGAAGCTCCCGCGCCCACCAGGAGCGGTGATTGACGCGGTACATCGCGCGCCGCGCGTCAAGCTTTCGCTTCTTCGCCTTGAAGAGCGGGTCGTCCGGCTCGAGGATCCCGTCCGCGATATCGTGCGAGGCGGCCCCGCCCATGGAGAAAACGCGAAGGCCGCCGATGTGGAACGTCTGCCCGCGCATCAGGTGCAGCACGGAAGGGCGCACGCGCTGCACGAGGCCGCCGTTCCAGCGCTCCGCCGGAAGAGCGTCGAGAAGATCGTAGTTTTCGTGATTGCCGCAGACGAAGAGCGTGGTGAAGGGCTTCTCCTCCAGCCAGTTGAGCCAGAAGCGCTCCTCCCGCGATCCGTCCCACACTCCGCCGAAGTCGCCGCAGATGATGACGAAGTCGCTTTTGCTCATCGTTTTCTGCTCGGGGAAGTTTTCTGTCGTAAAGCGTTTGAAATCGCTGTGTGTGTCGCCGGTAACGTAAATCATGTGCGTTCCTCCTGTCGGCCAGGGCAGCCGCGCCCTCGTCGGGGCACGGCGCCTCTCGTTTCTATATTAAGGCACCACCGCACAATTCGCGCCTTGGGGCTCAGGCGGCGTGTCGCGCCAAAATTTTCCGTGATATTTTCCAAAAATGCTCGCCAATCCGGCAAGGATTGCCTGCGCTTTTTGGATCATC
>CALWRP010000201.1 GCA_944383955.1 uncultured Clostridia bacterium
GGAGGAATACACTGTCTATTCCCGCCTGACGCGCGAGGCGGCGGAGGCGTCCTCCTTCTCCTTCGCGCAGGACGGCAGCGCGGCCTACTGAGAGCGCTTTCTCGGTTCCTGCTGCGCCTTGCGGGCCCGGGGCTCTCTTTTTCCGCGGCTGCTCCGCGGGCGAAGCCCGGCTTGCAATGCCGCAGAGGGCTTTGCCCCGTGCTGTGCCGGGCGTCTGACGCTGGTTCCTTGTGGAAAACAGAGAAAAGTTGCATAAAAGTCTTGTGAAGCCTCTGCGTACTATGGTACACTATAGTAAAATCAGTCGAGGAGGCATGCTGAATGGAAAAGAAGTTTCTGGGAACAGTCATCCTGCCGGGGATGTACGATCCGCTCACCGTCGGCCACATGAATTCGCTCAAATATCTCTCGGAGCGCTGCGACAAGGTCTTCGCCGTCATCATGACTCTGAAGGCGGAGGAGGGGGACCGCTTCGTTCCCTCCCAAACGATGAAGACGCTGATTGAGCAGGCTGTCGCGGCGGAGGGCCTTGACAACGTGTCGGTGTACATCGAGGACGAGGGCTGGCTTGCCCGCTCGGTGGAGGAGCTCGGCGCGAACGGCGTGGCGCGCAGCTTCCATCCCTCGATCAACATCGAGAAGGAGATGGAGCTCATCCACACGGTGATCGAGCTCGGCGTGCCGGTGCATCTGATTCCGAGCACGCTCGATCTCCGCTCCTCCGAGATCCGCGTGCTGGTGGAGGAGGGCTTCCTCGATGAAATCCGCGAGCAGGTGCCTGACAGCGTATTCCGCTATTTCCAGCAGCAGAAATAGCGCTTGCGCCAGCCCCGCGGGAGAATGTCCCGCGCCGGAACGAGAGCTCCTCTGCGTTCCCCCTTTTGTGAGAGAAAAAGATAATCAGGCGAAAAAAGGATCCCCGGATTGACCGGAGATCCTTTTTTTACGGGCGAATGCGGAAGGTGCGCGGCGCGAAGCGGTAGACGAGAATGCAGGCCACGACGCAGTAGACCGCGCAGAACAGAATGGACAGCGCGCCGAAGAGGAGAATCGGAATCCGCTGCTGCATGAGAAAGAAGCAGACGAAATAGGTGACGGACAGCACGAGGCGGTAGGTGCCGCTCTTGAGCTCCGTCCCGGCGTTGTAGGGCTGCAGGAGATAGTAGATCGTCAGATAGTGGACGGAGAAGAACATGCTCATGCAGAGAATGGAGATGATGAGGACGGCGTAGTTGAGCGGATTGTCCGTGCCGCCGGAGAGATAGAGGAGAACCGCCAGCCCCGCGCCGATGACAGAGGCGGGCAGGAGGTTAATCTTCATGATCTCGCGCAGGCGGATGCGGAACAGGCGCAGCACCTGCTGCGGCTTCTTGTAGAAGGGATAGGTCAGCAGGCTGTGGTCGCAGTTCATGAAGAGGGCCTGCGTAAAGCCGGTGCCGCGGTTGATCAGGTACATGATGAAGGTGAAATACGGCAGATAGACAAGAAGCGCGGCGTTGACCGGCTCCCGCGTTTCCGGCACAAGCGCGAGCATCAGGGCGCCTGCGGCGGCAATCACCAGCGCTGCGGCGGCGATCCGCTTTGAGGATTTCCAGAGGATCTTCTGGTGCCGGCGGACGAACAGCTCGTTGAGGAATTCAAAGCCCTCCTTGCGGCTGGAGAACGAGGCGTCGGCGCTGATGATCTTCTCCGTGCGCTCCTTTGCGGCCTTCGTTGCGGCTTCCTTCACGGTCATCGCCTGGGGAAGCAGCTTCTGATACAGGCTGCGGAATTCGCGGAAGGTGAGCAGCTTGCGCAGGGACGCCGCGCCGCCCAGCACGCCGGCCGCCATCACGGCTGCCGCTGCGGGCAGCGGGAGCAGAAGGCCCAGGGCGGCAGGCGCGTAGGAGATCGCGAGCAGCAGGGCCATCACCAGCCAGGCCAGCTTGCCGAGCCGGTTCTCGTTTGTGGCCGTCCCTTTTTTCTCATAATCATACAGAGAGAGAAAAACGACGCAAAGCTTGCAGCCCACGACGAAGAAGGGGAAGAGCAGGCAGGCCCACAGCGGCACGCCGCAGAGCAGGCCGAACACGAGGGTTGCCGCGAGCATGCCCGCAAAGAGCTTGAGCAGGTCGTAGCCGTAGTTGGCGAGCGCGTAGGAGCGCGCGTTCATCCGCAGGAGGATGACGGCGTAGTACTTATCCTTGGTGGGGTTGAAGAGGTAGGTGTTCACGAACGCGCCGAGGATGGTCAGCGGCAGAAGGATCTGCAGAAAGAGGAGATCACCCGGCAGCTCCTCCCACAGAACGCAGGGGAGGAAGGCCATCAGAAAGAGATAGAGGAATTTGCCGAGGAAAACGGACACCAGCTCCCAAAGGGCGGTGAGCACGTTCGCGAAGATTTTGAGGCCTTGGATGCCGTAGATTGAATCCGGCAGGGCACGCCCGAGCAGGGGCAGCTGCTTGACGGCGTAGAGGATGGAGTTAACGCGGTAGGTATTTTTGAGCGAGTAGGAAAGCAGCAGCGTTTTAAGCATGGCCGTCCTCCCGCAGCACATCGAGGATCTTGTCCTTGAAGGCCTCGTCGTCGAGGGTGGACTTGTCCACGCGCTCGAGCACGCCGTGGCTCAACAGGACGATCTCGTCGCACAGGTCGACCGCCAGGTCGAGCAGGTGGGTGGAGAAGAGGATGACGCGCCCCTCCTTGAGCGAGCGCAGGCGCTCCTTCATCTCCTCGGCCACGACGACGTCGAGGGAGGTGAGCGGCTCGTCGAGCAGAAGGAGGTTCGGCTGCGCGGCGATGTTGATCAGCATCTGCATCTTGTTTTTCATGCCGTGCGAATAATCCTTCATCAGCTTGTCGCGGTCCTCCGGCTCGATGCTCATGCTCTCGAAGTAGTCGTCGAGCGGCAGCGGGTTCGGAATGCTCTCACGGTTGATGTCGAGAAAGAATTTCAAAAATTCGCGGCCGGTCAGGAATTCCGGAACAGTCGGCGTGGAGAGCACATAGCCGATATCCTCCGCAGCCACCTCGCGGCGGCCCTCGCCAGTCTCGAAGAAGAAGGCTCCGCCGTCGAGGGTGAGATCGCGGTTCAGGCAGTTGAAGAGCGTCGTCTTGCCCGCGCCGTTGCGGCCGAGCAGGCCGTAGATTTTGCCGCTCTCAAAGGAGAAGCTGATATCGCGCAGCACCTCCTTGCTTCCGTAGCTCTTTTTCAGGTGATCGATGGTCAGTTTCATGGTCATACTCCTTGCAGTGACGGTTGAGTGGGGTGGAAGGCGATCGCCGGGCCGTGCGGAAGGAAAGAGCAGGCGGCCGCTTTTTGCCGATTCGTTCCGCTTCGGACTGTTTCTATTATAACGGAACGGGGGCCCCGGTGTAAAGGAACCGGTATTTGCCGGGGAGCGAGCCGGGAAGAGCGCCGCTGCGCCAGCGGGAACCGGAATCGCCGCTTGCCAGCATATCGCCTTATTTGGCGAAAAACAGCGCAAAAACAGGCGCACCCTCAGACGATCGGGAAAGCTGCCAAAGAGCAAACACGAAAGTTTCGCCCGCCTTTTCAAAGGGCGCCGTGTGCCGGTGGCACACAAACAGGGCGCCGACCGGAGCGGGAGCGGAGACCCGGCGGGGCGCGGGGCGCGGTGTGCCAGTGGCACACGAATTAGCGCCGACCGAGCCGGCAGGCGA
>CALWRP010000202.1 GCA_944383955.1 uncultured Clostridia bacterium
CTCTGCCTGGACGGGCGGCGCGGTCTCCGGCTCCCTCCTCACCGTGGAGAGCGGCGCCGCGCGCGTCTCCTTCACCTACCGCGTCGGCGCGGACGAGGATTCGCAGAGACGCTTCTGCCTGCGCCCCCAATAAGCCCCCTCCAAGCCTCCCTGTGCCTCTTTTTGGCGCGGGGAGGCTTTTTTTGCGCCCGCAGGAGAGCGGCCCTCACAGGGCCGTGATCGAGGCCGTGGGATAGTACCAGAGCAGGATCTCCTCCCAGCTCGCGCCCTGCTGCGCCATGTACTGCGCGCCCACCTGGCTCATGCCCACGCCGTGGCCGTAGCCGCGCACGGTGAAGGTGAAGGTGAAGGTGTCGTCCGCGAAGGAGAAGGAGAAGCACTGCGAGCGCAGGCCGAGGGCGGAGCGCACCGTGTCGCCGCCGAGCGTCCTGCCGCCCGCCGAAAGGCTTGTCACCGAGCCCGCCGCGGTGCTGCGCACGTCCGTCAGCCAGGCGGCCGGGTCGCCCTCGAGGGTGAGGGAGCCGTCCGCGGCCAGCAGCGCCGCGCGCAGCTCCTCAGAGGAGAGGGAGACCTCCGTCTGGTAGCCGGGGGCGTAGCAGTCGCCGGGGCTGGCCACAGAGACGAGGTAGCTGCGCTCCCCGCCCCAGACGTCGGCGGAGCACTCCGTCGCGCCGGGAGAGATGGCGTGGAAGACGGCGTCGATCAGCTCGTCCCCGCAGCGCAGCACCAGCCCGTTCACGTCCCGCGCCGCCTCGTCGAGCCTGGCGTAATACTCGTCGTAGCGCTCGCCGTAGCGCGTGCGCATGAGCTCCGGCGTCACATATTTCTCCCCGATCGAGAGGTCGGCGGAGAAATCTGCGCCCTGCAGGGCCGGGTCGGGGGAGGAGCGCTGCTGCTCGCGCAGGCGGGCGTAGTAGGTGTAGGCCGCCACAGCCTGCGCCCGCAGCGCCTCCGGCTCCCAGGTGGGGGGCACCTCGGCGGCCGTGCCGCCCCGCAGGAATTCCAGACGGCTCACCCGGATCACCTCGCCCGTGGAGGTGTCGAGGATGGCAAAGTCGTCCGCTGTGTCGCCGCTCTCCGGCTCCGGGGCGGAGACGGCCGGGGGCGGCGGCGCGTCCTCCTCCCCCGGCGCGGGAGCCGCCATGGAAAAAAGCGGGATGATGAAGAGCAGAAAGGCCAGCACAAGCACCTCCGCCACGCTTCGCTTCATAGACTCGTCCTCCTTCGGGAAAGCGTCATTTTACAGAAAGTTCGCACAAATTATTCATATTTTTGCCCTATGTTTTTTATTTTCCGTTTTTAGACGGCATAAAATGCAATTATTTAAAAAAATATTGCATTTTTCGTGGCGCGACTGATTGACTTTGCGCCCCGCATGCGCTACAATAGGGAGCGTATCGCTAGGACGAGAGAATTGCAGTCGCACCCCGCACGGCGGGGCGCGGAAGGGAGAGAACGCGATTATGGAGAAACAGGTGAAGGGGCAGACGAGGCAGCAGACGCTGTCGCAGCTGTGCGAGGAGTTCCGGGCGAACAACAAGATCGCGCCGGAGAATTTTGATCTGTACAACGTCAAGCGCGGCCTGCGCAATCCGGACGGAACCGGCGTCATGGCGGGGCTGACCCTGATCTGCAACGTGCACGGCTACCTCATCAACGACGGCGAGCGCATTCCCGACGAGGGCAAGCTCACCTACCGCGGCATCGACGTGCGCGAGATCGTCGAGGGCTGCGCGAAGGAGAACCGTTTCGGCTATGAGGAGGTCGCCTGGCTTCTCCTGTTCGGCAAGCAGCCGACGCGCGAGCAGCTCGACCGCTTCAGCGCCGTCCTCAACAGCTATCGCGAGCTGCCCGAATATTTCGCCGAGGACATGATCATTAAAGCGCCTTCGCGCAACATCATGAACAAGCTGGCGCGCTCCGTGCTGGCCCTGTATTCCTACGACGACAACCCGGACGATATCTCGCTCGAGAACAACATGCGCCAGTCGATGCAGCTCATCGCGCGCCTGCCCACCATCATGACCTACGCCTACCAGGTCAAGCGCCGCCACTTCGACAAGCAGAGCATGTACTTCCATCCGCTGGATCCGAACCACTCCTCGGCGGAGGCGATCCTCAACGCGATCCGCCCCGACCGCCAGTTCACAGACGAGGAGGCCAAGCTTCTCGATCTGTGCATGATGCTGCACGCCGAGCACGGCGGCGGCAACAACTCCACGTTCACCGCCCGCGTTCTCTCCTCGACGGGCACGGACATCTATTCCGCCATCTCGTCGGCCATCGGCTCGCTCAAGGGCCCGCGCCACGGCGGCGCGAACCACCGCGTGATGATGATGATGAACGATCTCATGGAGCACGTGGACGACTGGGAGAGCGACGCCAAGGTCAAGGACTACCTCGCTCAAATTGTACGCAAGGAGGTCGGCGATCATTCCGGCCTCATCTACGGCATGGGCCACGCCGTCTACACCGTCTCCGATCCGCGCGCCGTCATTCTCAAGCAGAAGGCGAGGAAGATCGCGGGCGAGCGCGGCATGGGCCGCGAGTTCGACCTCTTCGAGCGCGTGGAGCGCCTGGCCCCGGAGGTTTTCGCCGGCGTCAAGGGGGACACGAAGGTCATCTCCGCCAACGTCGACTTCTATTCCGGCCTCGTCTACGAGTGCCTCGGCATCCCCAGCGACCTGTACACCCCGCTCTTCGCCGTCTCTCGCATCGCCGGCTGGTGCGCGCACCGCATCGAGGAGATCGAGACGTGCGGCCGCATCATGCGCCCGGCCTACCGCTCGCTGGCCCAGGGGAAGAAGTACGTTCCCCTCGACAAGCGCGGCTGAGCGCGCCCTTTTCCGCAAAGACAAACGGTCCGATCCATGCGCGATCGGGCCGTTTTTTGCTGCCCTCCATTTTTCCCCTGCGGCACAGAATAATTCCATATAAGAAATATACGCTCCGGCAAGCAGAGTATAATAACAAAAGTGTCCCCCAACGGCCACAATACGATGCCCCTGCCGGGGCGTGACGATAGGAAGGCGGAATGCTGCCCATGTTGACAAAGCGAGTTTGGCGAATCTTTCTGGTAACTCTCCTGATAGCCCTGCCCGTGCGTCTGTATCAGACGCTCTTTCTGCTCGAGCCGGAGACGGGCTTTTACAAGGACGGCTCGGTGAGCACGGCGATCGTGTTCATTGCCCTGATGGCCGGCTGTGTCCTGCTCTACGCGGACATGGCCCGCAGTCCGGCGCCTGTGCCGCAGCTGCCGGTGCGGAGCCTGCCGGCGGCGGCCGCGTCGATGTTCACGGGCTTTCTGTTCTGCGGGCAGTCTCTGTTTTCCCTGCTCGGCGTGCCGAGCGTGGAGAATGAGCTGATGAACCGCATCCTCGCGGCGGCGGGCATTCTGGCGGGCCTTGCCCTCCTTGTGCAGGCATACGGCCACGCGGTCGGGCGCAATTTCTGGGAGCGGTATCCGCTGCCGGCGCTGCTGCCGCCCGTGTGGGGCTGCGCGTGCCTGGTGGCGCTGTTCCTCACCTATTCGGGGTCGGTCAATATTGCGGAGAACGTATACGACACCTTCTCCGTCGTCTTCCTGCTGCTGTTTTTCTTCGCCTACGCGAAGCTGCACGCCGGGATGGAGCCGGAGCGCAGCGCGCGCAACACGGTGCGGTACGGCCTGATGGCGATCGCCTTCGCGGCGGTGACGGTGCTGCCGGAGCTTCTGCTGCGGCTGACAGGCGTCTCGCCCGTGACGTCCTACCCCTTCGGCATGTACCTGATGAACGGCATGGCGGCGATCTTCATCCTCTGCTTCCTCCTCGCCCTGCGCCGCGCTCCCGAGGCGCTCGGGGCGGAGGCTGAGACGTCTGCCGCGGAGCCGGCCGCGCCTGCGGCGGAGCAGCCCGCCGGAGCAAAGGAGGAGGGGCCCTCCGGCGCGGAGGAAGCCGCTCAGAAGCCGGAGGAGGCCCCCCTTTCGGAGGCGGAGACGGAGAACTGCGCGCAGCAGCTGCAGGAGGCCTTCGGCGCGCAGGAGGCCTTTCTTCCGCGCGGGAAAAGTCCCTTCCCCAAAAAAAATATGGAAAATCAGCGTTAAATTTACTCCGGCTACTTGTAAAATCAGGCCAAATGCTATAAAATAGAGACAAGCCTAAGAAAAAATTTTCAGGAGGTATTAGTGTTATGTCCATTAAAGTTGGTATCAACGGTTTTGGCCGCATCGGCCGCATGGTTTTCCGTGCCACTGTGAAT
>CALWRP010000203.1 GCA_944383955.1 uncultured Clostridia bacterium
ACGACGTGGTTTGCCCCCGTCATCTTGTAGTACCGGAACACGGGCTGAGCGTCGCTCTCGCGGCTGCTCCAGGACGGAGAGGACGGCGTATCCTGCCACACGCCCGACCAGACGTAGATGTGCGGGAAATACTCGGCAATGCCCATATAATACGTGTCCTCCGCGGCGCCGAGCAGCTCGAAGAAGTGATTCAGAAAGCCGGAGCGGGGCGAGAGGAAGACGGTGATCATGCCGACGAGAACCACGGTGGAGATGAAGTGCGGCATGTAGGTGACCGTCTGCGTGACGCGCTTGAAGCGATCGTTTTCCACGCTGTTGATCAGAATCGCCAGGATGATCGGAATCGGGAAGCCGACCAGGAGGGAGTAGACGCTCAGCGTGAGCGTATTGCCGAGGATCTGCCAGAAGCGCGGCATGTTGAAGAAGGTCTCAAACCACTTGAACCCCACCCAGGGACTTCCCATGATTCCCTTGGACGGGGAGAAATTCTGGAAGGCCATGAGCACACCGTACATGGGCGCATAACAGAAAATCGCGATCAGAATCACGGACGGGAGCAGAAAAATATAAAGCATATAGCTTTTTTTCATCTGCTGCAGCGTACTGCGGACGGATCCTCTTTCCTTCGTTTTTTTCATATTTATTACCCTTTCCCGGTTTAATTGTTGACTATATTTTATTATATTTCACAAAAGGATACTTGTAGTTTTTTCAGCGGAACCTGTAGAATATTGACTTTTTTCGTCCCTGAGACGTTGCATTGCAGCACCCCGCCATTGTATAATATCCGCAGGGAGGACCGACGCCCCCTGCCTGCTGCGGGACGAAACGATTCGTTTGTCTATGGCTGCGCCTCGCTCTCCTGCGCCCGCGGGCGCCTGCCCTCAGCCTGATCTTTTCCCGCACAGCAGGGCGGAACCTCTCAGGCGTTATCCGCCGAACCGCTGCCCATGAGACGAAAGAAAGGAGCTGCCGCATGCGCTATCTGGACTATCCGGAGAGTCAGGTTTTTGGCAACCAGAATCTCCCCTGCTTTTTCTACGCGGTGGACAAGACGCACCCGCGATACAATATGCCCTTCCACTGGCACCCGCTCTTCGAGATTCTCCATGTCTACGAGGGCTCCTTCCTGCTCCATCTCAACGAGCGCACCCTCCTTCTGGGCCCGGGCGACACGGCGCTGATTCAGAACGGCATCACGCACGGCGGCGTCCCGCAGAGCGATCAGGAGTGCCGGTATGAATGCCTGGTGATCGATCTCAACGCCATCTCCCTCTTTTCCTCCTCGATCCGCCAGTATGAGCCAAAGCTGACCGATCTCTTCAACAGCTCCATCCTGCTCGACGGCTACTGCTCCGCCTCGGACACGGAAACCAGCGAGCTGATCCTGCGCATGCTGCGCCCGTTTCAGGATCGGGACAGCGTGGACGCCCTGAGCCTGATCGGCAACACCTATCTGCTCTTTTCCGCAATCATCCGCCGCCACGCCTACACGGATACGCCGCTCAAGCAGTATTCGAAAAAATACGAGGCGCTCAAAAAGGTCCTCTCCTTTATCGAGGAGCACTACCAGGAGCACCTCGACCTCGACACGCTCGCCTCCTGCGCCAACCTCAACCCCAGCTATTTCTGCCGCTATTTCAAGGAGCTGACGCACCGCACGCCGGTCGATTACCTGAACTTCTACCGCATCGAGGTGGCGTGCGAGCAGATGGTCTACTCTCACCGCCCGCTGACGGAGATCGCCTATGACTGCGGCTTCACCGACTCGAGCTATTTCATCAAGGTGTTCCGCCACTACAAGCACATGTCCCCCACACAGTATATTCTGGGCACCAGGAGCCAGGGCTGAACGATTTCTGGGACAAAAAAGACAGGCCTCCCTGCGAAAAGAGCAGGAGAGCCTGTCTTTTTCTGTGCGTTCTCCCCCTGCGGCGGGAACGGGCAGCAAAAAGCGGCGCGCCCCTCGGGGGACGCGCCGCCGTTTTTTGTCGGGGGAGAACTGTGCTGTGCTGCGCCGGAGATCCGGCGGGAACTTGTGCGATCAGATGTCCTCGAGATCGACGACCGTCTTGTCCTCGGTGGAGGCATACTTGAACTTTTCGACGATCTGCTTGGTGTCGCGGGCAATGATCAGCTCCTCGTTGGTGCTGATGATCCACACCGGCACGCTGGAATCCTCGGTGGAGATTTTGCCCTCCTTGCCGCCCTTCGTCGTCTCGTTGAGCTTGTCGTCGATCCGCACGCCCATATACTTGAGGTAGGCGCAGACGTCGTGGCGCAGGTAGGCCTGGTTCTCGCCGAGGCCGGCCGTGAACACGAGGCAGTCAAGGCCGCCGAGCGCGGTGATGTAGGAGCCGATGTACTTCGCGATCTGATAGGTGAGCATCTCGTGGGTCAGGATGGCTCTCGGCTTGCCGTCGGCCTCCGCAAGGGTGACGTCGCGGTCGTCGCTGAAGCCGCAGATGCCGTACATGCCGGACTTCTTGTTGAGAATGTCGTTCATCTCGCTCGGGCTCAGGTTCTCCTTCTCCATGAGGAAGGTGACGATGGAGGGATCCAGCGAGCCGCTTCTGGTGCCCATCATGAAGCCGTCCAGGGGCGTGAGGCCCATGGTGGTGTCGATGACTCTGCCGCCCTTGATCGCGGCGATAGAGGAGCCGTTGCCGATATGGCAGGTGATCATCTTCAGGTTCTCGAGCGGCTCATGCATCAGGTGCGCGCAGTGCTTGCTCACATAGCGGTGAGAGGTGCCGTGGAAGCCGTAGCGGCGGATCTGATATTTCTCGTAATATTCATACGGAATGGCATACATGTAGGCCTTCGGGGGCATGGTGGAATGGAAGGAGGTGTCGAAGACGACGCACTGCGGAACGTCGGGGCCGAAAACCTCCTGGCAGGCGCGGATGCCGTCGAGCTCCGGGCCGTTGTGCAGGGGCGCGAGCGGAATCAGGCTCTCGATGCCCTTGAGCACGTCCTCGGTGACGCGCACCGACTTGCTGAAGATGGAACCGCCCTGCGCGACGCGGTGGCCGATGGCGGAGATCTCCTTGAGGTCCTTGATCACGCCGGCCTTAGGATCCGTGAGGGCCGCCGTCACCATCTGGAAGGCGTCGGTGTGGTTCTTCATCTGCACCTTCTTGCCGAGCTTGCGGTCGTCGAAGGTCTTGTGGCCGAAGATGCCGTCCTCCTGGCCGATTCTCTCACAGTTGCCCTTGGCGATCCACTTCTCGGTGTCCATGTCGATGAGCTGATACTTCAGCGAGGAGCTGCCGGCGTTGATAACCAATATTTTCATACTTTCCTCCTGCGTTCTTCGGGCCGTCCCTCCAGGGCCGCCCGTCAATTTCTTGCCGCTCCGGGCAGCGGGAAGCTGCCTCTTGCGGATCTTTGAGAAAACCCATATAATAGCCTTATCTCAGTATAGTACAAACTGCCGGTAAATTCAAGGTTCGCACAGACTTTCCGGCAGAATCCACGAAGGGAGGCGGGCGCTTTGGGGCTTGTCGACTGCTCCGCCGGAATCATCGCCGAATTCAACCCTCTGCACCGCGGCCATGAGGCGCTGATCCGGGCCGCAAGGGAAAGCGGCGCCGCGCACATCGCCGTGGTGATGAGCGGCGACTTTGTGCAGCGGGGCGAGCCCGCCCTGCTCTCCAAATGGGAGCGGGCGGAGACGGCCCTGCGCTGCGGGGCGGACGTGGTGGTGGAGCTGCCGCTGCCCTGGGCAATGGCGGGGGCCGAGCGCTTCGCCCTGGGCGGGGTGTTCCTGCTCGCGCAGCTGGGCTGCCAAAGGCTGTGCTTCGGCAGCGAATGCGGGGACGCGGGCGCTCTGGAGAGGCTGGCGGAGCTTCTTCTCTCCCCCGCCTTCTCCGCGCAGGTGAAGGCGGAGGTTTCCCGCGGCATCACCTTCGCCGCGGCCCGCGAGGACGCGGTGCGCATTCTTGCGGGCGAGGAGGCGGCGGCCCTGCTGCAAAGCCCGAACAACACCCTTGGCGTCGAGTATCTCAAGGCGGCGCGCACGCTCGGCGTCCCGCTGGAGCCGTTCACCATCTCCCGCGTGGGGGCCGGCCACCACGACGCCGAACCTGCCGGCGGCATCATGAGCGCCACGGCGCTGCGCGGGCGGATTGTCCGCGGGGAAAACTGGGAACCCTATGTGCCGGAGCAGGCCGTTCCCGTGCTGCGCCGCGCCCTCGCCGCAGGCATCTGCCCGGCGGAGGTCTCCCGTATGGAGCGGGCGATCCTCGCCCGGCTGCGCACGCTGGGCCCGGAGGAGCTGGCCCGGCTGCCGGACGTGAGTGAGGGACTTGAAAACCGCCTGTTCTCCGCCATCCGCAGGGCAGGCACCCTCAGCGAGCTCTATGCACTGCTCAAGACAAAGCGGTATCCGCTCGCGCGGCTGCGGCGCCTCGTGCTTTCCGCCTTTCTCGGCGTCACCGCACAGGACGGCGAGGGCCTTCCGCCCTATGTGCGCCCCCTTGGCCTGCGCGAGGAGGGCGTCCCCTTCCTGCGGGAGGCAAAAAGAACAGGAAACGTGCCGGTTTTAAGCCATTCCTCGGAGTTTTTGCACCTTGACAAAAAGGGCCGGAATATGATTGAATTGGAGGGAAAAGGCAGCGATCTGCACGCGCTGTTTCTGCCGGCCCCGACACCCTGCGGCAGGAACCTCTCGCACGGGATGGTGCGGCTGCACCCCTGAGCAGATTGCCTTATTCTCAATGCAGGAGGATGGTTTGGATTGTCCATTGAGATCAGGGAAGTTCACTACGACGCCTGGGGCAACTGTCTGCGCCTCTCCAACGATTTTATCGAGGCGGTCGTCACCGTCGACTACGGCCCCCGCATGGTCTCCTTCCGCATGACAGGCGGAAAGAATGTTCTCTTTGAGGACAGCGAGAGGAAGCGCACCGTTTCCGGCCCGGAAATGGACGCTCGCTACGGCGCGGGCTCTGTGTTCTACCGGCGCGGCGGCCACATGGGTTCCATCGCCCCGATCCGCACGCCGGAAAGCTTTTTCCCGGACAACACCCCCGTGCTCTATTCCATCCGTCCCGACGGCGTCTCCCTCATCTCCCCGCGGGAGAAAACCGACGGCCTCAAATACACCACCGAGATTCTCACGGGCGACGGCGCCTGCGCCGTCATGATTGTGCACAGCGTCAAGAATACCTCCCGCGAGCGCAAGAAGCTTGCCGTGTGGGCTTCCACCGCCCTGCGCGCCGGCGGCGTGGAGGTTATCCCGCAGAATTTCGGGGACACAATTTCCACCGAGCCAAACCGCATTCTCGCGCTCTGGCCCGGCACAACGCTCTCGGATTCCCGCCTCTTTGCCGGAGAGCGCTATCTCACCGTCTGTCAGAAGCCGGAGATGGACCGGGAATTCACCCTTGGCGTCAACAACATCACCAGCTGGGCGGCCTATGTGCTGCCGGACACCACGCTGATCAAGCGCTATGTCCACGACGAGGCCGCGTGCTATCCGAATCATGACTGCTCCTTCCGCACCCGCGTGGGAGGAGATTTCGCCGAGCTGGACTCCTTCAGCCCGATCTATGTCGTCGAACCGGGCGAGGGGATCCGCCACGTGGAAAACCTCTCTCTCTTCGCCACGCGCAATGGCATCAACCCCACTGACGAGAACCAGATTGAGAGCTTTCTGCAGAACCTGCGCTGAGCGTCCGGAGGGATGCCGCGTGTTCTGCCTTCCACCATAAACAGGGCCCTGCCGCTCCATGGGAACGGCAGGGCCCTGTTTGTTGTGATTCTATTCAGGAGGGCTGGCGGACAACGCCCACAAGGAGCGGCAGATGATCCGCCGTGGTGATGGCAAAGAGGAAGGGGCGGTCGAGCGTGAACTCAAGCTCGTCCGCGTCGACCGACACGTTCCCCCCCGTCCCTTCGCCTGCGGACGGGGCGCCGGTGCAGCCTCCCTCGTCCACAGATACGCGCGCCGCCTGGCGGATGCTGCTCACATACAGATCGCCCCGATCGGTCAGCGGAGCGAAGTTGGACTGCTCCGGAGAAAAAATATTGACGACGCCGAGGCTGCGCAGGCCGTCTCCGAGCTCCAGCTCTCCGCCGGCGTCAAACTTCGGCAGGGAGAGGTGGACGAGGGCGGTCTCGGCATAGAGCTCCTCGGAGAGCAGAAAATCGACGGCGGACCCGTCCTCCAAAAGCTCCTGCGGATCCGTTCCCTCGTCGGGCAGAAGGAACCACATCTGCGCCCGCCCGTCGTCGAGGAGCTGGGAGACGGCGGAAAAGCCCGTGCCCCGGTAAAAGACGCGCATGCGGCTCTGGCGCAGGAACGTGCAGGGAAGCTCCTCTCCGCCGGCATAAAACGTGCCGTCCTGCGTGTCGCTCTTGCGGAAGCCGTCGCTCCACGCCGCCTGATACAGCACGGCGGACACCAGGGAGACGACCGTGTCCGGTTCAAACGATTCCCCGGTGACGGAACCGGCAAGCTGATTCGCCGTCTGCCCGTTCAGCCAGCCGCGCAGGGCCTCGTTGAGCTTCTGCGAGCCCATCTGCCCCTGAAAGGCGGAGGCGTAATACGTCCCGGCGAGCGTTTCCATGGTGGAGGGGACAAACGAGATGCCGTCGTCGAGCCAGATGGAGCTGCCGAGCACCGAGCGGGTGAGACCGTCGTCGCAGTAGCAGGCGTTCCAGACGGCCCCGGCCTGCGCGCGCAGCGTCTCGACGTCCTCTGCGCCGAGAAGGCTGAGCAGCTGCTGCCGCGTCTCGCCGCCGGTCGCCTCCGTGAGCATCGCCAGGGCCATATAGAGGCTCAGCGGAGAAAAGACGCGGTTTTCCTCCGGGGAATCCGTGAGAAACGCGCCGCACGACTCGCGCAGAAACGGGGCGAGCGCCTGTCCGCAGCCCTCTGCCAGACTGAGGCGCTCCATCCGCTCCTCCCGCCACGCGGCATAGGCCTCCTCATACGCCTCGCTTCCCTCGTCGCGGGAGAGCGGGCGCTGCGCCATCTCTGGATACGACGCCTCGCGGATGGCAAGGCTTGTCTCCGGCAGGGGCTCCGCCTGCGGGCGCGGAAGGGTGGCAAGGCCGCCGAGCAGCGTGATCACAAGCGCCAGACAGGCCAGCACCACCGGCCCCTTTCTCCGATAGGAATATTTTCCCGGCCGCTTCTCGGGCAGACCGGCGGTTTTCTCCTGCATCGCGTCCCCTTCCCTTCCTGCGCAAATTCATTCGGCCCGGGCGATCCCTCCGAAAGCGGACGCCGCCCGGGGCTTCCGCCTGCCTGTCCGCCGCGTTTCGCCGCGCGGCTGTTTTGTTCCTCCTCAGTATAGCCTTTGCCGCCGTCTCCTGTCAAGCAAGCGGCCTGTTTTCGGCGCGCCGGGAAGCGGCAGACGGAAGCCGCTCCGCATTGACAAATGAGGCCGGATCCCCTAAACTGATAGCATCACTAGGGCTTGGCGGGAACGGCGCTGCCGAGGCAGCGCGGCTTTTGCGCGCCACAGCCGGGAGGAGGAGGGCCATGATCCGGCCGATCAAGGGAGGCTGCGCCACACGGCATCCCCAGACGTTCCGCATGACGCGGCCGAACGGCATGCCGCATCATGTGGTGCTCATCGTTCGCACGGCGGGCGAATTTCAGATCGGGGAGGAGCGCTTCTCCGTCACCCCGCCGCAGGCGATTGTCCTTTCCCCGCTCACGCCGTACAGCTACGGCAATCCGCACGGGGATTACATGGACGACTGGCTTCATTTCGAAGCGGACGAGCCGTGCGCACGCCGGCTGGAGGCCATGAGCAACCGGCCGTTTCCCATCGCCAACCACCGCCTGTTCACCTTCTGCATCCAGCAGATTTTGTGGGAGCTTTCATACGGGCAGCCAGCCTGCTCCCGGGAGAACATCGACGCCCTGTTCACCGTGCTGCTCAACCACCTGAGCGCCTCCTTCGACGAGCAGAGCGAGAGGCGAACGCGCAGCCCGTATCGGGAGAGGCTGCAGCTGCTGCGCCTGGAGATGGAGAACGCGGGCGAGGAGACGCACACGGCCGCCGAGCTCGCCCAGCGGCTGAGCATCAGCGAGTCGTATTTCCAGTCGCTCTATAAAGGGCTTTTCGGCGTCTCCTTCCAGCAGGACCGCATTCGGATGCGCGTGGAGCGCGCAAGGTTCCTCGTCACCACCACCGACCTGCCGCTCGAGCGCGTGGCGGAGCTCTGCGGCTACTCGAACGAGGTGCACTTCTACCGGCAGTTCAAAAAACTGACCGGCGTCAGCCCCGGCAGATTTCGCCGCCAGGGAAACCCGAGCGAATGGCAGACGCAATTCAACCCGCGCTCTTCCGGAGACGGGGAGTAGGGAACGGCGGGAGCCGCGCGGCGCGGCCGCCTCACGCGCGGCGGGAGAAGGAGGGCGCGTATTTTGCCGCGACAAGGATCGCCTCCTCCAGACTGACGCCGGTGGCCACGCCCTGCCCCGCAATGTCGAAGGCCGTGCCGTGGTCGACGGAGGTGCGCAGAATGGGCATGCCGCCGGTGATGGAGATGGTGCGGTAGAAATCGACCGTCTTGGTGGCGATATGCCCCTGGTCGTGATAGAGCGAGAGCACGCTGCTGTATTTGCCCTCGAGGGCCTGAAAATAGACGGAGTCCGCGCCGATGGGGCCGACGACGTTGTATCCGGCCGCGCGCAGCTCCTCCACAGCGGGAACGACGGCCCGGCCCTCCTCGTCGCCGAAGAGACCGTGCTCGCCGCAGTGCGGATTGAGGCCCGCGATCGCCATCGAGGGATTTTTGAGGCCCAGCTGCTCCATCACGGCGAAGCTCTGCCGGCAGCAGGCGACGATGCGCTCCTTCGTGACGGCGGCGCACGCCTCGCGCAGGCTGATATGGCGCGTGAGAAAGAAAACGAGCAGCCCGCGCAGCTCGAAGATGGTGAGCGGCTCCCGCGCGCCGGTGAGGGCGGCGAAGATCTCGGTGTGCCCGATGTGCGGCACGCCCGCCGCGTGCAGGGACTCCTTGTTGATCGGCGTCGTCGCCACGGCGTCCGCCTCCCCGGCCATGACCAGACGGATCGACGCGGCGATCGCCTCGTAGGCCGCCCTGCCGCAGGCCGCGCTGACCTGGCCGAGCACGCAGTCCTCCGGCGCGAGGAGCTCCAAATCCAGCACGTCGAGCGTCCCGGCCCGCCACACGCCCTCCCGGGGTCCCGCAACGGGATGAAGCTCCGTCTGCGGCATATGCGGGAAGGTGCGGGCACGGGCGAGCACGCGGGCGTCTCCCACGGCAAGCACCCGCGCGCACGAAGCCACGCGCTCGCTCATGGCGGCGCGCAGCAATATCTCGGGTCCGATGCCGGCGGGGTCCCCCATCGGCACGGCGATGACAGGTCTGTTGTCCATAGCCGTCTCCTCCTCCCCCACCCTTTTCGGATGGGCTTTTCTTTATTTGGGGCGCTTTTCGGCTCCTTCGCGGGAGAGCCGGAGCGCCGCGTTTTCTCTATTCTACCCCCAACAGCGGCGAAGGCGCAAGTCCCGCGGAAAAAAGGGGCTTGGCAGAGAGAGCGCGCAGCGGTACAATGGGAACGGCATGAAAAACAGCAGGACAGCGGAAGGAGCCGGGGCGCGCGGCGCGATCGCCGCCCGGGCCGATCCGGCGGGAAGGAGAAGCAGAATGGATCAGATGCTGCGAAGGGACGCGGACGCGATTGTCCGCGCCGGGATTGAGGCCGTGCTGCCGGAGGAGGCGGTGCGGCGGGCGCTTGCCGGGTGGAAACGCGGCAGGGGGAAAACGGTGCTCGTCGCCGCGGGAAAGGCAGCCTGGCGGATGGCCCGTGCGGCGGCGGACGCTGTGGGACCTCTCGACGGCGGCATTGTGATCACAAAATACGGCCACGTGCAGGGGGAAATCCCGGGCGTGGAGTGCCGCGAGGCGGGGCATCCCGTCCCGGACGAAAACGGATTTGCCGCCACGGCCAGAGCGCTCTCCCTTGTGCGGAACCTCGGCGGGGACGACTGCGTGCTCTTCCTGCTCTCCGGCGGGGGCAGCGCCCTCTTTGAGCAGCCCCTCGTGAGCGGGGAGGAGCTCGCGGACGTCACGCGGCAGCTTCTCGCGTGCGGGGCGGATATCGTGGAGATCAACACCCTGCGCAAGCGCCTCTCCGCCGTCAAGGGCGGACGGTTCGCGCTCGCCTGCGCCCCCGCGCGGGTGTTCAGCATCGTGCTCTCCGATGTGCTCGGCGATCCGCTCGACATGATCGCCTCCGGCCCGGCCTGCGCGGACTCCTCCACCTGCGGGCAGGCTCTGGCAATCGTGCGCAAATACGGGCTGCGCCTCTCCCCCGCCGCCCTGGAGCTGCTGGGAAAAGAGACGGTCAAATCGCTCCCCCATGCGGAAACGCAGATCACGGGAAGCGTGCGGGAGCTGTGCGCGGCGGCCGCGGCGTGCTGCAAAGCCCTCGGCTATGAGCCCGTCCTCCTGACCGATCGCCTGTGCTGCGAGGCGCGGGAGGCCGGGAGCTTTCTGGCCTCCATCCTGCGCTCCCACGCCGGAGAGGGCCGCAGCCTCGCCTTTCTGGCCGGCGGGGAAACGGTGGTGCACCTGACGGGCAAAGGCATGGGTGGGCGGAATCAGGAGCTGGCGCTGGGAGCCGCTCCCGGCCTGGACGGTCTGCCCGGCGCCGCCGTCTTCAGCGTGGGCAGCGACGGCACGGACGGCCCCACCGACGCGGCCGGCGGATACGCAGACGGGGACACGCTTGCCTCCCTGCGGGCGTGCAGTCTCGATCCTCTCGATGTTCTGCGCGAAAACGACGCCTACCACGCTCTCGGGCGTGTGGGAGGGCTGATCGTCACCGGGCCGACGGGCACCAACGTCAACGACGTGGCCGTCGCCCTGCTGCGGGGCTGAGAGAGCGGCAAGGCGCCGGAGGGCATGGCGCAGAGCGTCTCCCGGCCGAAAGAAAAGGCCCGATTCCCTCCGGCAGGGAAACGGCGGTTGACGCGCGCAGAACGCGGGTGTACAATAGAACCCGGAATGCAAAATCGGCAATGGGGTGAGAGCTTGGCAACCATCAAGGATATTGCGACGCGGGCGGGGGTGACAGCCACCACCGTCTCCCGTGTCATCAACAACAGAGGCTACATCAGCAAGGAAACGCGGGAAAAGGTGCACCGCGCCATGGCGGAGATGCACTATCAGCCGAACGAGCTGGCCCGTGCGCTCTCCAAGCGCCGCGCAAACACCATCGTGGCGATTGTCCCGCACATTTCTCACCCCTTTTTCGCCTTCCTGATCAGCTGTCTGGAGGAGGCAGCCGCGGAGCGCGGCTACAAGCTCCTGCTCTGCAATTCCCGGCAGCAGCCGGAAAAGGAATCGGAATTTCTGGCAATGTCCGTTTCCAACAACGCCTCGGGCATTGTGCTGTGCAGCAAAAACGTGTGCGCGCAGCGCCTGCGGCAGCTCGAGATCCCCATCATCAACCTGGAGCGCGATGAGGAGGGCGGCGAGACCATCGCCGTTCACTGCGACAATTATCAGGGCGGACGGTTGGCCGCCCTTCATCTGATCGAGCGCGGCTGCTCGCATCTGCTGCACTTTGGCGGCATCACCGGCAAGCGCATGCCGGCAGACCTGCGCTCAAAGGGCTTTTCTGACGTCTGCGAAAAGCATGGGGTGCCCTGCACCGTCCTCACCGCAGACCCGGAAACGTATGCCTCTCTGCGCTACTGCCCCCTGATCGAGGAGACGCTGCGCAGCCACCCGGAGACGGACGGCATCTTCGCGAGCAGCGATCTCATCGCGGCTCAGGTTCTGCAGGTCTGTGCCAGAATGGGTATTTCCGTTCCCGGCAGCATGAAGGTTGTGGGCTTCGACGGTTCGCTGGTCGCGTCTCTGACCTCCCCCACCATCACCACCATCCGCCAGCCCGTGCCGGAAATGGCTCGCCTGTGTGTGGAACACATCGACAAGCTGCTGCGCGGAGAGCTTGTCCCCAACGATATGACGATGCCCGTCGAGCTCGTGCAGGGGGAATCCTCCTGACGAGCCGTCCCGTTTCCCCGCCGCGGAAAAACTGCTTCCGCCATTTCAGGAGCCTGCCTGCGCAGGCTCCTTTTTGTTTGCCGTTTCGGTCAACCGGTAACTCTTCTATTTTGCACAGAATCCTTCCGCAAACTCCCGCAATTTCTTTGAGAATTTCGTCGAAAAGCGGGGCGCGTTTTTGTCGGATGTTCTGAACCTGAGCGTTCTGATATGTTACCGGTTGACAGTCGCAAATATCCGGCATATACTTAAGGCAAAACGTGAACAACGGGGGGTTTTTCATGAAAAAACAGACGGAATTTGAGAGACGGCTGAGCACCCACTACGACGAGCTCAAGTGGCTGTACTGCGAGCTGTATCCCGGCCGCGAGGATCTGTTCCACGAGCTGTGCTCGATGCTGGAGGGCTTCTACAACGACAGAAAGCCCGCGTGGAAGACGCTGGACCGCAAGCGCGAGAAGGATCCCGATTGGTTCCACAGCCAGAGGATGGTCGGCATGATGCTTTATATCGACGCCTTCCACGACAACCTTAAGGGCGTGGAGGAAAAGCTCGATTATCTGCTCGACTGCAACGTCAATTACCTGCATCTGATGCCCTTCCTCGACACGCCGCGCGGCATGAGCGACGGCGGCTACGCCGTGTCCGATTACCGCAAGATTCAGGAAAATCTCGGCACCATGGAGGATCTGGCCTCCCTTTCGAAAAAATGCCACAGCAAGGGCATGAGCCTGTGCATGGATTTCGTGATGAACCACACCTCTCAGGAGCACGAGTGGGCAAAACGGGCTGTCGCGGGCGAGCGCGAATATCAGGACCGCTATTTCTTCTTTGACAACTTCGATATCCCCGCCCAGTATGAGAAAACCTGCCCCCAGGTTTTCCCGACCACCGCGCCCGGCAACTTCACCTGGCTGGACAGCTGCCAGAAATTTGTGATGACCACGTTCTATCCCTACCAGTGGGATCTCAACTATGCGAACCCTGTTGTTTTCAACGAGATGACTGCCAACATGCTGTATCTCGTCAACCAGGGCATCGACATTGTCCGCATTGACGCCGTTCCCTACATCTGGAAGCAGATCGGCACCACCTGCCGCAACCTCCCCCAGGTGCACACCATTGTGCGCATGATGCGCATGATTACCGAGATTGTCTGCCCCGGCGTGCTGCTCCTCGGCGAGGTCGTCATGGAGCCCTCCAAGGTGGTTCCCTACTTCGGCACCATCGAGAAGCCGGAGTGCCACATGCTCTACAACGTGACGACCATGGCCTCCACCTGGCACACGGTCGCCACCGGCGACGTCGCCCTGCTCAAGCACCAGATGGACCTTGTCAACGCGCTGCCGAAGCAGTATGTCTTCCTCAATTATCTGCGCTGCCACGACGATATCGGCTGGGGCCTCGATTATGACTGGCTGCAGCAGTTCGGCATCACGCAGGCTCCGCACAAGAAATTCCTCAACGATTATTTCCAGGGCTACTTCCCCGGCAGCGAGGCGAGAGGCGAGCTCTACAACGACGATCCGGTGCTGCAGGACGCGCGCCTGTGCGGCACCACCGCCTCCCTCTGCGGTCTCGAGGCCGCCGGCTTCGAACAGAACGAGGGGAAGACGGATCGCGCCATCCGGAAGATCCTCATGCTCAACGCTTACCTCTTCATCCAGACCGGCATCCCCGTCATCTACAGCGGAGACGAGATCGGGCAGGTCAACGATTACTCCTATAAGGAGTCTGAGGACTATGACCGCCGCACGGACAGCCGCTACCTGCACCGCGGCAAATTCCACTGGGATGTTGAACCGTGCCGCAGGATCGAGGGCAGTGTGCAGAACCGCATCTTCGAGGGCATGAAAAAGATGGAGGAGCTGCGCTTCTCCTACGCGCCGTTCTCCAGCCAGGCGGACGTCTGGACGAAGGACACGTATGAGCCTGCCGTCCTCTGCGTGTGCCGCCAGCTCGGCGACGAGATGGTGACCGCTCTGTTCAACTTTCGCGGCGAGGACAAAATCGCGCATATCGATATGGGCCCCTTCGAGTGGACGGACCTCCTCACCGGCGAAACCCGCGTTTTGCGCGAGGTGACGGTGCCCGCGAACGGCTGCGCCTGGTATTACAGAAGCTGGAAACAGGAAAGCGCGGAATAAGCTCGTTTTGTGAGCGCGCCAGCTTCCCATTGCGAGAATAAGATACGGCGGAGCGTCCCGGCTGACCCGGAGCGCTCCGCCGCATTGCTTAACAATCGAGTAGGAGGCTACCCATTAGTTGAGTAGCCGACCTCTCACACCACCGTGCGTACCGTTCGGTACACGGCGGTTCAACCGCATAAGTGCAAGTTACGAATCTGCTCGTATTGGGCCGGAAAG
>CALWRP010000204.1 GCA_944383955.1 uncultured Clostridia bacterium
CCACCGACATGAACTTTGTCTCCAACGCCTCCTGCACCACGAACTGCCTGGCTCCTATCGCCAAGGTTCTGAACGACAAGTTCGGCATTAAGGACGGCCTGATGACCACGGTTCACTCCACCACCGCCACCCAGAAGACCGTTGACGGTCCTTCCCTGAAGGATTGGCGCGGCGGCCGTGCTGCTGCCGGCAACATCATCCCCTCCTCCACCGGCGCTGCGAAGGCTGTCGGCAAGGTTATCCCCGAGCTCAACGGCAAGCTGACCGGCATGTCCATGCGTGTTCCCACCCTGGACGTCTCCGTCGTCGACCTGACCGTCAACCTCGCGAAGCCCGCCACCTATGAGGAGATCTGCGCCGCCATGAAGGAGGCCTCCGAGGGCGAGCTGAAGGGCGTTCTGGGCTACACGGACGAGGCTGTTGTCTCCTCCGACTTCCTGGGCGACACCCGCACCTCCATCTTCGACGCCGAGGCCGGCATTGCTCTGACCGATACCTTCGTGAAGGTCGTCTCCTGGTACGACAACGAGGTCGGCTACTCCAACAAGGTCCTCGAGCTCATCGAGCATATGTATTCCGTTGACCACAAGTAAGAATTTCCGCCTCTGACATACAGGGACGAATGGGGAAAGGGACTGCGAAAGCAGTCCCTTTTTCCGCGCCTGCGGCGGGCAAGTCGCGAACGCCTCGTCCCTCGGCGAGCCTGGGCAAAAGAAATCGACCCCTTTGCGGCCCGTACCGCAAAGGGGTCTTGTTTTGCGCCCGCGTTGTTTCTTATGCGAAAGAGGCGGCGTTATGAATCGGGTTGCGAGCTGCGAGGAAATTTGAAAGGAACGACGGCTCTCCGGCAGCCTCCATAAAATTACGGGAGCTTGTCCAGACAAGGTTCCGCTCGTCTTTCCGCGAAGCTTTCTGTGAGAACGCTTCGCCCGCGTCTCTTCCCTCTCTGCGAGAGGGCGTTGCGTGCGGGCTCAGCCTGCTCAGCCCGGCAGGAAGCCGATCTTCTTCATCACCTTCGAGAGGGTGCGGTTGGCGATGCGGGCGGCGCGGGCCGCGCCGTCGCGGTAGCAGGACTCGAGGTAGGCCTTGTCGGCGATATACTGCGCGAAGCGCTCCTGGATCGGGCGCAGATGCTCGACAACGGCCTCGCCGACGGCGGTCTTGAAGTCGCCGTAGCCGCGGCCCTCGAACTCGTGCTCAATCTCCTCCATCGTCTTGCCGGTGACGCAGGCGTAGATGCCCATAAGGTTGTTGACGCCATCCTTGCCCTCGGCGTAGCGCACGCAGGCGTCGCTGTCGGTGACGGCGCGCTTGAACTTCTTCATGATGACGTCCGGGGAATCGAGCATGGCGATGAAGCCGTTGGCGTTCTCGTCGGATTTGCTCATCTTCGAGGTCGGGTCCTGCAGGCTCATGACGCGCGCGCCCTGCTTCGGGATGTAGCCGTCCGGCACGGTGAAGGTGGGGGAGTAGGCGGCGTTGAAGCGCTCCGCGATATCGCGCGTCAGCTCGAGGTGCTGCTTCTGGTCGGCGCCCACGGGCACGAGATCCGCCTGGTAGAGCAGGATATCGGCGGCCATCAGGCTCGGATAGGCGAAGAGGCCGGCGTTGATGTTGTCGGCGTGCTTCGCGGACTTGTCCTTGAACTGCGTCATGCGCGAGAGCTCGCCGAACTGCGTGTAGCAGTTGAGCACCCAGGCCAGCTCGGCGTGGGCGGAAACGTGGCTCTGAATGAAGAAAATGCTCTTCTGCGGGTCAATGCCGCAGGCGAGGAGCAGGGCGTAGGCCTCCAGGGCGTTTTTGCGGAATTTCGCCGGGTCCTGGCGCACGGTGATCGTGTGCAGATCCGCCAGCGAGAAAATGCAGTCGTATTCATCCTGCAGCGCCACCCAGTTCTTGAGAGCGCCGAGATAGTTGCCGAGCGTGATCGTTCCGCTGGGCTGGATCGCGCTGAAAATCACCTGTTTGCGTTGTTCTTCCATGAAAATTCTCCTCCAATCAAAATAAAAGCGCTCCTGTCCCTCATTCCTGGGACAGGAGCGCTTCGGCTTCTGCGGTACCACCCGGCTTGGCGGGAATCCCCGCCCTCTCTGCTCCGTCCGTTCCGTCATGGAACGGCGGAATTCCCGTAACGTGGGAATATTCCGTCGGCAGCTACTAAGGGCAGCGCCCCGTTCACCCCGCCCTCCCGTGCCCATTCGGCGTACCGCTGCCGGCCGGTTTCCAGCTCCTCCGGCTCTCTGTGCGGCAGCTTTGGCGCGCGTACTTACACACGATCTGCGGTTTCAGGTATGGTATTCATTGTAGCCCTTCCCGCCTCTCTTGTCAAGAGGCGAAGGCGCTCAGCGGCAGACCTCCGCGGCCAGCTCGCCGAGAATCCTGATGCCCTTTTCGAGCTGCTCGTTCGTGGGGGTCGAATAGTTGATGCGGAAGCTCTGGCAGGGCTCGTTCTCGTCGGTGAGGAAGGCGTTGCCCGGCACGACGCAGACCTTGCGCAGCACGGCCTCCTTGCAGAAGGCGGGCATGTCCACGCCGTCCGGCAGGGTGCACCACAGGAAGAGGCCGCCCTCGATCGGCAGGTAGGTGATGCCGTTGGGCACGAGGTGCTCGTCCATGAGCTTCATCGTGAACGCCGACTTCTCGCGGTAGATGGTGCGCAGGCGCTCGAGATGGGCGTCGAAGTCATACTTTGTCATCAGCTCGTCGCAGATCATCTGGCTCCAGATGTTGGTGTGCACATCCTCGCCCTGCTTGCAGACGATCATCTTCTGCAGAAGCGTCTGCGGGGCGATCGCGTAGCCGACGCGGATGCCGGGGGAAATGACCTTGGAGAACGAGCCGCAGTAGACGACGAGGCCGTCCTCGTCGAGGCTCTTCACGGGCGGCACGTGCTCGCCGGAAAAGCGCAGATCGCCGTAGGGGTTGTCCTCGAGGATCAGCACGCCGTACTGCTTCGCGAGGGCGTACATGGCCTTTCTCTTCTCCCAGCTCATGGTGATGCCGGAGGGGTTCTGGAAATTCGGGATGGTGTAGATGAAGCGGGCGTTGGGCTCTTCCTTGAGAGCGCGCTCGAGCTCCTCCATGTTCATGCCGTCCGGATCCATCGGCACGCCGCGCAGGCGGGCGCGGTAGGAGCGGAAGGTGTTGAGCGAGCCGATGAAGCTCGGAGCCTCGCAGATCACCACGTCGCCCTCGTTGCACAGCGACTTGGTGAGCAGATCCATCACCTGCTGCGCGCCGGAGGTGACGAGGACGGAGTCAAACTCGCGGCCCACGTTGTGGCGGGACTTCATATAGTCCGCGATGGTCTTGCGCAGGGCGGGATAGCCCTCCGTCACGCTGTACTGCAGGGCGTCGATCGGGCGCTCGGCGAAGATGCGGGCGGAGATTTCCGCGATCTCCTTCACGGGGAAGGCCTCCGGAGAGGGGTTTCCCGCGGAGAGGGAGACGACGGTGGGGTCGGCCGCGTATTTGAAGATCTCACGGATGGCGGACGGCTTCAGCGTGAGAACACGGTCGGAAAATTTGTATTCCATGGAACAGGCCTCCTAAAATATGAACTGCGGGCGCGGCCCGCGAAAGGGACGAAGCTCGGGCGGCGGTCACTCCGCCGCGTAGGGCGCGTAGGGGTCCACGGTCTCGCCGCTCTCCGGCAGGACGATGGCCTCGCCGTCGAGGTTGAAATAGATATCGAGGGCGGCGGGGTCGGCCTTCTGCGGGTCGACGAAATTGTATTGCAGCGTGCGCTGCACGGAGTCGAGGATGGTGCGCGTGAGCTGCTCGGCGTCATAGACGAAGAAGTCGGGCGTCTGCGGCTCCGGCGGCCCCGAAACGAGGGCCGAGGTCTCGGCGAAGGAGACGGTCATGCCGCCCTTGCCGGAGGTGATCTCGTCCGCCAGGTCCAGATTCCAGCCGGTCAGCTGGCTGATCTGGGAGACGAGGAAGAGCGGCGTGAGCTCGCCGCTGTATTCGACCGGGTATTCCTGAAACTGCCCCGCCATGCCGATATAGAGCGTCGCGGTTTTGGTCTCGGTCTCCTCCGCGCCCTGAGACGCCGCAGAGGGCTCGGCGGAGGCAGTCCCGGACGGGGTGTCCGCCGCGGCGGACACCCCGTCCTCGGATTCGGCGGAGAAGAGGGCGGCGCCGTCTTCGGAGGAGAGCGCCGCGGCGGAGGCCGGAGCGGCGGAGGAAGCCTCCCCGTCTGCGCAGGCGGACAGGGAGACGAGCAGGCAGAGGGAGAGCAGAAGCGAAAGCAGTTGTTTCATGTGACAGACCTCCTGTCGGGGAATGCGTGGCTGTGTGTTCGTTTTCGGCGCCCGCGCCGCGCAAACAGCCGCGCGGTGCGGAATCCTGTTTCATCTTATCACACACAGGGGCTCTTTGCAAGCGGGAGCGGAAAACAGGCCGTTTTGCAGGCAACTTTCATCTGAACTTCAGAAAACCGTCACACAGCGTGGGTAGAATGAAGGCTACACCACATCATTCACGCCTGGCGGCTCAGGCGGCGCGGCGCGCCAAAATGATCCGCGAGAGCTTTCAAAAAACGCTTGCCAATCCGGCAAGGCCCGCATGCGCTTTTTGGAGCCTCCCGCGAAAAAATTTTTGGCGCGCCGCACTTCCTGGAATGATGCGGCGACGCCGAAGGAACACGGCAAATCCCACACCGGGACAGAAACGGGGGAAACCACATGACCGCAAACGAGACCGGCGGCGCAGCCGTGCTGGTCACGCAGTCGAGCGCCGGGGCGCTGCGCCACGAGCTCAAGCACGAGATCAGCCAGGCCGATCGCTTCCTGCTGCGCAGCCGCCTGCGCGCCGCCCTGCATCCCGATCCGAACGGGGACGGGGGCCGCTACCGCGTGCGCAGCCTCTATTTTGATAACGCCGACGACAAGGTGCTGCGCGAAAAGCTCGAGGGCGCGCCTCGCCGCGAGAAATTCCGCATCCGCTTCTATTGCGGCGATCCGTCTCGCCTGCTGCTCGAGAAGAAGTCGAAGATTGTCAATCTCTGCGCCAAGCGCTCCGAACCGCTCGACCCCGCGATCTGCCGCGCCCTCCTCGCCGGAGACTACGACGCCCTGCGCGGCGGCGGCGAGCTCTGCCGCGAGCTGCTGTGCAAGCTGCGCATGGAGCAGCTGCGCCCGCGCACCGTCGTCGATTACGACCGCGAGGCCTTCGTGTTTCCCGCCGGGAACGTGCGCGTCACGCTCGACAGCGATATCCGCGCCGGGATGACGCCGTCCGGCTTCCTTTCGCCCGCCCTGCCGGACCTCACCGCGGGCGGGGCGGTGCTCGAGGTCAAATACGATGCCTTCCTGCCGGATTTTGTCCGCGATGTGGTGCAGCTGCCCGGCAGAAGACAGACCGCCTTTTCCAAATACGCCGCCTGCCGCAGCTTCGGCTGACGGCCGCTCTTTCCCAATCCAATCAAAGGAGAATCACGCCATGATGCAGCTTGCCCTCACCTTCAACGACATTTTCAAATCCAGCTTTCTCGAGCAGGTGGACTCGTTCGCCCCGCTCGATATGGTGATTGCCCTCGCCCTCGCCTTCGCCCTGGGCCTGTTCCTTCTGCTCATCTACCGCAAGACGTTCAGCGGCGTCATGTACTCGGCGAGCTTCGGCCTCTCGCTGCTGGCGCTCACGCTCATCACCACCCTCGTGATTATGGCCGTCACCTCCAACGTCGTGCTCTCGCTGGGCATGGTGGGCGCGCTCTCCATCGTCCGCTTCCGCACGGCGATCAAGGAGCCGATGGACATCGCCTTCCTCTTCTGGGCGATCGCCGTCGGCATCGTCCTCGGCGCGGGGCTGCTGCCCCTGGCCGTCTTCGGCTCGCTGTTCATCGGCGTCATCCTGCTGATCTTCGCGAACCGCCGCAGCGGCTATACGCCGTATCTTCTCGTCGTCAGCTGCGGGCAGGAGGCTGAGCAGGGCGTGATGGAGATTGTGCGGCAGAGCGTGAAAAAGTATCTGCTCAAATCGAAGACCGTCTCCGCGGAGGAGACGGAGCTGACGGTGGAGGTGCGTCTGGCGGGCGACTCCTCCGCTCTGGTCAATGAGGCCGCCGCTCTGCCGGGCGTGCGCAGCGCCGTCCTCGTCAGCTACAACGGCGAGTATCAGGCATGAGCACGTCGAAGCATCTGGGGAAGCTCGCCGCCGTCTTCATGGCCGCCGCGGTGCTCCTTGTCACCGTGCTCTCGCTCTGCCCGCAGGCGATCGGCGTCTCGGCCTCCTCCGCGGGGGAAGCCTCCTATGCCGATCTCTTCGATCCCTTCTCGGTGATGGAGCTCGAGATCACCGTCGACAAGGACGAGTGGCAGGAGATGCTCGACAACGCCCTCGCGGAGGAGTATATCTCCTGCGATTTGACGGTCAACGGCACGACATACCACCACGTGGGCGTGCGCCCCAAGGGGAACACCAGCCTGACGAGCGTCGCCTCCTCCGACAGCGACCGCTTCAGCTTCAAGTTTGAGCTCGACCACTATGTCGACGGCCAGACGTGCGGGGGCCTCGACAAGTTTGTCGTCAACAACATCCAGAGCGACGCCACCTGGATGAAGGAATACCTCTCCTATCAGATCCTCACGGAGCTCGGCGTGCCGTCCCCGCTCTACTGCTACGCCCATATCACCGTCAACGGCGAGGAGTGGGGCCTCTACCTCGCGATCGAGGCCCTCGAGGACTCCTTCGCCGAGCGGCTCTACGGCCTCGACCACGGCCAGCTGTACAAGGTGGAGAGCACCAATCTGGGCGGCGGCGCGCAGAATGGCGGCAGGGAGGCGGACATGGGCGGGGAGCTTCCCGAGGGCTTCCCGGATCATTTCCCCGGCGGGGAGGACGCCGCGCAGGCTGACGGCATGCCGCAGGCTCCCGGCGCGTTTTCCGCGGAGGACGGCGCGGATGAGGAGAGCCGCGGCGGCGCAGGCGGCTTCGGCGGCGAAGGCGCGGGCCGCGGCGATCGCGGTGGGGCAGCCGCATTCCCCGGCGGGGGAATGGGCGGCGGAAACGGCGGCTTCGGAGGCCGCGGCGGCATGATGGGCGGCTTTTCCGCCTCCTCGTCCGCGGCGGACAGCCTGACGCTTCTGG
>CALWRP010000205.1 GCA_944383955.1 uncultured Clostridia bacterium
CACACGAATTAGCGCCGACCGAGCCGGCAGGCGAGACCAGAGCCCCGACCACTCAGCTAACTTTATGCCGTTCCCATAGCCCGGATTCTTATTTGCACCGAGCTGCTGAAGCGTCGGTTTCCGGTGCCGCGCACCGCAAACCGATGCTTCAGACGCTGCATTCGGTTTTGCCGGATGCAGCAAAAACAGCACGCAGCGTCTTTTTCCGGACGGCGGCCCACTCTTGTACTTTTCTCCGCGCAACCCCTTTTCCGGCAAGCTCAAAACAGCGCCGTCCGGGAAAGATCAGCGCTCACCGGCGCGGCGAAGACGGAAACGGAGCTTTCCGTCCTTCTGCTTCACAGCATGCAGAAACCGGCCGGCTTCCCTCGGGAAACCGGCCGGTTTGAAAAGAGAGGAATATTACTCCTCGTCGTCGTGATGATGATCGCAGCCGCAGCCACAGCCGCAGGAGTCGTCCTCCTCGCAGTCGTCGATGTCGAACTCCAGCGGAACGCCGCAGTTGGGGCAGTCCATCTGGCCGACGCAGATCACATCCTCAGAGAGGCAGATCGTCTCGTTGCAGTTGGGGCAGGTGACCTCGTAGTAGCAGTCGTCCTCGCCGAACGGCTCGTCGTCGTCCTCCTCGTCAGCGTCGTCATGCTCGCAGCCGCAGGTGCACTCGCCGCCGTAGACCTCCTCCTCGAGGGAGCCGAGATCCTCGTCGACCTCGTCGAGCTGAGCGGCAACGTCCTGCAGATCGCTGTGCACGTCGGTGAGCGTCTCGGCCATCTCATCGAGCAGGTCGATGATGGCGTTGAGAACCTTGACCTCCTTCTGGGAGGGATCCAGCTCGAGGCCCTCCGCGAGGCCGCGAATATAGGCAACCTTTTCCGTAATCTTCATCTCATGACCTCCTTTGTCAGCGTTCCGCGCGGGAACACAAAGCGGCTCAGGCGCGCTCCATGTACTCGCCGGTGCGCGTGTCGATGCGGATCATCTCGCCCTCGTTGATGAAGAGCGGGACCTTGATCTCCGCGCCGGTCTCCAGGGTGGCGGGCTTCGTCGCGTTGGTGGCGGTGTCGCCCTTGAAGCCGGGATCCGTCTTCGTCACCTGGAGCTCCACGAAGTTCGGGGGCTCCACGCCGAACACATTGCCCTTGTAGGAGAGAACCTTGCAGACCATGTTCTCCTTGACAAACTTGAAGTTGTCGCCCATCACGCTGGCGTTGATGGGGAGCTGCTCATACGTCTCGTTGTCCATGAAGTAGTACAGATCACCGTCGCTGTACAGGTACTCCATCTCCTTGCGCTCCACGAAAGCGGTCGGATACTTGTCGTTGGGGTTGAACGTTTTCTCAGTCACCGAACCGGAGATCACGTTGCGGATCTTGGTGCGGACGAACGCGGCGCCCTTGCCGGGCTTGACGTGCTGGAACTCAATGATGGAATACACGTTTCCATCCATCTCAAACGTTACGCCGTTTCTGAAATCGCCTGCAGTGATCATGTCAGAATCCTCCAATTAAATTTTTCCTTATCATAGTGTATAATATCCGCTTGATTTTTTCAAGCAAAATTTTAAAAGCCTTCCGGAAAAGTAGTGTGCCGCGCTTCTCAGAGAATAATCAGATCCTTGCGCGACTTTGTGATATCCTCGCAGCCGTCCTCCGTGATGACGACCAGATCCTCGATGCGCAGGCCGAACTTCCCCTCGAGGTAGATGCCGGGCTCGACGGAGACGACCATGCCGGGCCTGGTCAGCTCCTTGCTGCCGGCGGCAAAGCGGGGCCACTCGTGAATCTCTACGCCCACGCCGTGGCCGAGGGAATGCTCGAACGCGCCCTTGTACTCGGCCTCGAGAATGTCGCGGGCCACCTTGTCGATGCTCTCGCAGGGAACGCCGGGGCGGACGGCGGCGATGGCGGCCAGCTGCGCCTGCAGCACCAGCTCATAGGCGTGGCGCTGCTCGTCGCTCACATGGCCCACAGCCACGGTGCGCGTCATGTCGGCGTGGTAGCCGTGCAGAAGGGCGCCCGTGTCCATGGTGACGAAGTCGCCGTCCTCGATGGGCTTGTCTGAGGGGACGCCGTGGCACAGGGAGCCGTTCGTTCCGGAGACGACGATGAAGTCGAAGGAGACGCCCTCCGCGCCCTGACGGCGCATGAAGAACTCGAGCTCCAGGGCGACCTCGCGCTCCGTGCGGCCGGGGCGGATATAGTCGAGAATGTGGGTGAAGGCGTCGTCGGTGATCTTCTGCGCCTCGCGCAGCTTCTGAATCTCCTCCGGCGTCTTGATGGTGCGCAGGGCCTGCAGCGCGCCGTCGAGCTTATCGCCCTTCTCCACCGTGATGCCCGCCTTCGCAAACGCCTCCTCGAAATCGTGGGCCTGTTTGAGCGACAGCCGCTCAAACTCCACGAACACGCGGCCGACGCCGTTCTGCTCCATCAGCTCGCGCAGCGTGTCGTTCATCTTTTTGATGCACACAACCTCGCAGCCGGAAATCACGCGCCTGGCCGCCTCCGCATAGCGGAAATCGGTGAGGAAGTACGCTTTCCTCTCCGTGACCAGGACCGCTCCCGCGGTCGAGGGAAAGCCTGTCAGGTAAAAGCGGTTTTCCGGGGAGGTCACCAGGGCGGCGGCCTTCTCCCCCTGTTCGCGCAGGAAGCCCTCCTGCAGCCGAGAAATCGCCAGACTCATACTTAGTCCTCCTTCTCCGTCATCAGATATTTGAGGGCCTCGAGAGCCAGAAAATAGCTGTGCTTGCCGAAGCCGGAAATCTGCCCCGCGCAGACGGGAGAAATCACCGACTTGTGGCGGAACTCCTCGCGCGCGTAGATGTTGCTCATGTGCGTCTCCACAAACGGCACCTTCACGGCGGCAATGGCGTCGCGCAGCGAGTAGCTGTAATGCGTCAGCGCGCCCGCGTTGAGGACCACGCCGTCATAGCGCTCCCGCGCCTCGTGGATCTTGTCCACGATGACGCCCTCGTGGTTGCTCTGGAAGACATCGCAGTCCCAGCCGAGGGCGTTGGCGTACTCCACCACCTGGCGCTCGACGTCGGCCGCCGTCTCCACGCCGTAGACGCCCTTCTCCCGGATCCCCACCAGATTCAGGTTGGGCCCGAGCAGAAGCAGCACTTTCTTCCGATTCATTTTCCTTCTCCTTTCCTCCATGCGTCCCAGAGGCCGAGACGGCGGGCTTTGTCCCGCACCGGCTTCTCCAGCACGCGGCGCCATCCGAAGCGAAGCACGCTCTCCGCGCCCCGGGGCTCCACCAGAATGGAGCGGATCCCCGAGAGGTTGGCGCCCAGAATATCCGTGAACACCTGGTCTCCCACCGCGGCCGTCTCCCGCCTTGTCACGCCCATCTCGCGCATGGCCCGCCGGTATCCCACGGGAAACGGCTTCATGGCCATGGAGGTGAAGGAAAGCGAGAAGGTCCGCGCGAAGGGGGCCACCCGTTTTTCCACGTTGTTGGACACAATCATCATGCGGATGCCGCAGCGCGCCAGCTCCTGCGTCCACTCCAGCGCGCCCTCGAAGGGCTGCTGGGAGCCGTGGCCGGACAGGGTGTTGTCGGCGTCGAGAATCAGGGCGCGCACGCCGAGGGCGCGCAGCAGCTCCGGGGTGATTTCCGTCACGCCGCCGACGCAGACCGTGGGAAGAAGAATCGCCATATCAAGTCTCCTTACTTCGCTCGTCAATTCGCAGTGATGAAAGAAAAAAGCGGGCGTATGCCGCCCGCTTTCAAGTGAGAGTTCCTCTTCGCAATGTTTACTTATACTTGCGCTTACGGGCTGCCTCAGACTTCTTCTTGCGTCTGACAGAGGGCTTCTCATAAGCCTCTCTCTTGCGAACCTCTGCAATAACACCAGCTCTAGCACATTGCTTCT
>CALWRP010000206.1 GCA_944383955.1 uncultured Clostridia bacterium
CAACCTGACCGGCGGCCACCGCCGTGAAGGTGACAAAGTAATCGTTGCCGTCCTGCACCGTCTTCGTCAGCTTCAAAAAGCTCGTGTTGCCGGAGGCGAACTGCGGGGAGCCGCCGCCCGTCACGGTAAACTTGAAGGTGTAGCTCGCGCCGACACGCATGTTGAACGGCGCGGTGGTGTCGGATTTGATGGTGTAGCTGCCGCCCGTGGAGCCGGAGGACGTGCCCTTGCCGGTGGCGACAAAGGAGCAGGTGCGGCCGTCGGTGTCCTTGGTGGTGATGGTGGCCGTGCCCGCGCCCTGGTTGGTGATGGTGAACAGGTAACCGCCTTCACAGGTGCCCTTGTAGGCGACGGAGACGGCGCTCGGGTTGGAGGAGGTGGCGGTGGGGGCCGTCGTGCTGCTCGTCGTCACCTTGTAGACATAGGAAGTGAGGGTCGAGAAGGTGTAGGAGGAGGTGTCGCACGGCAGCGTGCCGCCCGTGGAGCCGCCGGTTGAACCGCCCGTCGAACCGCCCGTCGAACCGCCCGTTGAGCCTCCGGTGGAGGGCTTCGCATATCCGGTGACAGGGAAGGACACGGACGTGCCGTTCTGATCCACAATCGTGATGAGGGTGCTGCCGGAGCCGTGGTTGGTCAGCTGATACTGGAAGCCGCTGGCGGTCGCCGCGTAGTAGGAGACGCTGGCCACAGAGGTGTTGGACGAGGAGACCGTGGGCGCCATGCTGCTGTTGGTGTACACCTGGAAGATATAGGTGTCGCTCGCCCCGGTAAAGGCGTAGGAGCTGGTGTCGCAGGTGATGGCCGTCTGCGTGGAGCCCGCCGGCACCGTGGCGATGAAGGCGCACATGTTGCCCACGTCATCCACAATCGTAATCAGAGCGTCGCCCGCAGACTGCTTCGTCAGCCGGTATTTGTAGCCGCCCGTGACCGTTCCGGTGAGAGAGATGGTGACGATCCCCGTCGAGTTCGATTTGGCGGTGGGGAAAACGGGGTTGTCGGTCCAGACAATGAAATCATAGGTGCTGTTGCTGCCGAAGGTATAGGAGGAGACGTCGCACTCGAGGGTGTAGCCCGTGTCGCCGCCCGGCGTCACGTTGCCGCCGCCGGAGCTCGAGCCGCCGCCGCTGTTCGAATAATCCTTATAGCCGTAGTTGGCGTCCGTATTGCCGGAAATGCCGGGCACGGTGCGGAAGCCGCTCTGCCAGATGGTGAAGTCCTTATAGAAGTTGGGGCGGTCGACGCCGTAATGGGCGACCCAGCGGTCATACTTGTCGAGCGTGGGGCTCGACAGGCAGCTGTTGTAGAGGGTGGGGGAGCTGTACAGGCCCACGTCGTAGCCGCCGGCCTCGATGGTGTCGCAGAACGCCGTCACAATGGCGGCCATCGTGGTGGAATCCATGGCGCGGTGGGCGGACGTTTCGATATCATAGAAGACGGGATAGTCGAGCTTTCTGCCGTTGAGAATGGAGAGGCAGAACTCGGCCTCCTTCTTCGCCATCTCCGGCGTGGTGGCGTAGCTGAAGTGGTACACGCCGACGGGGATGTTGTTCGCGACGCAGCCGGAGTAGTTCTGCTCAAAGCAGGTGTCCTTCTGCGTGGACCAGTTTTCGCCGCCGTAGCCGGTGCGGATGATGGCGAAGTCTACCATGCCGCTGTTGGCGACGGAGGTCCAATTGATGTTGCCCTGATAATAGGAGACGTCAATGCCCATCAGGGCGACGTGCACCTGGCAGGAGGCGTAGCTGCCGTCCGGGAAATAGGCCGTGACGGTGGAGATGCCGTAGCTGATGCCCTGCACGCGCCCGTCGGAGGAGACGGTGGCGACGCTCGGGTTGCTCGAGTTCCAGGAAGAGGCATAGGTGGTGCCGCTGCCGGAGAGCACGAAGAGCGTGCCGCTTTCCCCGGGCCGGAGCGCCATCATAGTCTGATTCAGGGAGTAGCTCGAGTCTGCCGAGACGGATACAGGCACGTATAGTCCGACGACGAGAACGAGAGCGAGCAGAAGAGAGAGCAGTTTCTTTCGCATGAGAGATAAGTCCTCCATTCATTGGGATAGCACGATCGGCTTGCACGGAGAAGGGGGATGTCCGGGAGGCTGAAGACGCGCCCAAAGGGTGCGCCGGACGCCGCGGAGGGCTTCCCTTCAAATGTATCGAAAGGGAAAATTTTCCCGAAGCTTCTGCAAAAATCGTACCGTTTCGATTATAGGGGATTTGCCTGATTATGTCAAGTTCAGAGCCCTCCCGCGGGCTGTCAATTCCTTCCGCTGCAAGGGTGAAAACGGCCCCTGCCGGGGAGAAGGCAGCCCCGAGGGGAGAGCGGGCCTCGATCAAGCGGAAAAAACGCGGGGAAAGTGGGGAATCGGAGACGAAAGACGGGGAAATGTAACTTTTTTTTGAACAAAAGCGTTTTCCTCTCCTGCCTGTGGTACAATACGGGTAAACCCCGCGCGCCTGCGCGTCAGCCCGGTTTGCCGCCGGGGCGCAGCCTCGCGGGCCGCTTTTGTCCGCGGCTTTCGGGCGGCGCGTTCGATGCAGGGCCGCGGGGGAGATACCAGCCCGTCAGGGTAGGGAGGAATGTCCATGGATAAGCTGCCGGTAGGCTGCATGCACTATCACGAGAAGGATTCCGTCGGCTGGCTGACGTTTCCGTCGTTCGAGGAGCTCGATTTCGTCCGCCACGCCTTTTCCACACGTCTCGGCGGCGTCAGCGAGGGGCCGTTCGCGTCGATGAACCTCAATTTCGGCCGCGGCGATCCGCGGGAAAACGTCGAGGAGAACTTCCGCCGCTTCTGCGCGGCGACAGGCTTTTCCTACGAGAGCCTGACCGCCTCGGCGCAGGACCACCACACCGTGGTGCGGCGCGTCACGGCGGCCGAGCGCGGGGTGGGCGTCACCCGCCCGCGGGACCGCGAGAGCGTCGACGGCCTGCTCACAGACGACCCCGCCGTCACGCTGGTGACCTACTACGCCGACTGCACCCCGCTTTTCTTCGCCGACCCCGCGCACCGCGCCGTGGGCCTCGGCCACTCCGGCTGGCGGGGGACGGCGGCGAAGATGGGCGCGTGCATGGTGCGGCGCATGGCCGTCGAGTTCGGCACCCGCCCGGAGGACCTGATCGTCGCCATCGGCCCCTCGATCGGCGCTTGCTGCTACGAGGTGGACGAGGCGGTGGCCGGCGAGTTCCGCGCGCTGCAGAGCCTCTCCCCGGGCTCGTTCCTCTTTGCCAAGGAAAACGGCAAAACCATGCTCGATCTCTGGGAGGCGAACCGCCGCGTTCTGCTCGAGGCGGGCGTGCTGCCGGAGCATATCAGCACGGCGCGGCTGTGCACCCGGTGCAACGACCGGCTGCTGTGGTCGCACCGCGCCACGGGCGGCGTGCGCGGCGGTCTGGCCGCCTTCCTCGCCGTCCTGCCAGAGGGGGAAGAGCATGGAGCTTAAGGCATGCCGGCTGTGTCCGAGAAAATGCGGCGTGCCGCGCTCTTCGGGCGAGGGGCACGGCTATTGCGGCATGGGAGCCGACGCCGTGGTGGCCAGGGCCGCCCTCCATTTCTGGGAGGAGCCCTGCCTGAGCGGCACGCGCGGGTCCGGCACCGTCTTTTTCACCGGGTGCCCGCTCGGCTGCGTCTTCTGCCAGAACTATCAGATCAGCACCGAGCGCGCGGTGGGCAAGCGCCTGTCTCCCGCGGAGCTCGCCGCCCTCTTCCAGTCTCTGGAGGAGCAGGGCGCGCACAACATCAACCTCGTCAACCCCACGCACTTCGCCCCGGCCATCGCCCGCGCCCTGCGGCTGCGCCGCCCCGGGGTGCCCGTCGTCTATAATTCCGGCGGCTATGAGCGCGTGGAGACGCTGCGCAGCCTCGAGGGCCTTGTGGACGTCTATCTGCCGGATCTCAAGTATCTCTCCCCGGAGCTTTCCCTGCGCTACTCGGGGGCGAAGAATTACCCGGAGGCGGCGAAGGCGGCGGTGCTGGAGATGGCCCGCCAGACCGGCCCCGCCGTCTTCGGCGCGGACGGCCTGCTGCAAAAGGGCACCGTCGTGCGCCACCTGGTGCTCCCCGCCAACACGCGCAACACGGCGGAGGTGCTCTCCTGGCTGGCGGAAAACCTGCCCGAGGGCGTGCTCGTCTCCCTGATGGCCCAATATGTTCCCTGCGGCCGCGCCGGCCAGTTTCCGGAAATCAACCGCCGCATCACCAAACGGGAGTACGAGAAGGTGCAGGACCTCCTGTTTTCCCTCAATCTCGACGGCTTCGTCCAGGAGCGCTCCTCCGCGAAGAAGGATTTCATCCCGCCGTTTGATTTGCAGGGCGTTTCGTCTTGACAAAAGCACAGCTTTCGTATATTCTATTACATAGTATTGAATACTAAATATTGTTTTCTTTGTATTCAATTTCGAATTTCTGAAACTAATTCGGAACCGAAAATACCATGGAATAGAAAGGACGGATGGGAGATGGAGATTGTGAGCCGACATCCCGGATGGAGGGAGGAGCGCCGCCGCGTGCTGGCCCTCCCCAGCTATACGATAGGCGAGGAGATCGCGAACGCCATCACGCACGGCCTGGGCGTCGCCCTGGCGCTGGCGGGAGGCATTGTGCTGATGCTGCACGCGCCGAAGGATGCGCTTTCCCTCGTGAGCGCCGGCGTTTACAGCCTGACGATGTTCCTTTTGTATCTTGTTTCCACGCTGTACCATTCGCTCGAGGTCTGCGCGGCCAAGAAGGTCTTCCAGGTGCTCGACCACTGCACCATTTATCTGCTGATTGCCGGCACCTACACGCCGATCTCCCTGCTGTGCATCGGCGGGCAGACGGGCTGGCTGCTGGTGGGCATCGTGTGGACGGCCGGCGTGGTGGGGATCCTCCTCAACGCGATCAACATGAGGAAATTCCGTGTGATTTCCATGATCTGCTACCTGGCGATGGGCTGGTGCGTTCTGTTCTTCATGCCCTCCCTTCTGGCGAGCATAGACAGCCTTTCCCTGATCCTTCTGGTGACGGGGGGCGTCCTCTACACGGTGGGGGCCATCATCTACGGCATCGGGCGCACGGTTCGCTACATGCACTCGCTGTGGCATGTGTTCTGTCTGGCCGGCACCGTCTTCCATTTTCTGGTGGTCTACCGCATCTGCGGGTAAGTTCCCCTTTTTTAATACGCCACAGGGTGTTCAAAGGTTTCAAAAAAGCAGGCGAAAAAACCGTTTTTTGCGGTGTTTCGCCTGCTTTTTTTATGGCTCGCGCAGATTGCGGTAACGGCTTTTTGCATTCAGAGCGGCATTTTTGTCAGTAAAATTTACAATTCCGTCAAGCTTATCGGCGGAAATCCTTGTATAATAAAGGCACCACCGCACAATTCGCGCCTTGGGGCTCAGGCGGCGTGTCGCGCCAAAATTTTCCGTGATATTTTCCAAAAATGCTCGCCAATCCGGCAAGGATTGCCTGCGCTTTTTGGATCATCT
>CALWRP010000207.1 GCA_944383955.1 uncultured Clostridia bacterium
AAAATTTTCCGTGATATTTTCCAAAAATGCTCGCCAATCCGGCAAGGATTGCCTGCGCTTTTTGGATCATCTCACAAAAAATTTTTTGGCACGCTACACCACCTGGGATTATGCGGTGTTGCCTAAAGAGAAGATCACCGGAAGAGGAAAGGAGGGGATCCGCATGGAGCTGATTCAAAAGGATATCTCGTTTGATTCCTGTGCCTGTGACGAGCGGATCTTCGTGAGGGTGATAGAGCCTGCCGCCAGAGAGGACGCGCGCGGCGTTCTTCAGATTGCGCACGGCATGGCGGAACACAGCGCCCTGTATCTTGATTTTGCCGCGTTTCTGGCCCGTGCCGGCTTCGTGGTGGCCGTGAACGATCATCTCGGCCACGGCAGGTCGGTGTCCAAGGGAGGAGCGTTCGGCTACTTCGGGGAGGGCGGCGCGCAGAACCTGGTGAAGGACATGCACAAGCTCTACGGCATCGTGCACGCGGAGCATCCGGAGCTGCCCTACTTCCTCATGGGCCACAGCATGGGCTCGTTTCTGGCCCGCTCCTACGCCGCCCAGTTCGGCGAGGAGCTCGCGGCCGCCGTTTTCATGGGAACCTGCGGCCCGCAGAACCGGGCGGTCCTCGCAGCCGAGCGCCGCCTGGCGGACTATATGGTGGCAAAGCTCGGCGTGAAGGCGCACCATCCGCTGTTTGCCCGCCTGTCCACAGAGCGCTTCAACAAGGCCTTCGCCCCCAACCGCACGGCGGGCGACTGGGTGACGCGCGACGAGGCGGAGGTGGATCGCTATCTGGCCGACCCGCTGTGCGGCTTTGATCTGACGGTGTCCGGCTACCGCGACGTCGTCTATCTGCAGTCGGAGGTGACGTCGAGGGAGTGGCTGCGGCGGCTGCCCGCGTCCCTGCCCGTTCTTCTGATCTCCGGCGATCGCGACCCGCTCGGCGATTTCAGCAAGGGGATCCGCGCTCTGGAGGAGAGCCTGCGCGCCAGCGGCCACCAGGTGGAGACGATCCTCTATCCGCAGGCCCGCCACGCGCTCATCACCGAGACGAACCGCGACGAGGTATACCGCGACCTGCTGGCCTTCCTGGAGCGCCGCTGCTGAGCGGAGCCGCCGTGAGCAATTTCAAAGCAAACCATAAAACCAGGGCTGTCCTGCGCGATGCACGCACGGGACGGCCCTGGTTTTCCGCTGCTCAGCTTTGCGGCGAGTCCTCCTGCATCAGGCGGATGAAGGTGCGCAGCGGGGTGTTGGCCTCGAGCGTCTTGAAATAGATGCCGAAGGAGAGCGGCTCGGTTTCCTCCACGGGGATGCGGGCGAGCGGGAGGAAGTGGGGGATGCCCCAGTCCGGCACGACGGCCACGCCGAAGCCCGCCTGCACCAGCACGGCGGCGGCCTCCACCGATTCGCAGAAGTGAAAGTCGGAGCGCACGCGGGCCCCCATGAGCTTGCCCTGCAGCTGCGCCACGGTCGCCGGGCAGGTGGAGGGATCCGTGATGACGAGCCTTTCCTGCGAGAGCTCCTCCACGCGCACGCTTTCCCGTTTTGCCAGCGGGCTTTCCTGCGGGCAGATGCACACCACCCGGATTTTGCGCAGCTCGCGGTAGGTGCCGTATGCCTTGCCTCCCGTCGTCTCGCGGAAGCCGAGAATCGCGTCGAGGCTTTCCTCCTGCAGAAGGCGGTACAGCTGCTGATAGGGCATCACCTGCAGATGGGGGTGCAGGTGCGGGTGCAGCTCCTCCATGGCGCGCAGCGCGCCGGACACCATGAACAGGTGCGCGTAGGTGTGACAGCCGATGGAGAGCGGCTCGATTGCCTGCGCGTTCGGATCCTCGAAGCGCTTTTTCGCGCGCTCCGCGATGCCCACCATGCTCTTCGCGTCCGTCAGGAACAGGTGGCCCGCCTGGGTGAGCTCCACCGTGCGCGTGGTGCGGCGGAACAGCTTGACGTTGAGCTCCGTCTCCAGCGTGCGGATCTGGTGCGTGACGGCGGGCTGGGTGATGTTGAGCTGCTGCGCGGCGCGCGCGAAATTGAGATGCTCCGCCACCGTGAGGAAGCAGTGCAGCTGAAAGGTGTTCACGCCGATTCCCCTCTCTTTTTTCACTGGATTGATAAATATTATTTATTGATGATAACATATTTTGAATTCACTTACAAGAAAAATCATGTAAAATAGTTTTGTAGCGTACAGTCAGCTGAGGAACAATCCCCTTGGCGCACAGGCCGGAAAGGAGCGAAAACGGCGTGGGAGAAGAGAGTATGCTTCTTGTGCTCAAGAAGCTTCACGCTGCCATGGAGCAGTATGGAAAAGAGCAGCTGGAAAGCTGGAGGCTTTCCCCCTCGCAGGGCCTGATCCTCGGATACCTGTTCTCCAAGGATGGGGAAATCGTGTATTCCGTTGATTTGCACGCGCATCTCGGCATTTCCAAGTCCGCCATCTCCTCCGAGCTCAAAAAGCTGCGGGGAGACGGATACCTGGTGCTCCGGGAGAATCCCGGAGACGACCGCAAAAAGCGGATTGAACTCACCGGGAAGGCTCTGGAGATCCGCAAGGCGTTCGACGAGAGCTTTCGCAGCCGCGAGGAGCTCGTCTGCCGCGGCATCGATCGGGAATCCCTCGCCGTCACGAGGGAGTGCCTTCTCAGGATGAGAGAAAATTTGAAACAAGAATGCGGAAGGAGGACGACGCATGGTTAGAACCCTGCTTCGACAAATCAAACAGTACAAAAAAGTATCCCTGCTGACGCCCGTATTCACCGCCCTGGAGGTCGTGATGGAGGTCGCCATCCCCTTCGCCATCGCCTACCTTATCGACAAGGGCATCTCCGCGGGCGATCTGGGGCAGGTCTATCTGTATGGCGGCATCATGCTGGTGATGGCCTTTTTCAGCCTGCTGTTCGGCGCTCTCGCCGGAAAATACGCGGCGGCTGCCTCGTCCGGCTTCGCCTGCAATCTGCGCGAGGGCATGTATGAGAGCATCCAGCGCTTTTCGTTTTCCAATATCGATAAATACAGCACCGCCGGCCTTGTCACCCGCATGACGACGGACGTGACAAACGTGCAGAACGCCTATCAGATGGTGCTGCGCATCGCGGTGCGCGCCCCCGTGATGCTGGTGTGCTCGCTGGCGATGTGCTTTTTCATCAACGCGGAGATGAGCAGCGTCTTCCTCATCGCCATCGCGATTCTGGCCGCCGGCCTTATTTTCATCATGCTCACCACGATGAAGATCTTCGATCAGGTCTTCCACAAGTACGACGATCTCAACGCGAGCGTGCAGGAGAATGTATCCGCCATCCGCGTGGTGAAGGCCTTCGTGCGCGAGACCTATGAGAACGAGAAGTTCACCAAGGCCGCGGAGCGCCTCTATCACATGTTCGTCAAGGCGGAGAGCCGCCTGGCCTTCAACAATCCGCTCATGATGTTCGTCATCTACTCGTGCATGATCGGCCTGTCGTGGCTCGGCGCGCACAACATTGTGGGGGGCACGCTCTCCGAGGGCGAGCTGACCTCCATGTTTACTTACGTGATGAGCGTGCTGATGTCGCTGATGATGCTCTCGATGATCTTCGTCATGCTCACCATGAGCCTCGCGAGCGGCCGCCGTATCGCCCAGGTTCTCGAGGAGCAGCCCGACATCACCAACCCGAACAACCCGCTGATGGAGGTCGAGTCCGGCTCCATCGACTTCAACAAGGTCAACTTCTGCTATAAGCACGGCTCCGGCGAGGACACGCTGCGCAACATCGATCTGCACATCAAGGCCGGCGAGACCATCGGCATCATCGGCGGCACGGGCTGCGGCAAGTCGAGCCTTGTCAGCCTCATCAGCCGTATGTACGACGTCACAAAGGGCTCCGTCTGCGTGGGCGGCCACGACGTGCGCGAGTACGACCTCGAGGTCCTGCGCGACGCGGTGGCCGTGGTGCTGCAGAAGAACGTCCTCTTCTCCGGCACCATCCTCGACAACCTGCGCTGGGGCAAGGAGGACGCCACCGAGGAGGAGTGCCGCGAGGTGTGCCGCCAGGCCTGCGCCGACGAGTTCATCGAGCGCTTCCCGGACGGCTACAACACCTGGATCGAGCAGGGAGGCGCGAACGTCTCCGGCGGCCAGAAGCAGAGGCTGTGCATCGCCCGCGCCCTGCTCAAGCATCCGCGCGTGCTGATTCTCGACGACCCCACCAGCGCCGTCGACACCGCGACGGACGCCAAAATCCGAGAAGCCTTCGCGCAGAAGATCCCCGGCACCACCAAGCTCATCATCGCGCAGCGCATTTCGAGCGTGCAGGGCGCGGACCGCATCCTCGTCCTCAACAACGGCATCGTCAACGGCTTCGACACGCACGAGAATCTTCTCAAAACAAATGAGATTTACCGCGATATCTATGAGACGCAGACCCAGGGCGGCGGCGACTTCGACCAGCCCGGCGCGTCGGAAGGAGGCGCTGACTGATGCCCGGACCGATGAGAGGAGGATCCATGTCCTTCAAGAAAATTGACACCAAGGTGCTCGGCCGCGTGATGGGGCGCGTGCTCGGCTACATGCTCAAGCGCTATTGGCTCGCCTTTATCATTGTGATTATCTGCATCATCGGCGCGGCCCTCGCCACCCTGCAGGGCACCCTGTTCATGCAGAGCCTTTACGACGACTACATCGCCCCGCTGATGCTCTCCGAGACGCCGGATTATTCCGGGCTCTCCGCCGCCCTGTTCCGCATGGGCTGCATTTACGCGGTGGGCATCGTCTGCGCCTACACCTACAACCGCATTATGGTCAACGTCGGCCAGGGCACCATGCGCAACCTGCGCATCGAGCTCTTCCACCACATGGAGTCCCTGCCGATCAAGTATTTTGACACCCACGCCCACGGCGACATCATGTCGATCTACACCAACGACGTCGACACCCTGCGCCAGCTGATCGGCCAGAGCATTCCGCAGGTGGTCAACTCGCTCGTGAGCATTGTCACCACCTTCGCCAGCATGTTCCTGCTCAATCTGCCGCTCACCCTCCTGACGATCCTGATGATCGTCGTGATGCTCTTTGTCACCTCCAAGATCGCCGCCAAGTCGGCGCTCTATTTCGGCAAGCAGCAGAAGGATCTCGGCCGCGTGAACGGCTACATCGAGGAGATGATGGAGGGCCAGAAAGTCATCAAGGTGTTCTGCCACGAGGAGAAGAGCATCGAGCAGTTCAAGCAGCTCAACGACGAGCTGCGCGACAGCGCCCGCAACGCCAACACCTTCGCCAACATCACCATGCCCGTCAACGCCAACATCGGCAACATCAGCTATGTGCTGTGCGCCGTGGTCGGCTCCATCATGGCCCTGAGCGGCTATCCGGGCCTGACGCTCGGCCTGCTCGTCACCTTCATGACGCTCAACCGCAACTCGAGCATGCCTGTCACCCAGATCAGCCAGCAGATCAACAGCATTGTCATGGCCATGGCGGGCGCGGGCCGCGTCTTCTCGCTTCTCGATGAGAAGCCGGAGGAGGACAACGGCTACGTTGAGCTTGTCAACGCCAGAGAGAACCCGGACGGCACCGTCAGCGAGACGACGCAGCGCACCGGCGTGTGGGCCTGGCGTCATCCGCACCGCGCGGAGGGCACCATCACCTACACGAAGCTCGAGTGCGACATCACCTTCAACGACGTCGACTTCGGCTACAACGAGGATAAAATCGTTCTGCACAACATCAAGCTCTACGCCACGCCCGGCCAGAAGATCGCCTTTGTCGGCAGCACCGGCGCCGGCAAGACGACCATCACCAACCTCATCAACCGCTTCTACGATATCCAGGACGGCAAGATCCGCTACGACAACATCAACATCAACAAGATCAAGAAGGCGGATCTGCGCCGCTCGCTCGGCATGGTGCTCCAGGACACGCACCTCTTCACCGGCACCGTGATGGACAATATCCGCTACGGCCGCCTCGACGCCACGGACGACGAGTGCATCGCCGCCGCCAAGCTCGCCAACGCGGACGGCTTCGTCCGCCGCCTGCCGGACGGCTATCAGACGATGCTCACGGGAGACGGCGCGAACCTCAGCCAGGGCCAGCGCCAGCTGCTCGCCATCGCCCGCGCCGCCGTCGCCGATCCGCCTGTGCTGATCCTCGACGAGGCGACGTCCTCGATCGATACCCGCACCGAGAAGCTGGTGCAGGAGGGCATGGATCGCCTGATGAAGGGCCGCACCACCTTCGTCATCGCGCACCGCCTCTCCACCGTCCGCAATTCCGACTGCATCATCGTTCTCGAGCAGGGCCGCATCATCGAGCGCGGCACGCACGACCAGCTCATCGCCGCCAAGGGCCGCTACTATCAGCTCTACACCGGCAATTCCATCAGCGCGTAAGCCCTTCCAACAAAACAGCCGCCGCACCCGGAGCGCTTCCGGCGTGCGGCGGCTGTTCTGTGTTTTGGGTTCTCCGGCTGCAAAGGACGGCGCGCGTCCTCCTGCCTGAATGGCTTTGCCGTCTTTGCTGTCACAGCCGTCTCCCCACAGCCTCATACAGCAGGGCGTTGCAGATGGCGGCGGCGACGTTGCTGCCGCCCTTGCGCCCCTCGGCGATGATGTGCGGGACAGGCGAGGAGAGAAAGAGCTCCTTGCTCTCGACGACGTTGACAAAGCCGACCGGCACGCCGATAACCAGGGCGGGGGAGACAGCCCCCTCCCGGATCAGCCCGTGCAGGCGGATCAGCGCCGTGGGAGCGTTGCCGATGGCGAAGATCAGCGGGCCGGGCAGCTCTGCCGCCCGCTCCATCGAGACGGCGGCCCGCGTGGTGCCGCGCTCCTTCGCCAGGGCGGCGACCTCGGGGTCGGCCATCAGGCAGACGGCCTTCGCGCCGAGCTTCGCGAGCGACGGCTTGCTGATGCCGGAGAGGGCCATGTTCGTGTCGGTGACAATCGTCGCCCCGCCGCGCAGCGCCTCGATAGCGAGCCGCACCGCGTCCGGCGAGAAGCGCAGCGTGCGCAGATAATCGAAGTCGGCGGAGGTGTGAATCACCCGCTTGACGACGGGGGCCACGTCCTCGGGCAGCGTCAGGTCCCCGAGCTCGCGCGTGATGATGGCGAAGCTCTGCCTCTCGATGTCGTCGGGCCGCGTCACAAAACCGCCCGTGTGTGGATGCTCCATGTGCATAGTACCCTGCCGGCCGCCGCCTCCCGGTTTCGCCCGGGGAGCGGCGGCCTCCTTTCTTCCATAATGATGCCCGCGGCGGGCGGGGAAAGCCCGGGCAGCCGCGGCGTTCCGTCACGCGCCCCGCTCCAGGATGCGATAGACGGCCTCCATGTCGAGGCTCTGCCGCACGCCGTCCGCCAGGCGGTTATATTGCTCCTCCTTGAAGGCGGCAAGGCTCTGCCGGGGCCCGTCATCCGCGGCCGCAACGCCCTTTTTCGCCGCGAGGGCGAGGGCCAGCGTGCGCGCCGCCCCCTCGTCGAAGAGGCCGTGCAGATACGTGCCGCACACGCTGCCGCGCACGGCCCCGTCCGCCTTCGGCTCCGCCCCCAGCGGGGTCAGCGTGCAGAAGGGGGAGACGGGGGCGGTGTGCGCCGTCTCGCCCATGTGGATCTCGTATCCCGCCAGCGGGAGGGAGGAGAGGCAGGAGAAGAAGCCGGGCAGCGCGCCCACGGTTCCCACGGCCTGGGTGCGCGTCTTCTGCGTGCGGAAGACCGTCTCGGTGGGCAGCAGCCCCATCCCGCGCAGCTCGCCGCCCTCCTCCGCGCCGTCCGGGTCGCAGAGGCGCTCGCCGAGCATCTGGTAGCCGCCGCAGACGCCGAGCACCGGCGTGCCGGAGGCGGCCAGCCGCACAATCGCGCCCTCGAGCCCGCTCTGCCGCAGCCAGAGCAGGTCGGCCATCGTGTTCTTCGTGCCCGGCAGGATGACGAGGTCGGGCGCGCCGAGCTGGGCGCGGCTCGTCACATAGCGCACCGAGAGCAGCGGCTCCTGCTCGAGGGGAATGAAGTCGGTGAAGTTCGACAGGCGCGGCAGGCGGATGACGGCCACGTCCACCGGCCCGCCCCCTGTCCGGCTATCCAGCCGGGAGGAGAGGCTGTCCTCGTCGTCGAGCTCCACGGGCAGCATGGGCACCACGCCCAGAACAGGCTTGCGCGTCAGCGCCTCGAGCTGAGAGAGGCCGGGCCGCAGGATGGCCGGGTCGCCGCGGAACTTGTTGATGACGAGGCCCGCGATCTGCTCCTGCTCGGCCTCATCGAGCAGGGCGACGGTGCCGTAGAGGCTGGCGAACACGCCGCCGCGGTCGATATCCCCCGCGAGCAGAACGGGAGCGTGGACCATGCGCGCCATGCCCATGTTGACGATATCGCCGTCCTTGAGGTTGATCTCCGCCGGGCTGCCCGCCCCCTCGAGCACAATCACGTCATACTCCGCCGCCAGCGATTCGTAAGCCCGCAGAATGTCGGGGATCAGCTCCTTTTTATAGCGGAAGTAGTCGGCGGCGCGCATGACGCCGCGCACCTCGCCGTTGACGATCACCTGGCTGCCCATGTCGCTCGTCGGCTTGAGCAGAATCGGGTTCATGCGCACGGAGGGCTCCACGCCCGCGGCCTCGGCCTGCATCACCTGCGCGCGGCCCATCTCCAGGCCCTCGCGCGTGATGAACGAGTTGAGCGCCATGTTCTGGCTCTTGAAGGGGGCCGCCCGCAGGCCGTCCTGCCGGAAAATCCGGCAGAGGGCCGCCGCAAGAAAGCTCTTGCCGGAGTTCGAGGCCGTCCCCTGAATCATGATGGCTTTCGCCATTCAGTCTCCCTCCTTCCGCTCAAGGCAGCGCCGCACGGCGCGGATGAGCGCTTCGTTTTCCTGCGGCAGGCGCACCGCCGCGCGGTAGTAGTCCGGCCCGAGGCCGCGGTAGTTCGCGCACGAGCGCAAAAGGATCCCCTCCGCCCGCAGCCGTTCCCCGAGGCCGGGCAGGGGCGAGCGGAAGAAGAGGTAGTTGGCCTGCGAGCCGTACACCCGCATGCCCAGCGCCTCCAGCTCCCGCCGCAGCCATTCGCGCTGCTCGCGAATCAGCTCGCGGGAGCGCTGCACAAACGCCGTCTCTCCCAAAGCCGCCAGCCCCGCCTCCTGCGCCGGCGTGGAGACCGACCACGGCTGCGCGGCGCGCTCCATGGCGTCGAGCAGATCGCGGTCGGAGCAGAGGCACCAGCCCAGGCGCAGCCCGGCCATCGCATAGAGCTTGGTGAACGCCCCCAGCAGAAGCAGCCTCGGGTGCTGCGCGAGGAACGGCTTCATCGTGAACGCCTCCGGCTCGTCGAGAAAATCGGCGAAGCATTCGTCCACGGCCAGCAGAGCCCCGTTCGCCTCGCACCGTGCCAGGCATGCCTCCACCAGCGCGCGGGGGATCGGCTGGCCGGTGGGATTGTTGGGGTTGCAGAGGAAGACGAGGTCCCAGCCCTCCCCGAGGCGGGGGAGAATGCTGTCCGTCAGGCAAAAGCCGTCCTCCTCGCGCAGATAATGGAACGAGCACGCGCAGCCCGCGGCCGTCAGAGCCGTCTCGTATTCGGAGAAGGTGGGCGCGAGCAGCAGGGCGCGCGCGGGCCGCAGGGCGTAGGCCAGGCGGAAGATGAGGTCTGCCGCCCCGTTGCCGGGCAGCACGCTCTCCACGGCCACGCCCTCGTGCTCCGCGAGCGCGCGGCGCAGGCGGCGGCAGAAGGGGTCGGGATAGGCGGCGCAGAGGGCGGCCGAACGGCGCACGGCCTCCTGCACGGCGGGCGGCGTGCCCAGCGGGTTCAGGTTCGCGGAAAAATCGATCGGGTCGCGGCCGTATGCCTCCCGGTAGGAAAGCGTGTCGCCGCCGTGCGGATAGAGCATGCAGATGCCTCCATTGGAATCAAATCAGAAGAAAAGCAGCCAGACGGCGGCGCGCGCCGCGAGGCTCACCGCGAGAAAGACAAGGGCGGAGGCGCAGAGCAGCCGGTTGGCCCGCCCGATGTCCGCCGGGCCGATGGGCCGCAGCGGGTCGCCGATGGACGCCTTGTGCACCGTCTTCCCAAAGTAGACGGCGTCGCCGAGGAGCTCGAGGTCCAGCGCCCCGGCATAGACGGATTCCGTCTGCGCGGAGTTGGGGCTCGCGCTCTTTTTCCGGTCGCGGCGGAAGATCCGCCAGCCGTTTTTGCCGTCGAGCCCGCACAGGAAGGAGGCGAGCACGGTGGCGAGGGCGGCCAGCCTCGCGGGCACGAAGTTCCACACGTCGTCGAGCTTCGCGGAGGCGCGGCCGAAGTCGAGGTATTTGTCGTTCTTGTAGCCGACCATGCTGTCGAGCGTGTTGACGGCCTTGTAGCACAGGCCGAGCGGCGCGCCGCCGATCGCGAGGTAAAACAGCGGGGCGATCACCCCGTCGGAGCTGTTCTCCGCCACCGTCTCCACGGCGGCCTTGGCCACGCCCTCCTCCGTGAGGCACGCGGTGTCCCGCCCCACGATCATCGAGACGGCCCGTCTCGCCGCAGGCAGGTCGCCGCGCTCGAGCTCACGCTGTACTTTTGTGCTCTCCACGCGCAGCGCCTTCGTGGCGATCGCCTGATAGCACCAGAACGTCTCCACGGCAAAGCGCAGCCATGGGCTGACAAGCTGGCAGAGCAGCAGCGCGGCGAGGGAGAGCGAGAAGGCGAGAAGCGGCAGCAAAATCGCCAGCACAAGCCCGGCGGCGCGCCTTCCGCGGGCGGTGTCCGGGAAAATCCGCCGCAGGGGCGGCTCCAGGCGGACGATCGCCGCCCCCATCCAGCGCACGGGGTGGGGCATCCAGTACGGGTCGCCGAGGAGAAGGTCGAGCAGGAAGCCGGCCGCCACGGCGCAGAGCGTCAGCATGGCTCCTCCTCCTTCAGGCAGACGGGGATGCCGCACACGACGCGGTAGACGGCCCGGGCCTTTTGCGCCAGGAGCTGGCACGCGCGTCCCGTCTCCTCGCGCCAGCGGCGCTCCTCGCGGTCGATCGGCACCACGCCGCAGCCAATCTCGTCGCAGAGCACGAGCTCGCAGCGGGAGGCCCTTTCCGTCAGCGCGGCCACGTCCCCGCCCGCGCGCAGGCAGTCGCGCACCGCAAGGTGAAAATCATTCCACACCGGCCCGCCCGGCGCGGCGTCCGCCCCGGAAAAGCCGAAGCGCTCCCTGGCGAAGGCCAGCTTGCCCTGGCCCGCGCCTCCCACAATCAGAATCATACGAGAAGCCCTCCCGGAAGTTTTTGCGTGAGGAGCGCGACGGCGGCCAGCGCCAGCTCGCCGAGCTCGATGGAAAAGCCGGCCAAATCGCCTGTCACCCCGCCGAACTCCCGCCGCCATTTGCTCCGCAGCAGGAGAAAGAGCAGCGCGAAGGCCGCGGCGGCCGCCGCCCCGCAGAGGGGGGAGATCGCGGCGGCGCACAGGAGCAGCAGCGCGGCGAGCGCCGCCAGGACGGCGGTGCACCGCTTTTCCGCCGCGTCGGAGAAGGTCCGGGCCAGCCCGTCCTCCCGCGCGCAGGGCAGCAGGAGGAGCAGCAGCGCGCCGAGCGTGCGGCTCAGCGGGAAGCACAGGGCGAGCAGCGCGCCCGCCCGCGGGCTCCACCGCAGCTCAGAGAGCACGCCCGCGAGGGCCAGCAGATACATGCCGAGCCCGATGACGGCGAACGCCCCCGCGTGCGAGTCCTTGAGAATCGCGAGCTTCTTCTCCCGCGTCTGGTGGCTGCCGAGGGCGTCGCACGTGTCGCACAGGCCGTCCAGGTGAATCCCGCCCGAGACGAGGGCCGGCAGCAGCGCCGCCCCCGCCCCGCGCAGCGCGGGGCCGAGCTCCCACAGGGCGCCGAGCCAGAGCCACAGCGCCTCCAGCCCGCCGATGAGCAGCCCCACGAGCGGCAGAAAGCACATGGCATAGCGCATGTTTTTCTGCGTCCACTCCGCCCGCGGCATGGGCAGCGCGGAGTAGAGGGAAAAGGCGATGATCAGAGAGTGTATCATGGGGCGGCAGTCTCCTTTCCGCTGCAGGAGGGGCCGAAGAGCTCCGGCGCGCCCTTGTGAACAATCGGCAGCCCGCAGACAATCTCGGCCACAAAATCGGCCTCCTGCGCCAGCTCGCGCTGCACCGCGGCGAGCACGCGCAGATACGTCCGCGTGCCCTCGCCGTAGTCCATGCCGTCGGCGAAGACGTCGTTCCCCACCACGATCAGCGTCTCCGCCTGCCGGGCGAGGAAGGAAAGCCCCCCGCGCAGGGAGGCGAGCGCGCTCTCCGGCGTCGCGCCGGGGGCGAAGAGCTCGTTGGCCGTCAGCGTGCCCAGGCACTCGAGCAGGACGGCGCAGCCGGGCGGGAGCGGCAGGGAGGCAAGGCTCCTCTGCGCCTCCACGGTCGCAAAGCCCTTTCCGGCCCGCAGCGCGCGGTGGCGGCGGATGCGCTCGAAGGCCTCCTCGCCGGAGGGCTCCATGCAGGCGGCATAGTATTTCGGCGCGCCGGGGCAGGCCGCGAGCAGGCGCTCGGCAAAGGCGCTCTTGCCGCAGGCGCTGCCGCCGTAGACGAGGGCCGTCACGGCTGCTCGCCGCCGAGCGGGACGTAGGCCTCCATCCCGTTCTGCTCGAAGGTGGCCAGGCCGTAGTAGACGGCCAGCGCCTGGTCGAGCAGGGGGAAGAGGGCGGCGGCTCCCGTGCCCTCGCCCTGGCACATCGACATGTCCAGCGGGGCGGAGAGGCGCAGCGCGTGCAGCACAGACTGCCCCGCGGGCTCGGCGGTGTGGTGGCTGGCGAGCAGATAGCCGCCCGCGTCCTTCGCCATGCGGCGGGCCAGCAGAGCCGCCGCGCCGGAGATCAGCCCGTCCACCACCACGGGGATGCCGTAGTACGCCCCGCCGAGGAAGAGGCCCGTCATGCCGGCGATGTCGAGCCCGCCCACGCTCGCGAGCACCTCGAGCGGCTTCGTGGGGTCGGGATGGTTGACGGCCAGCGCGCGGTGAATGGCCTCGCGCTTGCGGGCGAGGCCCTCGTCGGAGAGGCCGGCCCCGCGGCCCGCCGCCTCCCGCGTGGAGAGGCCGAGCAGCGCGCAGCAGACGGCCGCCGCCGTGGTGGTGTTGCCGATGCCCATCTCGCCCGCCGCGAGCAGAGAGTAGCCCTTCTCCTTCCACTCGCCCGCCAGCCGCGCCCCGGCGAGAATCGCGGCCTCGGCCTCGGCCTGCGTCATGGCCGGGCCCCTGGCGATGTTGCCGGTGGAGGTGCGGATCCGCCGCGAGAGCAGGTTCGGGTCCTCGAAGCGGTCGCGGATGCCCATGTCCACCGGGATGGCCTCGGCCCCGGCGCACTTCGCCATCAGGCTCACGCAGGCCGTGCCGCGGCACAGGTTGCGGGTGACGACCGCCGTCACCGAGGCGTCGGTCTGCGTCACGCCCTCCTCCACCACGCCGTTATCGGCGCAGAAGACGAAGATGGCGCGGCGAAAGCCCTGCTCCGGCACGCGGCCGAGCGCTCCCGCCATGCGGGCCACGCTCTCCTCGAGCTTGCCGAGGCCCTGCAGCGGCTTTGCGAGGGAATCCCAGTGCCTGCGGCAGGCCTCGGCGGCGGCCGCGTCGGCGGGCGAGATGCCGGAGAGCAGCTCGCTGAGTGTTTCAGGCGCTTTTTTCATATGTTCTCATCCTTCCGATCGCGCCGCTCCGCCATGCGCCGCACAAAGGAGGCGGCGAAGGAGGGGTTGGCGTAAAAATAGAGGTGGGGGAAGCCCGCGAACAGGCTGTCCCGCGCGCGGACGCAGGGCCAGCGGGTCGATCGCAGCGGCTTTTCGGCCGTCATGGCGTCGCCGGGAGCGTCGCTGTCCCAGTAGTGGAACTCGTGGGCGCGGATGACGCCTCCCTTTTCGCAGAGCAGGGTGCGGCGCTCCGCCGTCAGCGTCACATAGCCGAAGCGCCGCAGGCCGCCGGCCGGGGCCGCGCAGCCGTCGAGCACGCCCGCGCCGGGGAAGGCGCGGCCGTCCCTGTCGCGGATTTCGCGGTGCAGGTAGAGAAAGCCGCCGCACTCGGCGAGCGTCGGCAGGCCGGAGCTGACGGCGCGCCGCACGCTTTCGCGCATCGCCTCGTTCCCGGCCAGCCGCCCGAGCCACAGCTCCGGGTAGCCCCCGCCGAGGTAGAGGCCGTCGCAGCCGTCGGGCAGGGCGCCGTCCTCCAGCGGGGAGAAGAAGACGGGCTCCGCGCCGAGCGCGCGCAGCAGATCGAGGTTCTCGCGGTAGTAAAAGCAGAAGGCCCTGTCCCGCGCGACGGCCAGCCTCACAGGCCGCCCGCCGGAGACGGGGGCGGGATTGGGCAGGTCTCCCGCGAGCGGCGGCGCGCTCCTTGCCACGGCGAGCAGCCGTTCGAGGTCGAGCGTCCTGCCGAGCGTCTCCGCCAGCCGGTCGAGCTTTTCGGGCAGCCCCTGCGCGTCCTCCGGCGTCACCAGGCCCAGGTGGCGGCTCTCGAGGGAAACGGCGTCGTCCGGCGGCAGATAGCCGAGAACGGGCAGCCCCGTCTCGCGCTCGAGCGCCGGGGCCAGCAGGGCGTGGAGCGAGGCGGAGCAGCGGTTGAGGAAGAGCCCCGCGAGAAGGCTCGGCGTGCGGAAGGAGAGGAAGCCCTTCACCTCCGCCGCCAGAGAGAGCGAGACGCCGCGCGCGTCGAGCACGAGGATCACCGGCGTGCCGGTGGCGCGGGCGAGGTCGTAGCTGCCCGCCGTCTCCGTCGTGCCGCCCACGCCGTCATAATAGCCCATCACGCCCTCGAGCACCGCGGGCGAGCGGCCCGCGCCGTAGCGCAGCAGCAGGCCGCGCACGGTGTCCTCCCCGGTGAAGAAGAGATCGAGGTTGGCTCCGGAGAGGCCGAGCAGCTCGCGGTGAAAGAGCGGGTCGATGAAATCCGGCCCGCACTTGAACGGGGCGGGGGAGAAGCCCCGTTTCTGCAGAAGGCGCAGCAGCCCGCAGACGAGCGTCGTCTTTCCGCCGCCGCTGCGGGGGGCGGCAATCAGAATCCGCTGCAGGTTCACGCGCCCGGCCCCCTTCCGCTCAGAAGGAAGACGGGGTTCTCGGCCTGCAGGCGGTGCAGCGGCCCTGCGGGGACGAGGCGGGAGACGGCGACCTGAAGCCGCTCCACCTCGCGGAAGCCGAGCCGGTCGAGGAGGGCGGAGGCCTTTGCGAGCGTCTCGATTGTCACCGCCGTCACGGCCACGCGCGCCGCCGGATTCCGCTCCAGCACCGCCCGCAGGATTTCCTCGAGCCTGCCGCCGCTGCCGCCGATGAAGGCCGCGTCCGGGGCGGGGAAGGAGGCGCACGCCTCCGGGGCAGCGCCCTGCGCCAGGGTGACGGGCACGCCGAAGCGCTCCGCGTTTTTGCGGATGAGGGCGCAGCCCTCCTCGCCGCGCTCCACGGCGCAGACCCGCCCGTCCTCGAGCAGCAGCGCCGCCTCCACGCTCACGGAGCCGGTGCCCGCCCCGATATCCCAGAACACGTCGCTTTTTCGCAGGCCGAGCTTGCACAGCACCAGGCTGCGCACCTCGCTCTTCGTCATCGGCACGTTGCCGCGCTCGAAGCGCTCGTCGCGCACGCCGGGGACGATGGGCAGATACGGCTCCGGGTTTTCCGCCAGCAGCACGCTCAGGGGCGCGAAGCGCTCCCCGGCGAGCTCGCGGGCCGTGCCCGTGCGGACGGCCTCATCCTCGCAGAAGAGGTTTTCCCCCACGGTGACGCGCACGCCGCCGAGCCCCGCCGCGGCGAGGGAGCGGCACAGCGCGTCCGGCGAGCAGGCCCCGCCCGTCAGGAAAAAGGTGAAGCGGTTTTTCCTCACGTGCGCGGCGGGCTCGCAGAAGACGCCGTGGGCGCTGACGAGCTTCCAGTCCTGCCAGGGCTGCCGCAGGCGGGCGGCGAGCGCCTGCACGCTCGAGAGGCCGGGCAGCACGGCGGCGTCCTCCCCGCCGGTGAGCGCCAGCAGGGAGCGCGCCCCGCTGTAAAAGCCCGTGTCGCCGCTGAGCAGCACGCACGGGGACATAAAGTCCGGGCGCTCCCGCAGCAGGGCGGCGATGTCTGCGGCGCGGGTGAGCGCAAACTGGGGCGCGCCCGTGCCGAAGGCGGCCAGCAGCCGCGGCGAGCCGATCAAGCAGTCTGCCGCCGCGAGCGCCGCCCTGGCCGCGGCGGATAGCTGTTCTTTGTTTCCCGGCCCCATGCCGAGCAGTGTCAGTCGCATGCTGGTTCCTCCTCCACCAGCCGGCAGAGCTCGCGCATCGCAAGGCCCTCCTCGGGCGGGCGGCGCAGCACCACCGGCGTCGCCCCGCAGTCCGCGGCGGCGAGCAGCTTTTCGGGGAAGCCTCCCGCCTCCCCGGTTTCCTTGGTCACGAGCCAGCGGATCGCGTACTCCTCGAGGAGAGCGCGGTTGAGCCGCCGGCTGAACGGTCCCTGCAGGGCCAGAATGTGCGGGCGCGGCAGGCCGAGGGCGGCGCATTTCTCCACCGATTCCGCAGACGGCAGCACACGCGCGTAGACGCGCTCCGCGAAGCCGGGCAGAGAGGCGAACGCGCCGAGCTCCTTGGCTCCCGTCGTCAAGAGCACGTTTCCCTGCGTCTGCGCGAGCGCCGCGCACGCCTGGGCCGCGCTGTCCACCAGGATGCAGCGCTCCGCGCCGGGGAAGGCGTCCCGCGGCCGCACGAGGCGCAGATACGGCAGGCCCTTCTCCCCGCACACAGCCCGCAGCGTGCGGCTGACCTCGAGGGCGAAGGGGTGCGTCGCGTCCACCACGAGGTCGTAGCAGCCCGGCGCGAGCAGGGCGGCGATCGCCTCCCTGTCCTTTCGCCCCTCCAGCACGGCGGCGCGCTCCGGCAGGCCCTGCAGCAGCTCCCGCCCGTAGGCGGTGGCCACGCAGACGGTGACGCGAAGGCCCGGCATGGCCGCCCAGCGCTCGCAGAGCTCCCGCCCCTCCGTTGTGCCGCCGAAGAGAAGCACGCGCCTCATCCCTTCGCCGTCTCCGGCTTGTTCATCCGGTAGCCGCGCGGCGTCACCATGCGCCCGACGAGCGCTTTGGTCTCGCTGCTGCCGATGAAGACGGTGGTGAACATGTCCGCCTCCGCGTCCCGCAGCTCGCCGAGCGTCAGCAGGCGGCTCGTTTCGCCCTCCCGCCCGATGCAGCGCACCAGGCCGCACACCGTTTCGGCAGATTTTTCCCGCAGCAGGATATCGCAGGCGCGGCGCAGGTTATCCGGCCGGTGATGGCTGGCGGGGTTGTAGAGGCAGAGGGCGAGGTCGGCCTGCGCCGCGGCGGTAAGGCGGCGCTCGATCGTCTCCCAGGGGGTGAGCAGGTCGCTCAGGCTCACCACGGCGAAGTCGTGCGCGAGCGGAGCGCCCAGCAGGGCCGCGCCGCTCAGCGCCGCCGTCACGCCGGGCACGACCTCGATCTCGATCGGCGGATACTCCGCGGCAATCTCCAGCGCCAGAGAGGCCATCCCGTACACGCCGGCGTCCCCGCTGCACACGAGGGCCACCGTTTTCCCGGAGAGCACCTCCTCAATCGCCCGGCGGCAGCGCTCCGGCTCCTGCCGCATGCCGGTCGTCAAAAGCGGCTTGTCCGGAAAGCGGGAGCGGATGAGGTCCAGATAGACGTGGTAGCCCGCCAGGACGTCGCTCTCCTCGCAGGCGCGCATGGCCTCCAGCGTGAGGCCCTCCCATTTGCCCGGCCCAAGGCCGACAAGATAAAGCTTCATGTGTTGTGCTCCTTTGCTTTTAGCCGTGCCGCGCACGCCGCGCCCGGATGGCTCCTGCGGCGCATCGCGCCGTCAGGTTCCGCGCCGGGCTCCAGAGAGCTCCGTCGATCCGCGGGGGGATTGCCCGCGCCCTCTGAAGCGTCCGGCGGAATATTTCCGCGCCGCGCGTTGCGGCCTTATACTATATAAAGAGAAAGAGAAAGACAACTGCCTTCAGGATGGGGAGACAGAGGGGAGATGCGGCCATCCGCTTTCCTCCGTCAATCCGCCCGCCGGGGAACGCTCCATCCTCTCATTCTCTCCAATCCGTGAACGAAAGCTCGACAGGCGCGAGTGCGAGCGCCACCGTCACGCCCTCGCGGACGAATTTCGGCAGCGCCAGCCTTCCGCCGCCGCAGACGGCCGCCCGCTCGCAGACGTTCCCCACGCCCGTGACGGAGGCGACGAAGCCGGACGACGAGAAATCGCCCTGCATCTGAGCGAGCGTGTCCGCGGGGAAGAAGCGCGCCGGAACGCCGAGCGAGCGGCAGAACGCGAGCAGCCCCTCCTCGTCGCGCTTGAGGTCGATCGAGCACACCTCGCGGATGCTCGCCCGCTCCCAGCGGTGCAGCGAGAGAAATTCGTCCACCGCGGCGGCGATCGCCTCCTCCGCGATTCCCCTGCGGCAGCCGACGCCGAGGATCGCCGCCCGCGGCACGACGCGCAGGCACTGCGGGCCGCCGTCTGCGGCGGAGCAGGTCACGCGCACGCACGGCCCCTCCGGGAGCGCCTCATCGGTGAAGCCCTTCGGCAGCTCCCCGGCGATGGGGAAGTCGCTCAGAAAGGCGACAGGCTTTCCCGCCAGGAGCGCGCCGGACACCTGGCGGATGGCGTCCTTCGGCACGAGAGCGCAGCCGAAGCGGGCGGCCCACTCGTCGACGGCGAAGAGGCCGCGGCCGTCCGTGGCCGTGGTGACGACGGGCGCCGCCCCGCAGAGGGAGGCGATCCGCTCCGCGAGCCGGTTGGCCCCGCCCGCGTGGCCGGAGAGCAGGGAGATGCAGAAGCGCCCGCCCTCGTCCATCACCAGCACGGCGGGGTCGGTGAGCTTCGAGCGCAGCAGCGGCGCGACGCAGCGCACGGCGATCCCTGCCGCCCCGATGAAGAGCAGGGCGTCGGCTTCGTCAAAGGCCTGCTTCGCCCACTCGGCCGCCGAGACGCGGGCCCCGCCGAAGCAGGCGCACAGGCGCGTCTCGACGCCGTCCGCGGAGAGCTGGCCGGGCAGGCGCTCGGCCAGGCGCAGCCCGCGGGCGGTGAAGGCAATCACAGCGAGCTTCATGGCGCGATTCCCTCCCGGTAGCCGGTGGTGAAGGCGGGGTCGTAGAGCAGGCTGCGCTCGCCGCCCTCCCCAAGAAAGTCGCCGACCAGAATGAGCGCCGTTTTGCCGATCCCGTTTTCCCGCGCCGTCTCGGCCAGGGTGGAGACGGTGCAGCGGAAGACCCTCTCGTCCGGCCAGGTGGCCTTGTAGACGATGGCGGCGGGCGTGTCCGGGGAGTAGCCGCCGCGCAGCAGCTCCGCCTGCGATTCCTCGAGCAGCCCGGCGCTGAGGAAGAGGGCCATCGAGGCGCGGTGGGCGGCGAGGGCGGAGAGCTCCTGCCCCTTTGGCACCGGGGTGCGCCCGGCCATGCGCGTGAGGATCACCGTCTGGCTCACGCCGGGCACGGTGTATTCGGCAGGCAGGGCGGCCGCCGCCCCGCAGAAGCTGCTCACGCCGGGCACGACCGTGTAGGAGACGCCGGCCGCGTCGAGGCGCTCCATCTGCTCGCGGATGGCCCCGTAGACGCAGGGGTCTCCCGTGTGCAGGCGCACCGTCAGCCTGCCCGCGCGCTCCGCGGCGAGGAGCACGTCGATGACCTCCTCGAGCGTCATGCGGGCGCTGTCGTGAATCTCGCAGTCCGGCGGGCAGAGCCCGAGCAGCTCCGGGTTGACGAGGCTGCCCGCGTAGACGACGCAGCCGGCCTTCCCGAGCAGCCGCGCCCCGCGCACCGTGATGAGGTCGGGAGCGCCGCTCCCGGCTCCGACAAAGTAAATCACAGGCTTCCCTCCGCTTCCTCAGGGCCGACCAGGATGGTCGTGAAATAGCCGGAGCTCTCCGTCTCCCGCGAGAGGGGGGAGACGATCCGCTCGTTCGGCAGGCCGCCGTTCTCCACAAGGGCGCTGCGGGGGAGAAGCCCCAGCTCGTCGAGCCGCTCGCAGAGGCGGGGTAAAGTACTTCCGCTTTTCATGATAACCTTGCTTCCCGGCAGGGAGAGCGCGTCGAGCGAGCTCTCATAGCCCGCGGGGATGATGTGTAAAGGCTCCTTCATTGCCGTCAGGCTGCGCTGCACCAGGCCGGCGGCGGCGCAGAAGCTCGGCACGCCGGGAATGATCTCAACCGGAAAGCTTTTTTCCTTTACACGTGTGAGCAGGTAGCTGAACGTCGAGTAGATCGAGACGTCGCCGAGGCTGAGCACCGCCACGTCCTCGCCGGCGCGCAGGTGAAGGAAGAGGGCCTCGGCGGCCTCGTCGTGATAGCGCACGAGCTCCGCCTTGTCGCGCGTCATGGGGAAGAGCAGCGGCAGCAGCGTCTTGCCCTCCAGGCAGACGCCCGCGCGGCGCACGATGTCGAGGGCGAGGTTCGTCTCCCCGCGCGTCTTGGGGAAGGCGACGACGGGGCAGCGCTCCAGGGCGCGCAGCGCCTTCACCGTCAAAAGCTCCGGGTCGCCGGGGCCGACGCCCACGCCGAAGAGAACGCCGGGGGCTTGATTCTGATTCATAACGATAACTCCTTTCCGGCGTCCGGGCCGAGCGTGCGCAGCAAAGCGGCGGCGTCGGGCGTCATGCCGAGAAATCCGTATTTGTCGTGGTAGAGAAGGAGGCCGGCGGAGAGCCGGTCCGCCGCGCGGCGGGAGACGTGGCGCTGCGCCGCCTCAAGCAGCGAGGAGACCACGGCCTGCGTGAGGCCCGCCTCCTGCAGCAGGGCGAGGGCGGCGTCGGTGGTGGGGCAGCGCAGCAGGGCGGCGGAGAGCCCGCCCGGCGCGCCCGCGGCCGCGGCGTGGGCGGTGAGGATCTCCATGCGCGCGTCCCCGTATTTGGAGTGCGTGTTGAAGATGCCCGCCGCCAGCTTGACAAATTTGCCGATGTGGCCCACGAGCAGCAGGCCGGAGAAGCCGAGCGACGCCGCCAGGTCGATCGCCTCCCCCACATAATTGGAGCACTCCACGGCCCGCACGGCGCGCAGGGAGGGCAGCGACTGCAGAAAGCGCTCCCCGTAGCGGCCCGGCACGGCGACGGCGGTTTCCTCCCCGGCGGCGCGGCGCACGGAGAGCTCCGCGCGGATGGTTTCGATCAGCGCGTCCTCGCTCATCGGCTCCACGATGCCGGAGGTGCCGAGGACGGAGAGCCCGCCCACGATGCCGAGGCGCGGGTTGAACGTCCGCTTCGCCAGCTCCTCGCCGCCGGGAATGGAGATGGTGACGAGGGCGTTCGGCGGCAGCCCGCCCTTTTGCAGAGCGCTCTGCACCGCCTCGGCGATCATGCGCCGCGGCACGCGGTTGATGGCCGCGGCTCCCACGGGCTGGTCGAGGCCCGGCAGCGTCACGCGGCCCACGCCGGGCCCGCCCTCGATGCGCACGCCGGGCTCCTGCGAGAGGCGCACGCCGGCATAGACGAGGACGCCGCCGGTCACGTCCGGGTCGTCGCCCGCGTCCTTTCGCACGGCGCAGGCGGCCGTGCCGTCCTCCAGCCGGGCGTCGAGCACCTCCGCCGTCACCCTCAGGCCGCCGGGCGTCGTCAGCGAGGCGAGCGCCGGGCGCTCCCCGGCCAGCAGAGAGGCGGCCGCCCCCGCGGCCAGGGCCGCGCAGGTGCCGGTGGTGACGCCGCAGCGCAGCCCGCCGCGCAGGGGAAGGGAAGGGTTCTGTGTCATGATGGTTCCTCCTGGAAAATCAAGGGCGCTCCTCCCGCGCTTGCGGACGGGAGGCCGGCGCGGGGGGGAGAACTCACGGACAGCAAAAAACGCCCGCGCTCCCGATTCGGGGCACAGGCGTACAGAGACGGAGGGGTCCGGCCCCCTCTGACCCGCACGCACACCGTCCTCCGCGGGGCGTCCGCAGCGGCTGGGCAGGTCTTCTGGCTTGAGGCGCAGGCATGCGCCCGGGGGCCCGAGAGGCCGGAGGCCTTCCCGCGAAGCGCTCGCAGTGGCTTGTCCGGCAGGGCCGCCCTCACAGCGGCGGGACCGCGCGGGATTTTCACCCGCTTCCCTATTCTCCCGCGCAGCCTCACCGGCCCGCGGGCACCCAACCATTTTCCCTCCTATCTTACTCTACCGAAAAGCGCTTTGTCAATCTATTTGAGAAAAGCGGCGAATTTTTTTGCACGGTGGTGCTGTGGAGAAGAAAATGTACAAAATACACAAAAAATAGAGAAAACTTTTTCTCAAAATAAAGGAATTCATCACCCGCTTTTCACAATTCTATGATACAATAAAGAAAATGAAGTCAGACGGGCGGCCGCAACCAAAATTTTGCGGCTATTTCCCAAGCTTCAAGCATTATTGAATATGGAGGAATTGTTTCATGAAAGCCAAGTCTCTGCATTTCGCGAAAAGTGGTTCCGCTCAGGTCATTGCTGCCGAGCTGGGGCGTATTCATCAGTGTGTCTGCGATCAGATTCCGCCCGCTTACCCCTGCGAGGGTGAGAAGGTGATCTTCATCGGCGTTGAGATGAACGGCAAGCTCCCCGGCCCCGTCGATCATTTCTGCCGCGACCTGACGCCTGCCCGTGCGCAGAACGTCGCGTTCTACCTCCTCAACGGCACCGGCAACACCTCCGGCCTCGAGGAAATCAAGAAGGCGATGGAGTCCAAGGGCGTGAAGATGGTGTCCGACGTTCATGTCGTCAACGTCAAGAGCTCCCTCTTCAAGAAGGGCATGCCCACCGAGGCCGACGTCAAGGCCGCTGTGGAGTGGGCGCAGAAGGTTGTCGACAGCCTGTAAGCCGCCGCAGCCGCATACATAAATAGAAAAAGTGAGAGGCCCCGTCCACTTTCTGCGGACGGGGCCTCTTTTGCGTGCCGCCGTCGCTCGGCCGTGTTCTCGCAAACACAGGGGCTCCGGCGGATTATTCTTTCATCTTCAGCTCCTCGATCTCATGGTCGAAGTCCTCGCCCATGACGTCCCGGCGCAGAAGGGCGAGCTGCTCCTCCTCGGGGAGGGAGTCAAAATACCGCCTCGCCCGGGCGTGGTCGCCGAAATCGCCGAACGGATAGCCCAGGGCGAGCGGATAGATGGAAAACGGAAACTGCATAAGGCTCCTCCTTTCCGGCGCGTCAGAACGCCTGGGGGTGCTCTTCGATGGAGGAGGCGAGACGATCCGCCAGGCGGCGCAGCTCCTCTCTGCTGCCCGCCTGCCGGGCCTGCTGGAAGAGAGCCTGCCTCTCGCTGCTCCCCATCGCGCGGAAGGCCTCCGACGCGGCGGGGTTCTCCGCGATGGCGAACAAAAGACTCTCCGGGAATCCGTGTGCCATGCTGCTTTCTCCTTCCGTTTGCTGACGCATTGGCGGCTTTTCTGCCGCCCTTCTATTGTGCGCGCCGCGCGCCGCTTTAGCCGTGGCAATGACTGGACGGCGTTTTTTTCAAAAAAAGACGCATGGAACGGGCGGGGAAAGACTTTCCTGCCGCACGGTCCGCACGGGGAGCGTTTGCCGCGCGGCAAAGAGGGCGGGCGGCAGGCAGCCCCGCGGCGCGGCTTCGTGCGTGTGAGGGCACGGCGGAGGGGAGCGCTTCCCGCCGCTCTTTCACAAGGCCGGCTTTACAAACGGAGAAAAAAGGCGGATAATAGAAGCTGCGGCGTTCGCAGGAATTTTCCCAAAACAGAGACGGCCCGGCCTGCTACACTGGAGCTGTGGAGGAGGAAAGCGCCTGCGGCCCGCCTCCGGGCAGGGAGCCCCCGCGCAGAGCGGGTCCGCCTGCCGCAGCCCGGACGATCATCACGTCCCGCGCCGCGGGGAGGGAAGCCGCCCTTCCGGCGGCGCGGGACAGAAAACGGAGCGACCATCATGCAGGACATCCATCAAATCCTCAAGGACTGTTTCGGATACGATTCCTTTCGCCCGGGCCAGGAGAAGCTGGTCGGCGGGCTGCTGGCCGGGCGGGACGTCTTCGGCCTGATGCCCACGGGCGCGGGCAAGTCGATCTGCTATCAGGTGCCCGCGCTGGCCCTCGGCGGCGTGGCGCTCGTCGTCTCGCCGCTCATCTCGCTGATGAAGGACCAGGTCGCCTCGCTCATCCAGTCGGGCGTCAAGGCGGCCTATCTCAACAGCTCGCTCACGCCGGGGCAGTTCCGCCTGGCGCTCGAGCGCGCCTCCCAGGGGTGGTACCGCGTCATCTACGTCGCCCCGGAGCGGCTGACGACGGAGAGCTTCCTGCGCGTGGCGCAGGGCCTGCCGCTCTCTCTGGTGGCGGTGGACGAGGCGCACTGCGTCTCCCAGTGGGGCCAGGATTTCCGCCCCAGCTACCTGAAAATCCGCGAGTTCATCGACTCACTGCCGCAGCGCCCGCCCGTGGGAGCCTTCACCGCCACCGCCACCGCCCAGGTGCGCCGCGACGTCGTCTCCCTGCTCGGCCTGCGGGACCCCGTCACGGTCTGCACCGGCTTCGACCGGCCGAACCTGTGCTTCGAGGTCAAAAAGCCCGCCGATAAATTTTCCGCCCTGCTCTCCCTTTTGCGCGCGGAGGAGGGCCAGAGCGTGATTGTGTACTGCCTCACGCGCCGCACCGTCGAGGAGGTCTGCGAGCGGCTGCGGGGCCATGGGATCGCCGCCGTGCGCTACCACGCGGGCCTCGACGACGAGGAGCGCCGGAAAAACCAGGACGGCTTCATCTGCGACAGGGCCGCCGTCATGGTGGCGACGAACGCCTTCGGCATGGGCATCGACAAGTCGAACGTCTCGATGGTTGTGCATTATAATATGCCGAAAAACATGGAAGGCTATTACCAGGAGGCGGGCCGCGCCGGGCGCGACGGCTCTCCCGCGCGCTGCGTGCTGCTCTACTCCGGCCAGGACGTGGTGACAAACCGCTTCCTGATCGAGCGCTCCTCGGGCGAAAACGAGGAGCTGAGCGGGGAGGAGAGGGAGCGCGTGCGCAAACTCGACGAGGAGCGCCTGAAAAAGATGACGTTCTATTGCTTCACCGGCGGCTGTCTGCGCGCCTATATCCTGCGCTATTTCGGGGAGCACGCGCCGGACCGCTGCGAAAACTGCGGCAATTGCCTGGAGGAGGGCGAGCTGCGCGACGCGACGCGCGAGGCGGCGGCCGTCCTCTCCTGTGTGCGGGCCAGCGGGCGCGGCTACGGGAAGCGGACGATCGCCGCCGTGCTGGCGGGCGGCAGGGCGGGGGAGCGCAGCGAGACGGTGCGCCGCCGCTCGCTCGACCAGCTGCCGCAGTACGGCGCGCTCGCCCCGCTTTCGGAGAACGCCGTGCTCGATCTCATCCACCGCCTCACGGCCAGAGGCCTGCTGGAGGTTACCGGAGACGAATATCCCGTCCTCGCTCTCACCGCGGAGGGTGCAGACGCCCTCGAGAGCGGGCGGCAGATATTCCTGCCGATGCCGAACGAGGAGGCGAAAAAGCCTGCCGCGAAGCGCAAGCCCCGCCGGGAGGCCCGGCAGGAGGAGGAGCGCGAGCTGACGGAGCGCCCCGAGCTCTACGACCGCCTGCGCGCCCTGCGCGCCCGTCTGGCCCACCGCCTCGGCGTTCCGGCCTACGTCATCTTCACAGACCGCTCGCTGCGCGAGATGGCGGGCTATCTCCCGCTCACGGAGGAGGCGCTGCTGTCGATCAGCGGCGTGGGCCGCGCGAAGCTGGAGCGGTACGGCGAGGACGTCCTGCGGATTTTGCAGGAGTACGCCCA
>CALWRP010000208.1 GCA_944383955.1 uncultured Clostridia bacterium
GTATGCTATACTAAACCGTAACTGGAGGCAGGAGAATCTTTCCTGCCGCAAAACGGCCTTCCTGCGGCCGTCTTCTGCAAAACCGCACGATGCGCCGTCCGGCTGCTGCATGCCCCGAAGGCGCGGCTTGCGGCGTTTTCCAATCGAGAAAGGGGAATGAATCCTTCCATGAAACTGAAGCTTTCCGCGCTGCTTCTGGCGGCGCTTCTGCTCCTCGGCGGCTGCGCCGAGCGCCCCGAGGTTTCCTCCCGCGCGGAGGAAGCCTCCTCTGCTGCCGTCTCCTCCGATTCCGATGCGCCGTCCTCCGCCGCGGCGGAGAGCGCCGTCTCCGCGGATTCCTCCGGCAGCGGCTCTTCCGCCGGGGAAACCTCCTCCGCCGGGTCTGTCTCGACCTCGACGTCCGTCTCCGTGCCGGCGGGCGCTCTGCCCGAGTCCCCGCGCGTGGAGGACTCCTATTTTGACGACGCCGTCTTCATCGGCGACTCCGTGAGCCTCAAGCTCAATCTCTATGTGACGAAGAGCCGCCAGAATAATTCCACGCTGCTCGGCAAGGCGCAGTTCCTCACCGCGGGCAGCATGGGCAGCGGAAACGCCCTGCAGGACGTCTCCGACGACTCGATCCACCCGCTCTACAACGGCCAGAAGATGAGCCTCGCCGACGCCGTGGCCGCCAGCGGGGCCAAGAAGGTCTATATCATGCTCGGCATGAACGATCTGGCCGTCTACGGTGTGGACGGCGCGGCCGCCAACATGGAGACGCTGCTCAAGGGCATCCTCGAGAAGACGCCCGACGCCCAGATCTTCGTGCAGACTGCCACTCCTCTCGTCAAGGCCAAGAACATCGAAACCAACAAGCTCAACAATGCCAACATGCGCCTGTACAACGAGAAGCTGGCCGAGGTGTGCGCCGCCAACGGCTGGTACCTCGTCGACGTCTGCTCCGCCGTGCAGGACAGCGAGGGCAACCTCACCCTCAGCTACTGCAGCGATCCCGACGATATGGGCATCCATTTTACAGACGAGGGCTGTGATGTGTGGATCAACTACCTCTACACGCACACCCCGCAATAACGCTGGAAAGAATAACACTGGGAAGGAAGAATGGATATGAAACGATTTGCCGCCGCTTTGCTCTCCCTTATGCTCCTGCTCAGCCTCGCGTCCTGCAGCGGGGAGGCGAAGAGCGCCGACCTCACCGCTGTGATGGACGACATGAAGGCCGTCCTTGAGAACACGGAGATGATGGACATTACCGCCGAGAACCTCATGCCGCAGTACGGCATCGATTCCGCCGACTGCAAGCAGTTCGCCGTCTATATCGACTCCACCGGCCTCAAGGGCGACGAGATCGTCCTGCTCGAGGGCGTCGACGCCGACGCCGCCTCCCGCCTCAAGGAGAAGATGGACGAGCGCTACCGCCAGAAGGAGAACACGATGAAGGACTATCAGCCCGAGGAGTTCGCCATGCTCAAGGAGTGCAAGGTGGAGCAGAAGGGCAACTACGTCAGCATGATCGTCTCTCCGCAGCACGAGGAGCTCGAGGAGATCTACGAGAAGGCGTTTGCGTGACAAGCTGCCGCAGAACAATCAGGAATCCCCGCGCCGGCCGGCTGAAAACCGTCCGGCGCGGGGATTTTTTTGCAGGCGGCGCCGTGCCCTGCCGCCTGGAGCCAACCGGCATGGATTGCGCGGCGCCGCCTCAAACCCGGATTTGATCCAGCACCGCGCCCACGCTGCCGCTGATGACAAGACCGGCGTGCGCGTCGAGCGGGGTGGGGCTGCGGTTGATGACGGCGAGCCGGTCGCCGTTGTAGTAGTGGACAAGACCGCTGGCCGGGTAGACGGCCAGCGAGGTGCCGGCGATGATCAGCATGTCGGCCTCCGCGATGGCCTGCACCGAGCGCTGCAGTGTGCGCTCGTCCAGACTTTCCTCATAGAGGACGACGTCCGGCTTCACCACGCCGCCGCACTCGCAGCGCGGCACGCCCGTGCTGTGCAGGATGAAGCCGAGGTCATAGAGCTTGTGGCATTTGCGGCAGTAGTTGCGCAGCACGGAGCCGTGCAGCTCATAGACGGTGCGGCTGCCGGCTGCCTGGTGCAGGCCGTCGATGTTCTGCGTGACGATGGCGGAGAGCTTCCCGGCCCGCTCGAGCTCGGCGAGCTTGCGGTGGGCCGCGTTCGGCTTCGCGTCGGGATAGAGCAGCTTGTCGCGGTAGAAGTCGTAGAACTCCTCCGTGTGCCGCTCGTACATCGTGCGGCTGAGCATTTCCTCCGGCGGATACTTGTATTTCTGATTGTACAGGCCGTCCGTGCTGCGGAAATCCGGGATGCCGCTCTCGGTTGAGACGCCGGCCCCGCCGAAAAAGACAATCCGGCTGCTCCCGTCAATCCATTGCTGCAGCTTTTCGATTTCCTTCATGGAAAACGCCTCCTTCTTATCGCATCAAGAGCCGCACGAGCGGCAGCTTTCCCGTATAGGGCGGATAGCGCACCGGCAGATCCACGCGCGTCGATTTGTCGAGCACGCTCTTCTGGTGGGAGAAGGTCAGGAAGCCGGCCTTTCCGTGGTAAGCGCCCATGCCGCTCTCTCCCACGCCGCCGAAGGGCAGGCGCGGGTTCGTCAGGTGCACGACCACGTCGTTGACGCAGCCGCCGCCGAAGCTGACCTCGCGCAGCGCGCGCCGCCGGTGCTCGGCGTCCTGCGTGAAGACATACAGGGCCAGCGGCTTCGGGCGGCGGCGGATCTCCGCGAGCGCCTGCGAGAAGCTGCGGTAGGGCAGAACGGGCAGGATAGGCCCGAAGATCTCCTCCTGCATCACGGGGCTGTCCCAGGAGACGCCGGTCAGAACGGTGGGGGCGATCCTGCGGTCGCGGTCGGAGTATGTCCCGCCGAGCACCGGCGTGCCGCGCTGCAGCAGGCCCTTGAGCCGCTCCATGTGCTTTTCGTTGATGATTTTCCCATACTCCGGGTTCTGCATCGGCTCCTCGCCGTACATGCGCCGCACCGCCGCGGCGTACTCGCGCACGAAGCTGTGCAGCATCGTCTCGTGGATCAGCACATAGTCGGGGGCCACGCATGTCTGGCCGGCGTTGAGCAGCTTGCCCCAGGCGATCCGCTGGGCAGCCAGCGCGATGTCCGCCGTCTCGTCGATGAGACAGGGGCTCTTGCCGCCGAGCTCAAGCGTGACGGGCGTCAGGTGCTTCGCGGCGGCCTCCATCACCACGCGGCCCACCGCGGGGCTGCCGGTGAAGAAAATGTGGTCGAACGGGAGCGCGAGCAGGGCTCTGTTTTCCTCCGCCCCGCCCTGAAAGACGGTTACCAGCCCGGAGGGGAAGGCGTCGCGCAGCATGTCCTCCAGCACGGCGGCCGTCCGCGCCGCGTAGCGCGAGGGCTTGACGACGGCGCAGTTTCCCGCCGCCAGAGCCGCCGCCAGCGGGGCCAGCGTCAGCTGCACGGGATAGTTCCACGGCGAGAGGATGAGCACGGCGCCCAGCGGCTCGGGGCGGACGGTGCAGCGGCAGGGGAACTGTGTCAGCGGGCCGCGCACGGGCTTCGGGCGCATCCAGCCTTCCACATGGGCGCGCAGCTCGCGGATCTCCTCATAGACGACGCCGAGCTCCGTCGCGTAGGCCTCGAAGGGCGATTTGCCGAGATCCTCCCGCAGGGCGGCGAGCAGCTTCGGTTCGAACACCTTCATCGCGTCCGCGAGGCGCTTGAGCGCCGCTCTGCGAAAGCCGGGGGAGAGCGTCGCCCCGGAGTCAAAAAAGCGCCGCTGGCGCTCGAGTGCTTCTTCATACCGGTTCATACGGGTATCCTCCTGTTCCGGCGCGCTTGTCCGCGCCTTCTCTCTTTATTGTAGGCGAGCCGCAGCCTCATTGCAAGAAAATTTTCCTTTCATTTGCTCCATCGATTTTTCTTTCGTTCCGCTTTTGTTTTTTCGCGGATGGGAGGAAAGTTGGCGGAAGCGGTTGAGCGGGGAAACTGAATTTGGTATAATACCATACGTGGAGGCTGCCGGGCGTGCCGGGGAGGGCGCGCTTTCCGGCACACGCCCTTTCGGGGCGCCTTTTCAACCGGTGCGGCAGTACAGGGGCCGCAAGGCCGCCGTTTTGGAGGAAGAAACCATGCAGGAAATCTCACAGCGAATCATTGACGAGGTCAAAAAGACGGTGATCGGCAAGGACGCCGTGATCCGCAAGGTCTATATGGCGATTCTCGCGGGCGGGCACATTCTCCTCGAGGATATCCCCGGCGTGGGCAAGACGACGCTGGCGCTCGCCTTCGCCGGCGCGCTGGATCTGCGCTTTCACCGCCTGCAGTTCACCCCGGACGTCACCCCCTCGGATATCACGGGCTATTCCGTGCCTGACCAGGCCACGGGCAAGCTGCAATACCGCCCCGGCGCGGCGGCGTGCAATCTCTTTCTGGGCGATGAGATCAACCGCGCCAGCCCCAAAACGCAGAGCGCTCTGCTCGAGGTGATGGAGGAGGGGCAGATCACCGTCGACGGCGTGACGAGGCGGATTCTGCCGCCGTTCATCGTCATCGCCACCCAGAACCCGGAGGGCTCCGCGGGCACCCAGCCGCTGCCGGAGTCGCAGCTGGACCGCTTCATGGTGCGGCTGAGCATGGGCTACCCCAGCCCGGAGGACGAGGAGCAGATCCTCATGAGCCGTCAGCCGGGGGAGGCGGCCAGGCCCTCCGGCGCGCCGGTGGTCCGCCGCGAGGAGCTTCTGCGCATGCAGAGCGAGACGGAATCCGTCTATCTCTCTCAGGAGATGAGCCGGTATCTGGTGGCCCTGGCCAACGCGACGCGAGAAAGCGAGAATCTGCGCCTGGGGGCCAGCCCGCGCGCAACGCTGGCGCTCGCCTCGATGAGCCGCGCGGCCGCCTATCTGGAGGGCCGCGACTACGTTGTTCCCCAGGATGCGATCTCCGTTTTTCTCGACGTGATGACCCACCGGGTCAAGCTCAGCGCCAAGGCCCGCATCGGCGGGAAGACGCCGTTCGACGTGCTGGCCGAGCTGCTGCGCAGCGTGCCGCAGCCCGCCCTTCACCGCTAACGGCCATGTGGCGCTGGCGCTTGTTCTACCTCGGCGTGCTCCTGGCCGGGGGCCTGTTCTTCGTCTTTTTCCAGGGGTATCTGTCCTTCTATGTGCTTCTGTTTCTGCTGGCGCTCCCCGTGCTGTCTCTTGCCTGGCTGCTGGCGTCGTTCCGCCTGACAGAGGTGGCGGTCTCCTCCTCGAAAACGGCGGTGGAGAAGAAGGAGCCCTTTTCGTTTCAGGTGCGCGTGCGGAGCAGCCGCGCGCTTCCCGTGCCGTGCCTGCGCGTCACGCTCGCGATCGCCAACTCGCTCGGCGGGGCGGAGGAGCGCGAGCGGCTGCTCTTTCCCTTTTTCGGCGGCAGGCAGGCGATGGATCAGGCCTGCCGCTCCGCATTCTGCGGCAGGGTGACGTGCGCCGTCGTCCGCGCGCGGGCGCTCGATTTTCTGCGCCTGTTTTCGCTTCCCGTGCGCGCCGGTCCGGAGGCGGGCGTGTTTGTGCTGCCGTCCCGCAGGCCGGCCCCGGCGGTGGTGTCGGAAAAGATGCTTCTGCCGGGCTTCGGCGAGCTCACCCTGCCCTCCCAGCCGGGGGAGGATACCTCCGAGCTCTTCGATACCCGCCCCTACCGAGAGGGGGACGCGATCAACCGCATCCACTGGAAGCTCTCCGCCAAGGAGGGCGAGCTGATTGTGCGCGAGGGCAGCTGCTCTGCGGGGCATTCCCTGCGCTTTCTGCTGGAATACGGCTCAGATCTCGCTGAGAACGACTGTGTGATGGAGACCTTCTCGCGCCTGGCCTTTCTGCTCGCGGAGCGCGGCGTTCCCGCCGAGGTCTGCTGGCTGCGCGGCGGCGAGCTCGTGGCGGAGCCCTTCTCCGGCGAGGACGATGTCTCCCAGCTGATCGGCCTTCTCCTCGCGCGGCGGCCGGCGGCCGGCGTTTCCGCTCTGGAGCAGCTGCGCGCCGCGGAGCTGCGGCCGTGTGCGCATCTTGTGTATGTGACGCCCGCGCTTTCCGCTGAGGCGGTCTCCCACTTTGCCGAGGAGCAGCGCGCCCTGCGTCTCACCGTGCTGCTCTGCGGCGCGCAGGAGGCGGCGGAGCAGCACGGCGGCGCGGTGATCCCTGTCCTCCCGGAACGTGTGGAGGCCTGTCTGGCGGAGGTGGAGCTCTGAGCGATGAAACAAAATCCAAGCCGGGAGGCGCGTTCCTCCCTTTTTCTGCAGCCGCCTGTCTTCCGCACGGAGAAGAGGCGGGGAGAGGCCGGCGTCGTTGTCTCCGGTCTGCTGTTCTTTCTCGGCCTGTTCGGCACGGTGTGGGGCTTTGTCAGCTGCTTTTCGCTGCCGGTGAGTCTGCCGGTGCTGGCGGGCTGGGCGGCGATTCTCTGCCTGCTGCTCACGGTCGGCCACCGCTGGCGCTTCGCGGACATCCTCCTTTTTCTGCTCTCCGCGGCGCTGTGCCTTTTTTTGTGGCGCTTTCAGGAGGAGATCGTGCAGGGCTTTCTGCTCACCGTCAACTGCATCACGAGGGCGTACACGGAAAATTCCGCGTATCAGTTCCCCACCTTCCTCACCGATGACCTGACCGGCCCGCAGCAGGAGCGCTGCGCTTCCCTGTTTGTGGGAGCCTGCATGGTTCCCGCGGCAGGGGCCCTCTCGTGGGCTGTGCTGCGCTTGCGGAGCTTTTTCCTCTCCTTTCTCTTCACCTTTCCCTTCCTGTTTTCCGCGCTGCTGTTCACCATCTCTCCCGCGCCGGGGGCGACCGCCTGCCTGCTGCTCTTCTGGTCTGCCGTGGCTCTTCTTTCCCCCAAGGTGCGCTCTGCCGCCAGCCGCCGCCGGGCTCCGCGCGAGAGACAGCGCCTGCCCGCGGCCTCTCTGCTGCTCATCGGCCTCACAGCGGGCCTTTTGCTGGCGCTGAGCCTTGCCGTGCCCGCCGCGACCTATGTCCGCCCGCAGGGGGCAGACGATTTCCGTGTCTCGCTGGAGACGGCGGCGCAGGAGCTCTCCGCCCTGGCCCGCGGCGCCGCCGCCTTCTCCGGCAGCCGCGACGAGGCCGTCCTCGAGGGCGGCGGCCCGGGCTTTTCCGGGCAGACGGTGCTGATGGTGCAGAGCAGCGAGGCGGCGGAGCTGCGCCTGCGCGGCTTCACGGGCACGGTCTACGACGGGTGCTCCTGGAAGCAGCTGCCCGACGACGCGTACCATGCGATTGAGGAGGAGCTCGGCGGTCCGTATCCGCAGAATCTCGCGGGCCTGCTCGCGGAGCCCTTTGCCTCCCCGATCGACGTCACCGTCCGCAATGTGGGGGGCGACAGGCGGATTGTGTATTCCCCTTATCTCTTTGTCACAGATCCGGCGGAGCTTTCCGGCGTCACCCCCGTCCACGACGCTTTCCTGCGCGGCGATCTCCTCACCGCGCCCGCCGAGTATACCCTGCGCTGTTTCGATCTGAGCCGGATTCCCATGCCGGGAGAGCACTGGATCGCGGCGGACTTCTACCGCGAAAAGGCGGAGCAGGGGAATGACTGGATGCTTTCGCCCGCCGATACCTGGTATTCGCTCTATCCGTGCGTGGGAGACCAGGCGTCGCTTGACATTGTGGAGCAGTACTACCGCACGCCCGACGCGCAGGCGCTGCTGCGGGAGCTTCCCGAGCCGATCCGCTCCTACATGGAGCAGGAGCTCGCCTACTCGGCCTTTGTCTACGACACCTGCCTCGACGTGCCGGAGGAGCTCAGAACGCGCCTGGTCGAGACCTACAGCACGGGCCAGATCCTCACCTTCACCGAGTTCCTTGCGTGGGTGGAGCAGATTATCTCCACCAGCGGGCGCTACACGCTTTCTGCTCCGCAGACGCCCCAGGGCGAGGATTTCGCCGAGTATTTCCTTTTCGAGAGCCGGGAGGGCTACTGCGTCCATTTCGCGAGCTCGGCCGTGATGCTGCTGCGCTCGTTCGGCGTGCCGGCCCGCTATGTGGAGGGCTTCGTCGTCTCGGAGGAGGAGCTTGCCGCCGCCGGGCCGGACGGCTGGGTTGCCGTTCCGGACACGCGCTCCCATGCCTGGGCGGAGGCCTACTGCCCCGGGCTCGGCTGGGTGCCGGTGGAGGCCACCCCCGGCAGCGGCGTCGAGCAGATTCTCGAGCAGGATGAGCCCGAAGCGCCCGTCTCTGAGCCGGAGAGCGAGCCGTCCTCGCCGGAGCCTGTGTCCTCGGAGCAGCAGCCGTCCCGGCCCGCCTCCTCCGAATCTCAGCAGGTTCCGCCTGCGCTTTCCTCCGCGCCCGGGCAGGGCGGGGCGGACGGCGGCTCCCAGGCAGTGTGGCGCGTGCTGCTTGCGCTGCTCGGCTGCGTGCTGGCTCTCGGCCTTGTGATCCTTTTCTTTGCCCTGCGCCGCTCGCTGCGGGAGAAGCGCTTTTCCCGCCTGCCCGCAAACCGGGCCGTCACGCTTCTCTATCGCCGCGCCCTGTGCGCCGTGCGTTTCGGCGCGGCGATGGATCCCCGCCTGCGCGAGCTGGCGGAGAAGGTCAAATTCAGCCGCGGCGGCGTCTCCGGGGAGGAGCGCGACGAGGCGCGCCGCCTGGTCTCCTCGCTCTTTGCCGCCACAAAACGAGAGCTTCCTCTCTGGAAACGGTTGCTTTTCCTTCTGTACACGCTCTGAAGCGGTCTTTCTCGCAATCCTTGTGAGGAAAACAGGCGTTTTGCCGCCTTCAGCGACGCTTTTCACGGATTTCGTATTCGCTTCCCGTCAAGGTGCAGATTCCGTTATCCCGGCGCGGGAGGGCGTCTGATGCAGTGAAGCGCAGGCGGGCGGCTGGATACCTCCGGAAAGAAAAATACCAAAGGCACCACCGCACAATTCGCGCCTTGGGGCTCAGGCGGCGTGTCGCGCCAAAATTTTCCGTGATATTTTCCAAAAATGCTCGCCAATCCGGCAAGGATTGCCTGCGCTTTTTGGATCATCTC
>CALWRP010000209.1 GCA_944383955.1 uncultured Clostridia bacterium
AGTGACGGAGGGAGTTAGGCCAGCACCCGACTGCCTCAAAGGCGCCTCGGCGCTTGCGGAAGCTTACTCCCTCAGGCACCGCCTGAGGGCGGCGCCAGCTCCCCCAGAGGAGGAGCCCAGGAACGGGCGGAGCTGAAGCTCAGCGATCCACAGAAACTAACTGCGGGCCGTAACCTAGCCTCCCTCTTGAGGGAGGTGGCGCTTTGCCTGTCGCAACAGGCAAAGTGACGGAGGGAGTAAGCTTCCGTGACCGCGGCGGCACCTGTGAGCGCTGCGCTCGAGCGAAGCCGTTCCCCTATTCTTTCGCGACGCCGCAGCGTCGCCACCACACTTCTTCCTTCTTCCTTATTCCCTATTCCCTCAACTAATGTGCGCCACGGCCACCGGTACCGGCGCGCCGTTGACATAAAACCCGCAGCCGTCGCCGGGCTTGCCAACCGCGTACACCTTGAAGAACCAGTCTCTGCCCTCGTTCCCGACATATTCGACGGTGAACGACGGCGAGCCTGCCGCCAGGGTGGGCTTTGCGTCCGCCGTGAGGCGGAACTGGTATGCGCCGCCCTGCGGGACGGTGAACGGGGCCGTGGTGTCGCTCTCCACGCCGCCGGTGACGGCTTCTGCCGTCAGCTGCGCGACTGCCGTCCCGTTCACGGTGACGGTGCACGTCTGCCCCGCCTGCCCGACGGCGTAGACCTTATAGAAGTAGTCGTTTCCCTCCTGCGAGGCGAAAACGCCGCGGAAGGCCGTGCTGCTCAGCTCCACCACGGGAACCGCCCCGTTCGTGCTCGTCAGCCGGAACTGGTACGCCCCGGAGACGCTCACCTCGCCGAGCGTGTCGCTCACACAGCCCGCGGGCTGCGAGAAGCCGCCGCCCGCCGGTGCTGCCGGAAGCGGGGAGGCGGTGGAGCCGCCGGAGGTGGAGGAGGAGCCAAGCTGCGTGAAGCTGCCGTCTTCAATGTTGGTGATGGATCCGGTCACCTTGCCGCTGCTTGTGATGGTTCCGCTGTTCCTGACGGTGCCGCATTCCCTATTCCTTCTTCCCTCGCGGCCGCAGCCGCGCCGCGCCGCTCACGGTTTTCTCAGCCGCGGCAGAATCACGATGGCGAGGCTCCAGAAGAGCTCGTAGAGGAGGAGGAAGAGCGTGCTGAGCTTGGCGAGGCCGGAGAAGCAGCAGAGGAAGGCCACCAGCATGAAGCCGAGCACCACCGCCACATACTGCAGCGCCACGGCCAGCGAGATATTGCCGCGCTGGCGGACGCAGAGCGCCAGCAGGCGCATCAGGGCGGTGGGGCGGCCCTTGGTCGCCATCCATGCCGTGGCCGGGGCCTTCGGGTTCTCCCCGGCCTCCACATAGACGTTGCCGAGCCGGGTGGGCAGCACGTTCACGGATTTCGCGTCGAGCTGGAAGCAGCGCGCCACCAGCTCGGGGGTGATGTTCGGATCGCAGGTGCGGATGAGGAAGGACACGCCGTTGTCCTCCAGGCGGCACAGCTCCACCGTGCGGCGGCGGTCCGTTTTGTAGGAGAGGGGGAACATCGCCACCAGCTGCCCGCCGGAGGCCAGATAAAGGATCTGCTTGTCGCCCACCAGGTTCTTTTTCTCAAAATCGCGGGAGGGCGGCGTGATGTGGTGCGCCTCCAGCAGCGCGCGGTTGCCCACCAGCACCCGGTGGCCGGAAACCCAGCCGGAGATGCCCTTGCCGTCCTCATATGTAGCGCTGTCCACCTTCGGCAGCAGCTCGCGGCGGCTCTGGATCACGTCGTCGAAGATCTCGCCCAGCGTGCCGCCCATCTCGCCCAGCATGGCCGCGGCCTCGAGGATCGCCTCGTCCACGCGCTGGTCGCCGAAGGTGCGCACGCCGCTGATTTTCACGCTCGCCTTGGGGAAGAGCTCCTTCGCGTCCAGCAGGATGGCGTTCACGTCGCTGAAGCGGTCGAGCGCCTGATAGCCGGAGATCATCGCCCCATAGCGGCCCGCGATGCGCGAGGCCTGGGCCAGCGGCAGGTTGACGCTCAGCAGGTTCATCATGGGGGTGCACACGCAGCAGGAGGCGGTGAAGGCCGTGAGGGCGGCCACCGCGTCGCCGGAGAGCAGCAGCGTCGCCACGCAGAGGATCAGCGAGCAGACGATGCCGATCGGGGCGGCGATCTGCGCGTTCTGCTCCATCGGGTCCGGCAGATACGACACGCGCAGGAAGCTGCGCAGGAAGCCGGTGCGCGTCTGGTAGGCGATCACCGGGGGATCGCTCACCACGCCGCGCGCCATCTGCAGGGCCGTGTTGTGGTCGTCCAGCAGGTGCACGGCCATCTTGCGGTCCGGCGAGGCCACGAAGCGGAAGTTCCGGGCGATGCGCTTCACCATGGAGAGCTTGCCCATCGCGTTCAGGAACAGGGCGAGCGCCGCCAGCGGGGCATACAGGTGCAGCGCCGCCGATTCCACGCGCTCCGGCGTGAAGAGCAGCACCGCGGTCTGCACAACAGCCGCCGCCACGGCGATCGCCGCCGCGCTGTCGCTGTTGGCCTGCAGGCGCACCAGCCCGCGCACGCCGTTCCACAGCACCTGCCACGAGAAGCCGGCCGCCACCAGCAGGAAGATCAGCTCGAGGATCAGGTACGGCTGCGTCAGCAGGTAGTAGGGGATGAAGGCGGGCAGAATCGCGCTGTATTCAGAGATCAGGCCGAACAGGAGCAGCAGGAGCAGCGAAAGCCCCGTCACCCCCGCGCGCAGCAGCAGCGAGCGCCGCTTCTGGCCCAGGTCGTGCTCGATGGAGGGCGCGTCGCCGGGCTTGGCGTAGTCGCTCAGCTCGCCCGGATCGGCGGGGAACTCGTCCTCCGGCCGGTTGTCCTTCTCCTGCGTGCCGAAGAGCGAGAAGCGCTGCCGTCTCTTTTTCTTTCCCGGCCTGCGCTTCACGGGCGGCTCGTCCTGCTCCGCCTTCTCAGCGTTCCCGGCCCTGCCGGAGGAGGCGCTCCCGGCGGTCGCGGCGGTCGCGGCGGCGTTCTGCGTCCCCGGGCGCAGGGGGATGGTGCGCCCGCGCGGCTGAGAGCCCCGGCCCGTCTGCCGTGCGCCCTGCGCGGAGGCGGGGGCGCTCTCCGGCTCCGCGGCAGCCCCGGCGCGCTCCTGCGCGGGCTCGCCGCTCTCCTCCCGCCCGGAGAGGATCACGGGCTCGCCGTCCTCCTCCTCCAGCGAGGCGATCGCCTCCCGCGCCGCCCCGGACGGCACGGCTGCCGCGCTCGCGCCGGGCTTCGCGTCCTGCTTGAGGGAGGTCAGGCGGCCCGGGCGCGGGTAGCTGCGGGCCTCGTTGCCCAGCGCCTCCTCCAGCTCGCGCTGCGTCTCCTCCATGGTCAGCACCCGCGCGGGGGCCTCCGTGCGGGCGCGGTAGGAATGCTCGCGGTGGTCTCTGCCGGAGAGCACGCGCGGCTGCGGCTTCTCCTCCGGCTCGCGCACGGGCGCGGGGGCCGGCTCTCTGGCCGGGAGCGGCGCGGTCGAGGGCTCCTTCACCGGGGCGCTCTCCTCCTCCTGCGCGGCGGAGGGCGCAGCCTGCTCCTGCTCCTGCTCCGCCAGAAAGACGGGCGGCGGCGCGGGGCGGAAGCTCGGCTGCTCGGCCTTCTGCGGTCTCGTCACGCGCACAATGCCCTCGCTCTCCCCGGCCGGGCCGGTTTCCCGCTCCCGGGAGGCGCGGGCTGCCTGCGCTCCGGCCGCCTGGGCGGCGGCCTCCTCCCACGGGTTTTCCGTCTCCTGCCGCTGTGCGGCGGGGCGGGCGTTTTTCTGCGCTCTGGCGCGCGCGGCCAGCTCGTCGGCGGGCACGGCGCGGGGCGTCTGTGCGGCAGAGGAGGCTGCGCCCTCTCCGCGCGCCTGCTCCCCGGCCTGCCGGCCCTTCTGCGCGCGCGGCCGGTTCACGCGCATCACGCCGTCGCCGGGCTCGTGCTCCGGCTCCGTCTGCGGCACGCGGATCGGGTCCGCGGCGGGTTCGCTGTGGCTGCTGATATCCTCCCAGCCGGTCTCCTCACGGGGCGGCGCGGCCTTTTTGCCGCCTCCCGTCTTCGCCAGCGGCGAGGGCTCGTCCCAGCCGAAGCGCTCCTCCTCGCGGCGGGCGGCCTCCGCGGCGCGGCGGCGCACCGCCTCGGCCTGCGTCTCGGGCGCGGCCTCGGGCTCCTCCTGCTCCGGCTCGGGGCCTCCGGCCTTCTCCAGCACCTGGGCGGCGGCGTTCGCGTCCCGCGTCTCGCGCTCCACGCGCTGCGCCTCCTCCTTCTGGTAGAGGGAGAAGATGTCCTCGCTGCCGTCGAGCCCGGCCTGCTCCATCACGCGGGCAATGCGGGCGCGGCGCTCCTCGCGCATGCGGCGCATCTGCTCGTCGAGCTCCGGGCCCTCCTCCACGGCGCTGCCGCCGTCGTTGTGGAAGAGGTAGCCGAAGGGCGTCTCCTCCTGGCTCTTGGGCACGCTGTCGAAGGCCATGGTCTGCTCGTATTCGCGTTTATATTCGTCCCGCGTTTTCAGCCGCAGGTTTGGGTAGGGATCCTCCTCCGGCGGCAGCGGCTCCGCGGGCTTGAGCTTTTTCTGTCCCCTTGCCCGCGAGAAGAGGCCGCGCAGGCCGCGGCGCTGCCTGCCGGCGGGGGCAAAGCCCTCCTCCGCCAGCTCCTCCTCCTGGTCCGCCAGGTATTCGGCGGTGATCGGCGATTCCTCCTCCGGCTCCTGCCGCGGCCGCTCCCGTTCCGGATAGAGCGGCACCCGCCTTGTGGCCGGCTTCGGCTGCTCCGGCTCCGGGGCCTCCGCGGGAGCGGGCTCCGCGCCGGGCTCGTCTGCCGCGGGCTGCTCCGTGTCGAAAATCTCCTCCTCGGGCTGGGTCTGTTCCGCCTGGGGAGACTGTCCCCGGCTGGTGCGCACATCCGCAAGGATTTCCTCGAGGGAGAAATCCTCCGGGTTTGTTCGATGATCGGCCATTTCTTCCTGCTCCTTTCCCGCTGCTCCGATTACCGCGCCCGGATTCCCGCGCGCTGGCGGGCGACCTCATAGGCCAGCACGCCGCACGCCACCGAGGCGTTGAGCGAGGTTATGTTTCCCTTCATCGGCAGGGATATGATAAAATCGCATTTTTCCTTCACCAACCGGCCCATGCCGAAGCCCTCCGAGCCGATCACCAGGGCCACCGGCCCCGTCAGGTCGGCCTCGCACCACGCGCCGCCGTCCATGTCCGCGCCGTAGATCCACACGCCGCGGCGCTTGAGCTCCTCCATGCACGCGGGCAGATTGGCCACCCGCGCCACCGGCACATATTCGAGCGCGCCCGCCGACGCTTTGCCGACGGTGTAGGTCAGCCCCACCGAGCGCCGCTTGGGGATGATCACCCCGTGCGCCCCGGCGCACTCCGCGGTGCGCAGGATAGCGCCCAGGTTGTGCGGGTCCGCGAGCTCGTCGGCCAGAATGAGGAAGGGCGGCTCGCCGCGCTCCTCAGCCAGGCGGAACATGTCCTCCACGGTGGAGAACTCCTTGGCCGCCGCCAGCGCCACCACGCCCTGGTGCACGGCCCCGCCGCAGAGGGCGTCGAGCTTTTTCACGTCCGCTTCCTTCACGTTGGCCCCGGCCTGCCGGGCTTTGGCGGCCAGCGCCGCCAGGCTTCCCTTTTCCAGCGAGCCGCGGGCGACATACAGCGTATCGATGGGCCTGCCGCTGCGCAGCGCCTCGGTCACGGCGTTGCGCCCGGCGATAACGCCCTCGCCGCCCGCGCCCCCGGCGCGCCCCGCGGCCTGCTCCTTTCGATCGCTTCCCTGCCGGTTTCTATCTTCACGCATTGTCATATGCTCCTTGCTTGCAGATTATTGAGCGTGGCGCGGCTTCGCCGCCGCCACTTTTTCACTATTCCCTATTCCTTCTTACTTTGAAAAAGCCTCCGGGCTGTCGAAGCGCGGAGAACTCCCTCAGAGGAGGAGCCTTGGTTACGGCGGAGCTGCTTCTCAGCGTTCTATGGAAACTAAGGCACCACCGCACAATTCGCGCCTTGGGGCTCAGGCGGCGTGTCGCGCCAAAATTTTCCGTGATATTTTCCAAAAATGCTCGCCAATCCGGCAAGGATTGCCTGCGCTTTTTGGATCATCTC
>CALWRP010000210.1 GCA_944383955.1 uncultured Clostridia bacterium
ATGCCGATGTGGATGGTGAAGGAGCCCGCCGACGCCCCGCGCATCTTCGAGGACCAGCTCAGCCGCTGCCAGGTCGAGTACTTCGACTTCTACCTCTGCCACGCGATGGGCGCGGGCAACTTCGAGATCATGAAGAAAAACGGCGTCTATGAGTATCTGAAGCAGCAGAAGGAGGCCGGACGCATCCGCCATCTCGGCTTCTCCTTCCACGACACCCCGGAGGTGCTGCGCCAGATCGTCGCCTACGGCGAGTGGGACTTCGCCCAGATCCAGCTCAACTATCTCGACTGGGAGCTGCAGGACGCGAAGGGCCAGTATGAGGTTCTCACCGAGAACGGCATTCCCGTCGTCGTGATGGAGCCGGTGCGCGGCGGCGCGCTCGCCAGCCTCTGCGAGGAGGCCGACGCCATCTTCAAGGCCGCCCGGCCCGACAAGAGCGTCGCTTCCTGGGCCGTGCGCTACGTGGCCTCCCTGCCGAACGTCATGACCGTGCTCAGCGGCATGAGCACCGTGCAGCAGGCCGAGGACAACACCGCCACCATGACGGACTTTGAGCCGCTCACCGACGGCGATCGCGAGGTCATCGCGGCAGCGCTCGAGGCCTACCGCAAGAACAAGACCATCCCCTGCACGGGCTGCCGCTATTGCATGGACTGCCCGTTCGGCGTGGACATTCCCGGCGTGTTCAAGGCATACAACACCTTCGCGATCGGCGGTGGCAAGGATCGCCTGCGCGCCGGCATCGCCGCCCTAGGCGAGGGCCACGGTCCCGACCAGTGCAAGGCCTGCGGCAAGTGCATGACGCTCTGCCCGCAGAAGATTCAGATTCCCGACAGGATGCGCGAGATTGCCGCCCTGCTGGAAGACAAATGAGCGCCGACAAAGGCAGGACTTCCTCCCCCGCACCCGAGGGGGAGGATTTTTCCTGTGAAAATTGGGAAAAACGCCGCTTTTCGGGCGTCACCTTCCGCGGCTGTGATTTTTCCGGAGCCATCCTCGACCGCTGCGAGTTTGAGAACTGCTCGTTCCGCACCTGCCGCTTCGGGGGAACCATCTTCCTGCGCTGCTCGCTGACGAACTGCACCTTCCCCTACGCCACGCTCTTCGCCGTCACCTTCGACGAGTGCCGCATGGTCGGCTCCTCCCTCTCGGAGGCCTCCGTCTCAGCCATGACGCCGAAGGGCGGGAACTGGTCGTACACCCTGCTCACGGGCCTCGACCTCTCCCGCACCGTGTGGGAAAACGCCAATCTGGAGGGCGCGGATCTGTGCGACTGCAAGCTGACCGGCTGCGTCTTCTCGCGCTGCGTTCTCACGGGGGCGCGGCTGGCGAACGCCGACCTTTCCAAAGCGGATTTGCGCGGCAGCCGCGTGGACGGCGTGGATTTTCTGCACCTGAAAATGAAGGACACCAAAATTGATCTGGAGCAGGCCGTCCTCCTCGCGGAGTCGATGGGGGCGCGGTACTGCGGGGAGGGAAACCATGGAGATTGAGAGAAAATTTCTGCTCGGCGGCTTTCCGGAGGGCCTGCCCCTTCTGGACACGTGCGTGCTCGAGCAGGGCTACCTGTGCACCGATCCCGTGGTGCGGATCCGCTCGAAGGAGCAGGACGGGAAGACGACCTACCGCCTGTGCTTCAAGGGCGAGGGGCGGCTCGTGCGGCAGGAGACGGAGATGGACCTGACCGCGGAGCAGTTTTCCGAGCTCTCAAACCTGCTGCGCGCGCCGATGGTGAGGAAGGATTTCCGCGTCTACGCCCTGCCGGGCGGGGAGCGGCTCGAGTGCAGCCTCGTGGACGGCGCGTTCTTCTATGCCGAGGTCGAATTCCCCACGGTGGAGGCGGCGCTCGCCTTCACCCCGCCGGAGTTTCTCGGCCGCGAGGTCACAGAGGAGGCCGGCTTCTCCATGAGCGAATACTGGAAGACGCGCCGCTTCCCCGGCCATGCGTGAGCAGCCGGGCTGGGGGCCGGGCGCGGCCCTTCCCTTCGCGGAGCGGCAGGAGCGCTTCCGCTTCCTCTGCGAGGACTATGAGCTCCTCGAGCGCGCGGGCGGCGTGGGCGTGATGGGCGAGAAGGGCGTGCACGCCGTGCTCAAGCGCTTTTACCAGCCGGATGTGGAATCGCAGGAGATCCGCGTGGGCCGCTTCGTGGCGGACGCCGTCACGGGCGACGGGGCGATTCTCGAGATCCAGACCGGGGCCTTCGCCCCGCTGCGGCGCAAGCTCGCCGCCTTCCTCGATCGCTACGAGGTCACCGTGGTGCACCCGGCCTATGCCGCCCGCTGGGTGCGCAGCGTCGACCCGGAGACGGGGGAGCTGCTGCCCCGGCGGCGCTGCGGCAGGCCGGAGTCGCCGTGGAAGCTCTTCTATGCCCTGCCCGCCATCCGCGAATATCTCGACCGGCCGAACCTGCACTTTCTCGTGCCGGTGCTCGAGGTGCGCGAGTGGCGCGTCAAGGGCGACCGGCGGCGCTCGCGGCGCGACCGCGTGCCGTGCGGGCTCCTCGGCGAGCGCTATTTCGGCGGGCCCGCCGACTTTCTCTCGCTGCTGCCCGAGGGGCTGGCCGAGCCGTTCACCTCCGCCCAGCTCTCCGAGGCGGCCGCCGTCCCCCGCGGCGACGCGCAGATCTACCTCTACCTCATGCACCAGCTCGGCCTGCTCGACCGCGTGGGCAGGCAGGGCAACGCCTACCTTTACGCGCGGGCGGAGCGCTGAGAGGGACGAAGGAGCGCGCCGGATGGGCGCGCGGCAGCAAAGGCGGGGCGGGCGTTCAGCGGACCGAACGGCGCGCCCGGCGGAAAATCGGGGCTCGGCTCTGCGCGGCAAAAATCCATCAGGAGAAGAAAGCTCGTCCGGGTGGCGCCCGGCGGCAGATCGGAGCGCGGCTCCGCGCGGCGGACGGCTGCACGGGACCGCGGCTCTTTTGAAAACAAGACTGGGAGGGAATATTCAATGAAACGCATTCTTTGCTACGGCGATTCCAACACCTTCGGCCACAACCCGATCGACGGCTCGCGCCTGCCGCGGGACCAGCGCTGGACGGGCATCCTCGCCGACCTGCTCGGGGAGGACTACACCGTCATCGAGGAGGGCCTGTGCGGCCGCACGACGGTGCACGAGTGCCCGGACGCGGAGGGCATGAGCGGCCTGCCCTATCTCACGCCGTGCGTGCTCTCGCACCGCCCGCTCGACCTCGTGATCCTCATGCTCGGCACGAACGATCTGCAGGTCCCCTTCTCCGCCATCCCGCTCACCGTCGCCCGCGGGGCGGAGGCGCTGGTGCGCAAAATCCAGGCGGCGATCGTCCCGCCGGAGCCGCAGCCGCAGATTCTCCTCGTCTCCCCCATCCTCATCGGCGACGTGTCCGTCAACCCCGTGTTCGGCCCGCTGTTCGGCTTCTCCCGCGCGCAGGAGTACTCCCGCCAGCTCGCGCCCTACTATGAGGAGATCGCGGGCCGCCTTGGCTGCGCCTTCCTCGACGCGGCGCGGATCGCCTCTCCCTCTCCCACCGACGGCCTGCACATGGATCCGGCGGAGCATGAAAAGCTCGCGCGGGCCTTCGCGGAGAAGGTGCGCGAGCTCGTGCCCTGAGGCTCCGCGATTCCTCACAAGTTCCCGCTCCCTTGCCCCTTGATTTTCTCAAATACTGACAATGGAATCTTCCGATTTTCGGCATTATAATGCTTTACGTACGTGAAAACCGGCATTTTGACAGATTTGAAAGCAGGGAATTTGTATGACAAGGGACATGACCGTCGGGAACCCCGTCAAGCTCATCATCAGCTTCTCCATCCCGCTCCTCATCGGCAATCTCTTCCAGCAGCTCTACAGCATGGTGGACGCTGTGATTGTAGGACAGTTTCTCGGCGTGGACGCCCTCGCCGCCGTCGGCACAACCGGCCCGCTTTCGTTTTTGATTCTCGGCTTCGTCATGGGCATGACGGGCGGCTTTTCCGTCCTTGTTGCCCAGCGCTTCGGGGCGGGCGACTACGACGAAATGCGCCACACCGTGGCCATGAGCGCCCTTCTCTCCGTCGCTCTGAGTGTGGTGATGACGCTTCTGAGCGTGGGGCTGTGCTGGCAGCTGCTCGAGATCATGAACACGGCGGACAACATCATCGGCATGGCCTACGACTACATCGTCATCATCTTTGCCGGCACCGCCGCCAACGTGCTCTACAACATGCTCTCCGGCATTCTGCGCGCCCTCGGCGACAGCAAGACGCCGCTGTATTTTCTCATTCTCTCCTCCCTGCTCAACGTGGGGCTTGATCTGCTCTTCATCATCAACTTCGGCATGGGCGTGGCGGGCGCCGGCTATGCCACCGTGGTCTCCCAGGTCGTCTCCGGCCTGCTGTGCCTCGTCTATATGGTGAAAAAGTTCCCGATCCTGCATCTCCGCAGGGAGGATTGGCGCTTCTCCGCGCCCGTCTGCCTGCACCTGCTCAAGATCGGCTCGCCGATGGCCTTCCAGTTTTCGATCACGGCGATCGGCGTCGTCACCCTGCAGGGCGCGGTGAACAGCTTCGGCTCGGCCACCACGGCGGCCTTCACCGCCGCCTCCAAGGTGGAGACGCTCACCCAACAGCTCATGTCCACGCTCTCCACCACCACGGCCACCTTTGTGGGGCAGAATCTCGGCGCGGGCAAGATGAGCCGCATCCGCGAGGGCGTGCGCCGCTGCCGCCAGATCACCGATATCAGCTCCCTCGTGCTGATGGCGCTCGTCTTCCTCTTCTGGAGGAGCGCCGTCTCCCTCTTCATCTCGGGCGACCAGCCGGAGGTTTATGAGGCGGCGCGCACCTATCTCTACATTATCATGGCCTTCTACCTGCCTCTCGGCTGGGTGAACATCTTCCGCAACGCCCTGCAGGGCATGGGCGAGGCCTTTGTGCCGCTCATGGGAGGCGTGATGGAGCTCATCATGCGCGTGGTCGTGGCCACCATCGCCGTGCCGTTCGGCTTCTGGGCCGTGTGCCTTGCAAGCCCCATGGCCTGGATCGGCGCGGACATCCCGCTGCTCATCACCTACCGCCGCCGGATCCGCACCATGTGCGAATTTGAGAAGGCCAAAAATGAAAATGAGGCTGTACAAACCTCCTGAAGCGTGCTATACTGTGTGACGTCAGAGTAGGCGTCACGCGTTAAGTGCCGGCGGATGGGAAGTCGCCGCCGGACGAAAAGCCGGAAACGAAGGATCGGCTTGCGGTGTGGCGCCGCGTCCGCTGCC
>CALWRP010000211.1 GCA_944383955.1 uncultured Clostridia bacterium
ACCATCTGCGACCTCTCGTTCCGCATCCGCCCCGGAGAGAGAATCGCCCTTGTGGGGATGAACGGAGCCGGCAAGACGACCTGCGTCAAATTGCTGTGCGGCCTGCTCGAGCCCACGTCCGGGGAAATCCGTCTCAACGGCGTCTCATCCTGGCGCTTTGACAGAGCGGACTATTTCCGCCGGTTCTCCACGGTCTTTCAGGAGATCTGCCCCTTTGCCTCCTCGATCCGGGACAATGTGACATGCGTCGCGGCGGGGCAGGAGGACGCGCAGCGGCTGGACGCCTGCCTGCGTCTGGCTGATCTGGACGAGCGGGTGAAGCGCCTGCCGCATGGAGTGGATACGCTGCTGGTCAAGGAGCTGGACGCCGAGGCGGTGAACCTCTCGGGCGGCGAGCAGCAGAGGCTGCTCCTGGCCCGCGCGCTGTACAAGGGCGCGCCGGTTTTGGTGCTCGATGAGCCGACCGCCGCCCTCGATCCCATTGCCGAGGCGAGCGTATACCGCAAATATCAGGAGCTGACAAAGTGCTGCACGTCTGTGTTCATCTCCCATCGCCTGGCCAGCACCCGCTTCTGCGACCGGATCTTTTTCCTGGAAAACGGCCGGATCGCGGAGACGGGCACGCATGAGGAGCTTCTCGCCGCGGGCGGCAGGTATGCGGAGGCGTTTGAAATTCAAAGCCGCTATTACCGGCTGCATCCGGAAGAGATGGGGGAGGCGGTGTTTTCATGAGAGCTCAAAAACGGTGCGAGCAGCCCTCGTTCTGGAAAAGCTTTGGCAGCGTTCTGCGGACGGCAAGAGTGATTTTCCGCATGAACTGGCGCAACATTCCCGCCTTCGTCTGCGATCAGATCCTGATCACCCTGCAGCCGTTTGTCGCGCTCTATTTCTCCGCGCGCATTCTGGACGTTCTCGCCGCGGGCGAGAGCCGGGAGACGGTGATCGGCTGGGTGGTTGCCGCGGTGGCCTGCAATTACGGGATCTATCTGCTCGAAAAGCTTGCCGTGTTCGGCAACAGCGTCGAGGGCGTGGTGCTGTACTGGCAGCTTTACCAGGAGATGAGCCGCGTGATGATGCGCGCCGACTATGAGGAGCTGGAAAAGCCCGATATCGGCCTTGCGAAGGAACGCATTGAGCGCTCCACGCGGATGTTCTGGTATGGCCCGTGGGAGGTTCCCGGCGTCCTGATGGCGGTGGCGAAGGGCCTGACGATCACAATTGCCTCCCTGCTCCTCTCCTGGCCTGTTTTTGTCCCCGCGCCGGGGGAAACCGTGCCCTGGGGAACCGTTCTCATGCTCGCTTTCATTTTGATTTCCGCTCTCTATTCCATCCGGACGGAAAACCGGCTTTACCGCATGAAGGAGGGAAGTCTGGAGGAGCTCGCCGTAGAAATGCGGCGGCTTCGGTTTCTTTACCGCTATGCGGCGGAGAACCGCGGCGCGAAGGATATCCGCCTGTACCGCCAGCAGGGGCTGATTCGTTCTCTGATGCGGGAGATCTCCGCCAGAACCGAAAAGCTGACGGGGGAGAGGGCCAGGCTGCACGCAAAATCAAACGGCGTCAGGGGAGCGCTCTCCCAGGCCGTCGTCTGTCTGGCCTATCTGGCGGTGGGGGCGCGCGCCCTGGCGGGCTATTTCTCTGTGGGCAGCATCGTGCAGTGCGCCGGCGCGGTCACGCAGCTGGCAGAAGGCATCCGCTCCCTCGTCTATTCCCTGCAGCACATCCGCATGCAGGGTCCGCACTGCCAGGAATACCTCGACTTCATCGGCGAGGGGCAGGCGGCCGGAAAATACCGGACGATGCAGAGCGGAGAATGCACGGTGGACAGGGAAGGAGACTGGGAGCTGGTCTTTGAGAATGTGAGCTTCCGCTATCCGGGCTCGCAGGAGTGGGCGCTGCAGAATCTGAATCTGCGCCTGAAAAAGGGCCGCCACTATGCCCTGGTCGGTCGGAACGGCAGCGGCAAAACGACCTTTGTCAAGCTTCTGTGCCGCCTGTACGATCCCACGCAGGGCAGAATTCTTCTCAACGGAAGGGACATCCGCGCATACAGGCTGGAGGAGTATTACCGCCTGTTTGCCGTCGTCTTTCAGGATTTCCAGCTCTTCGCCCTGCCGCTGGGCGAGAATGTCGCCGCGTCCGCGCGGTACGACGAGGCTGCTGTGCGGCGCTGCCTGGAACAGGCGGGCCTCTCGGATTGGGTCGCGAATTTGCCGGGAGGCGTGGGTCAGCCGCTCTATTCGGTGGAAAAGGACGGCGTCAATGTGTCGGGCGGCGAGGCGCAGAAAATTGCCATCGCCCGCGCTCTGTACAAGGACGCCCCCTTCGTCGTTCTCGACGAGCCGACCGCCGCTCTCGATCCCATCGCCGAGGCGGAGATCTACGAAGGCTTCCGCGCAATGGTGCAGGGAAAGGGCGCGCTCTACATCTCCCACCGCCTCTCCTCCTGCCGCTTCTGCGATGTGATTGCCGTCTTCGAGGGAGGCAGGCTCGTTCAGAAGGGAAGCCACGAGGAGCTTCTCTCGCAGCAGGAGGGAGAATACGCGCGCCTCTGGCAGGCACAGGCGCAGTGGTACGAGTGAGCGTTGCCTCTTCCTCCGGCGGAAAAAGGAAAACGGGGGATTCCTCCCTTTACTTTCGTCAAAATTCATGATATTCTATAGAAAATCCCGCACGGATTTTGTCGCGGAAGGACAGATTTCCTCCGCTGAAAATTCGCCGGGGCCCTTTGCGCCGTTCCCCTTCACAGAGGGGAAGCTCCCCTCTGTCTTCCGCGTGGCCGGGAGGCGAGGGCAGTTATTCTCCGGGGCGGCGCCGGAAGCAAACAAGCAGCGCGGATGGAGGAACGGCGGAGCGCCGCGGCGATTTGCGTGCCCGCGAGACGGCCTGACGGGCCCCGCCTTCGTGCTGCGGCGGTCTTTTTTGCCTTCCGGGAGGGGTTATTTTGCGAAAGAGGGGGATAAAACAGATGAGAGAATACGAGATGAGGGAGATCGATTTCCTGCAGTCGCAGAATCGGGTGGTGCACGACTGGGGCGTGCCGGTGGTGGTGAAGAACAGCCCCACGGCGAAGGATCCCGGCTGGCTTGACGCGCACGAGCTCGCCATCCTGCAGCAGCACTGGGCCTCGCGGCAGGAGACGGAGGAGGAGCAGGCGCAAAAGGCCGCGATGAGCTTCGAGGAGAACATCCGGGCCATTCGCGACTCGATGGGCTTCCCCAACCGCAACCTCTGCACCGAGGAGATCTACACCCGGTTCGAGACCATCCGCGCCGGGGAGAACGAGGTGGGCCTGTGGCGCTATTACAAGCGCTTTTCCGAGCGCAAGCCGGGCAAGCCCTGCCTGATTTATCTGCACGGCGGCGGCTGGCTGGGCGGCACGCCTTACACGGTGGAGAATCCCTGCCGCCTGATCGCGCAGCTCGCGGACGCTGTGGTGGTCAACGTGGACTATTCCCTGGCCCCGGAGAAAAAATACCCGAACGGCCTTCGCGACTGCTACGCGGCGGTGCGCCACGTGTGGGAGCACGCGGAGGAGTACGGGATCGACCGCAATAAGATTGCCGTGGGCGGCGACAGCGCCGGAGGCAACCTTGCCGCCGCCGTCTGCCTGATCGACCGCGATCTGGGCACGCACATGCTTGCCCTGCAGGTGCTCATCTATCCCTGCGTCACCATGCTCTACACGGGCAACCCCGGCTATCGCTTCGACATCGGCCAGTTCGAGATCTGCGAGGAGCAGAGGGAGCTCATCGACCCGCTGATCAGCATCGGCAGGCCGCAGTCGGAGGACGACCCGCGCATCGAGATGGAGGACGTCTACCTGCCCTCCCGCGAGGCCGCCTATCACCCCTATGTCAGCCCGATGCTCGCGCTGAGTCACCGCGGTCTGCCGCGGGCGCTGTGCGTCTCCGCCGGCTTCGACGGCCTGCGCCTGCAGACGGAGTACTACGCAAGCCAGCTGCGCCAGAACGGCTGTCAGGTCAGGGCCATCCGCTACAACGGCGTCTCCCACGCCTTCCTCGACAAGCTCGGCTTCGTTCCGCAGTCCGAGGATCTCTGCATCGAGATTGCGAAGGAGCTGCGGGCCCTGTAACCCGCTCCGGCGTCCTGTTTCCGTTTGGGCGAAACGAATTCGATGAGAACGCAGACAAGCCGCAGCCGTGCTTCTGTGAGCAAGGCTGCGGCTGCTTTCCGTGCGGGAGGCCGGGGTGCGCACTTGACAGGGCGGGAAGAGAACTCTATAATGAAAGTATTTTTCGGAAAGCCGGCGTTTGTCCCTCTTTGAAACGGAAACTGCGGCGGGAAAGACCGGGAGCATGGCGCGGAGGTGTAAAATGAGAATTCTGGTGATTGAGGATGAGCGGCGGCTGGCGGAAACGCTGGCCACCATTCTGCGGGAAAAGCATTTCGAGGTGGATCTCGCCTTTGACGGGGAGAGCGGGGAGGCTTATGCAAAGCTCAACTCTTACGATCTCCTCATTCTCGACGTGATGCTCCCCGGCGTCGACGGCTTTGAGCTGGCACGGCGCATCCGCGCGCGGCGCTGCGGCGTGCCGATCCTGATGCTCACCGCGAAGTCGGAGCTCGGAGACGCTCTCGCAGGATCTGACGGTCGTCATCACCGGCAGCTATGAGCTCGAGCTCAGCACGCAGGGCGGTCTGCTCAGCTTCGACGCCGTCGCCAACCAGACCTCCTCCGTCTCCCTGACGCTGACGAACAACGGCAACGTCGATTTGCAGAATATCACCCTCTCCTCCGACGCGCCGGACGGCTGGACGGTGGAGTTCTCCGAGTCGACCGTGAGCGTGCTGGAGGCGGGCGCCTCCTGTGAGCTGACGGCGAGGGTGACCCCGGCGGAGGACGCGCTCAGCGGCGACTACGTGATGACGCTCAGCGCGGAGAATTCAGAGGCGGAGGACAGCGCGGAGTTCCCCGTCGCAGACATGATTCCGGCCATGGTGATCGTGATGCCCGTGAGCTGGGTCTGGAGCACCTGGCTTTTGCCGCTGCTCTCCTGATAAGCGAAGAAATCCCTTTTGAAAAAGAAGCCTTCCTGGCAGGACAAAAAGCAGCCCTGTACGGTTTTGAAAGGAACCGTACAGGGCTGTTCTTATGACATCAGCTTTTTGAGCAGCAGGGCTTTTTCAATGGAGCCGTCAATTTTGAGCTTGCGGAAGGTGAAGGCGGCAACCGGATCGAGCTGTCCGGCGGCGATCTTCACCAGCGTCTCCGCGGAGCAGGTGAAGCAGGCGTCCCGGTCGTGATAGTCGTAGGGCTCGATGGAGAGCTTCCCGTTTTTGAGCTCCACATAGAAGGTGCCGGCCGCCTCGCCGGTGATGTTGAACTGGTAGGCGACGTTCTCGTGGATGGCGCTCACGTCTGCCTGTGAAAGCTTTTCCCGAACCTTGGCAAAGAATTCCGCGAATGTCATGCGCGATTCCTCCTGAAGCGTAGTCTCCCGCCGGCCGTTTGTCCCGCAGGGCTGTTCTCAGTGTAGCAGGAAAGCGCGGATTTTGCAATGGGGAGGAGCAATCTGTCAGATCGACAGGCGCGTGCGGTCGGAGAGCGTCTGCTTGGCCTGGCGCACAAAGAGGTCGACGAGCTTTTCCGGCGTCATCGCGCCGCGCTCCGCGCCGGAGATATCGAGCAGAAGCTTTCCGCTGTCCATCATGATGGTGCGGTTGCCGAAGCGCAGGGCCTGGTCCATGTCGTGTGTGATCATGAGGGCCGTCAGGCCGCGGTCCGCGATGATCTGCCGGGTCACCTCCAGCACCTTCTGCGCGGTGGCGGGGTCGAGCGCCGCCGTGTGCTCGTCGAGGAGGAGGAGCTTCGGCCGGGCGATGGTCGCCATCAGGAGGGCGGCCGCCTGCCGCTGTCCGCCGGAGAGCAGGCCCATCTTGGTCTTCATCCGATCCTCCAGGCCGAGGTCGAGCGTGGCGAGCAGCTCGCGGAAATAGGCGGAGTCCTTTTTGTTGACGGCGAAAAAGTGGTGCGTCGACTTGCGGGTGTAGGCGAGAGCGAGGTTTTCCTCGATCGTCATGTTCGGGGCCGTCCCGCGCAGGGGGTTCTGATAAAGGCAGCCGATGTTGAGAGCGCGCTTGTAATCCTTCTCATAGGTGATATCCTCGCCGTCGAGGAGGATGCTGCCCGCGTCCGGCAGAAATTTGCCGAGGATGGCGTTGAAGAGCGTCGACTTGCCCGCGCCGTTGGAGCCGAGGATGGTGATGAAATCTCCCTTGGCAACCTCCAGAGAGAAGTCGTGCAGGGCATGCTTCTCGTTCGGGGTGCCGGGATCGAATTTCTTTGTCAGGTGGGTGATGGTCAGCTGTGCGTTCATGCCTGCTCCCCCTTTCGCGCGGCCGTGCGCGCCTTGTGGATCGCGAGCTTTTGCCTGGCCAGCGGCAGCGTGAGCGCCAGGGCCACAATCACGGCGGAGAGAAGCTTGACGGCATAGCTCGGCATGTCGATCTTGTAGGCGAACTGGAGAATCAGCCGGTAGGCGGCGGAGCCCGCCACAGCGGAAATCACGCCCAGGGTGACGCCGCGCCGGCCGAAGAGCACCTGCCCGATGATGACGGAGGCCAGGCCGACGACGAGCATGCCGCTGCCGTTGTTCAGGTCGGCATACCGCTGCTGCTGGCAGAGCAGGCTGCCGGAGAGGGCAACAAGGCCGTTGGCGAGCACAATGCCGAGGATGCGCGAGGCGTCCGCGTTGATGGAGGACGAGCGGACCATCTCCTCGTTGTCGCCCGTGGCGCGGATGGCCATGCCGGGCCGCGTTTTGAAGAAGACGCACAGCAGGGCGCAGACCGCCGCGACAATCAGGGCCGTGAGCAGCAGGACAACCGCGTTGGTTTCCAGGCCGGGAAGAAGGTCGGAGAACATCTTGTAGATGGTGCTGCTGGAGACGAACACCTCGGCTCCGCTCTCATTCGTCTCCGCCGTCTGCAGATAGAGGTTCGACTGCCCGCCGAGCACCATATAGTTGACGGTGTACAGGCCCGTCATGGTGAGGATGCCGGCGAGGATCGCGTTGATCCGCAGCTTCGTCTGCAAAAAGCCCGTCACAAACCCGGCGGCGGCTCCGGCCAGCGTTCCGGCGAAGAGGGCGAGAATGGGGTGCGACGCGATCGTCACCACGGCGCAGACGGTCATGCCGAAGACGAGGCTGCCGTCGATTGTCAGATCCGGCGTGTTGAGAATTTTGAAGGCGATGAAGACGCCCATCGCCATGGGCGCGTAGAGCATGCCCTGGCTGAGAGCGGACAGAATCAGGTTGACGTACTCCATGGATGCTGCTCCTTTGCTGCTTATTGCCGATTATTCGCCGAAGTGGCTCGTGCCGTCCTCCTCGACGAGCACGGTGTAGCCCTCGAGCATGTCGTCGGTCAGCGTGAGGCCGAGCGTGTCGGCGGCCTGCAGGTTGACGAACTTCGCGTACTCGGACAGCGTCTCATACGGAAGCTCAGAGGGCTTCGCGCCGTCGGCCACCTTGAGGATCATCGCCGCCGTCTGCTCGCCGAGGGTCACATAGTTGACGCCCGTCGTCGCGAAGCCGCCGTCGGCGACCATCGAATCCGCGCCGCAATAGACCGGGATCCCCTTGGAGTAGGCGGCGTCGGTGTAGGTCGGCATCGCGGAGGCGATGGAGTTGTCGTTGCCGGTGTAGAGCGCGTCGACGCCCTTCGAGATCAAAGCCTCCACGGCGGTGGGCAGCTCGGAGAGATTGGCGATGGAGGCTTCCTCATAGGCGATTCCGTTCGCGTCGCAGTAGGCCTTGGCCGCGTTGATGGTGGAGACGGAGTTGGTCTCGCTGGAGGTGTAGAGGAAGCCGATCTTCTGGAAGTCGGGCTGGAAGTGCTCGATGAGCTTGACGATCTCGTCGGCGGGGATGTTGTTGGAGACGCCGGTGATGTTCTCGCTGTCGGAGCCCGTGAGGCCGGCGGCGTCCGGATCGGAGACAGCGGAGAAGAGGATTGGCGTGTCGTCGCCCTCAAAGACGGCCTTGGCGCTCTGCGCCGTGCCGGTGGCAATCGGCACCACGATGTCGACGCCCTCGGAGCGCAGGTTCTGCATGATGGTGGAGAGGGCGGAGGTGTCGTTGTTGGCGTTCTCCGTCACAATCTCAATGTCGTCGCGTCCGCTGGCTTCCAGCTCCGAGATGATGGTGTCGCGGATCTGGTCAAGGGAGGTGTGGCTCATCGGCTGCACGATGGCAACCTTGATTTTGCCTCCGTCCGCGTCACAGCCGGTGGCGAGGAGCGAGAGGGAGAGGGCGGCGGCGGTCAAAAGGGCGAAGAATCTGGAACGCTTTTTCATATCGGAAACTTCCTTTCTCTCTTTTTGCGGCAGCACCGCAGCCTTCCGGCGTGAATGGTGCGGTGCGCCATTATCATATGATGCTTCTGCGGGCGGCGGAGCGCAGGATCGCTTTGGCGCGGCTGCCGCCCGGGTCAAATAAAGGCGATGGGAGGGGGCTCAATCCAGCGGGGCAAGCTGCTCCGCCATGGCGATATGCTTGCGGATGACGGCGCAGGATTCGCCGAGCTGCTTTTGCTCGTCGGGCGTGAGCGGCAGCTCGATGATTTTCTCGACGCCGTTTTTGCCCACAACGCACGGAACGCCGCAGTGGACGCCCTTCTGCCCGTATTCGCCGCGCAGCTCTACGGAGACGGGGAGCACGGCTTTGCGGTCGAAGAGGATTGTCTCCGCCAGGAAGGCGGCGGACTGGCCGATGCCGAACTCTGTCGAGCCCTTGCCGTTGATGATATCCATTCCAATCAGGCGCGTGCGGGAGAGGAGCTTCTCCCGATCCACCTGCGGGTAGCTTTCGAGCGGCAGCCCGCCCACGCGGATGGCGGAGAAGGGGATCATCGAGGAGTCGCCGTGCTCGCCGAGGGAGTAGGCCATGATCGACTGGCGGGAAACGCCGGTCTCCTCGGAGAGGGTGCGCACCAGGCGGGCCGTATCGAGCAGCGTGCCCGTGCTGAACATGCGCTCGCGCGGCAGGCGCAGCCCCTTGCGCAGATAGTCGGCCACGATGTCCGCCGGGTTGGTGATGGAGACCACGACGCCGGGGAGCGAATAGGGAGCGAGCTGGCCGATGAGCTCCTTTGCCATCTTCACGGAGTCGCCGAGCAGATCCAGGCGCGTCTGGCCGGGCTCTCTCGCCTTGCCGATGGCGATGAAGACGAGGTCGGCGTCGGCGCAGTCTCCGTAGCCGCCCGCGCGCACGGTGGTGTCGGCGGCGGGGAAGGAGAGGGAATCGGCCACGTCCATGGCCTGGGCGGCGGCCTTCCCGCCGTCCTTGTCCACGAGGACGATCTCCTGCGCGCACCATCGCCAGCACAGGGCCTGCGCGATGTGGGAGCCCACATGGCCCGCGCCGATGATGACGATTTTGCGGTGTTCTGACATAGAAATCATCCTTTCCAGAGAAAATAAAAAAGCCCCCGACTGCGAACCGAATTCGCAGTCAAGGGCGAAAAAACAAATTTCGCGGTGCCACCTTGATTTTCGTCCCATGGGGGGACGCTCAGCGAGATACCAACATATCTCCGGCCGCTCACGCGGGCCCTCACGTCGGCGCATTTGACGCCGCCCTCCGCAGACCATATTGTTCAGCATTTCATGCGGAGCTTGCACCGTCCTCCGCTCGCTGGGAAGAAACCCTCTGATTTTTTTCTGCATCCTCGGTTTGTTCAATTTTCTTTCATACTATAGTCTATTTTTCACCGTTTGTCAAGTTTTTTCCTGAAATACCGCCTGCTCCGCAAGACGGCAGATATCGTCCGCGGCCCGCGGGTTCACGTTTTCCGCCTGATGGCGGCGGACGGCGGCCAGGCGCTGCGCCGTTTTCTTGTCCAGGAGCACGCGCCGCAGCGCGAGCGGCGTCCTCGCGCCGAGGCTCATCCCGTTCTCTGTGAAAAAGCGGTAATTTTTCGATTCGCAGCCGGGGATCGGCGAGAAGTGGATGAGCGGCGCGCCCGCGACGGCGGCCTCCGTCGACGACAGGCCGCCCGGCGGGCCTTGCGCTTGCTCTCCGCGGCGGAGAAGGATTCCCGCACCGGAATGCCGAGCGGGTAGAGCTGCTGCGGACGAAAGCCGCAGCGCAGGTATTCCCGCGTCAGCTTGGAGGACGGGATGACGCAGTAGTCGCAGTCGACCTCCTCGAAGAAGGGGATGCAGGTGTAGTCGGTGGCGATCAGGATCAGCGGCGGCACGGGCACGCCGCGGCGCTCGAGCGCCTCCTTCACCGCCAGCGCGGCGGAGTTATGGCCGCCGCCCGTCCCGCACGAGAGGATCAGCGCATCCATAGAAGCTTGACCTGGCATTTTTCTCGTTTCTCCTTGCTGGTCAGATGCCTTCCCACCACCACAAGCGCGATGATCCAAAAGCCTCCCGGATTGAAGCAGCAGCCGCTCAGCCAGACGGCGGGCGCCGCAGGTAAAGCCACACGGGCAGAAAGCCCTTGAGCAGCTCGCAGCACAGCGTGAGCGCGCCGCACCAGAAGCCGCCGTAGAGAAATGCGTTGGCCGTGCCGGGATTTCCGTCCTTGCTCTGCGAGGCGATATCCCCGCGGCGCAGCAGGACGGAAAAAACGCGGGCATAGAGCACGCTGCCGGACAGATAGCCGGCCAGCGCAAACAGGATTCCCAGTTTCATGGTGAAAGCCTCCCTGCATGGGGCACATGCCCATAGTATATTCCGATTGGCTCTGTTTTATCTGCGCGGTGCAGGGGCGTGGCCGGTGCAGGGCGCGAAAAGAGCGGCGAAACCCGCCCGGGGCGTTCGCCGCTCTGCGCAGATTTCTTGCCGGTTATCCGACGATTTGCAGCTCCTTCGGGTAGCGGTTGAGCACCTCGCAGCCCGTCTCCGTAACGAGCACGAGATCCTCGATCCGCACGCCGAGCTTGCCGGGCAGATAGATCCCCGGCTCCACCGAGAACACCATGCCAGGCTCCGCAATCACCTCAGAGACGGAGCTGTTGTCCGGCGGCTCGTGGCACTCCAGGCCGATGCCGTGGCCGAGGCGGTGGTTGAACTGCGGTCCATAGCCCGCCTTCTCGATCACCTCGCGGGCCGCGCGGTCGAACTCGCGCATCGGCACGCCCGGCCGGATGACGGCCTCCGCCGCCAGATTGGCCGCCCGCACCGTCTCGTAGACGCGCCGGGCCTCGTCGGAGGCAGAGCGGAAGAAGACGGTGCGCGTCATGTCGCACCAGTAGTAGGGGATGGGGATGAAGATGTCGAGGACGACGGAATCGCCCTCCCGCACGACGGATTGGTTCGGCTCGTGGTGCGGGTCCGCTCCGTTCGCGCCGAAGCAGACGAGCTGCCCGTGGCCCCGTCCGGCTCCCGCCTCGCGGAATTTCTCCTCCACCAGGGCCGCCAGCTGCGACTCAACCGCACCCTCGCGCACCGCCTCAATGGCCGCGGCGGCGACGGAATCGTTGATCCGCGAAGCGCGCCGCAGCGCCTCGATCTCCTCGGCGTCCTTGCGCATTCTGGCGTTGTCCACCGGGGCGCTGCCCAGGGCCGGCGTGCAGTCCGGCCGCTGCCCGAGCAGCGAAATCAGGAAACGGCTCGGCCACGCCTTGTCGATGCCGATTTTCCCCGGTCTGACGATCCGCACCACGTCGCGCAGCGGGTCGTCGCTGTCTGTGTGCACAAAAAGCTCGCGGCCGGGGGCGGGCTGCAGGCCGAACAGCTCGTTGCCGAAGAGGACGCGCCGCCCGCTGTCGTCGAGATAGAACGCCAGCATCCGCTCCATCGGATCGACCCAGACGCCGGTCAGATAGTAGACGGAGGCGGTGGAGGTGACGAGAATCTGGCTCAGCCCCTCCTGCGCCATATAGCCGAGCACCCGCTCAATGCGGGCGTCGTAGACCGTACTCATGGAAAACGCTCCTTTCGCTTCAATGTCTTTGGGCGCCACCGCACCATTCGCGCCTTGGGGCTCAGGCGGTGTTGCCTCAGCAGTTTTGAAAGCCCTCGTTGCCCTCGATCAGAGCCAGGGCGGGCTCCTCGGGGCAGTAGCGGACGGGCACCGTGTCGCCCACCGCAAGCGGCCCCAGCACGGGCAGCCTGCGCTGCCCCACGGGGATCCTGCCGATGCGGATGGCCTCGCTGCGGTATTTGAGGCTTTCCGTCACGCGGTAGGTTTTTCCGTCCACCGTATAGGTTACCGTCATCAGGGTTACCGTGTTTCTTCCGCGGGATCGAAAGCGCTCCACGGCGCCCTCTGTGCGGGCGCTGCATCTTGCGGCCCGTTTTCTGCGCCGCAGAACGGCGATGCGCCAAACCAGCGCCACGCCCAGGAGGGGAACGAGGAGAATGAGGGCGAAGATCAAAAGGATCATCTGGCCGTCCGTCATGGCAGGCTTCCCCCGATTGCGGGCAGGCCGCACACATGGGCCGCAATCCGCCGCGTGTGTCCCACCACGTCCTGCGCCGCTTCGCCCGCGAATTCCCCGGCGGCGAAGGCGCGGCAGAATTCCCAGAGATCCTCCAGATCGCGCCGCACCTGATAGTAGAGCAGAAGCTCCCTGCCTGCAGGCTCCCGGAAGAGGGGGAAGAACGGCTCCTCGCAGAAGAGGAAGAGATCGGCCTCCCGCGGCGCCAGCTGCACGTTCTCCCAGTCCACGACGGCCAGCGTCCCGTCCGCGCGGCGCAGCACGTTGCCGCCGTGGAGATCGGTGTGGCAGAGGACGAACGGCGGCGGGGCGAGAGACAGCCTCCGCGCTGCGTCCGCCAGCCGGCCGCAGGTTTCGCACAGTCTCTCCCGCAGGGGAAGGAGAACGGCGGCCAGCGGGGCGGGGAGAGCTTCCCGACCGCCCCCGAGCAGCGAGCAAAACGCCTGCGCGAAGTCTACGTTAAAGGCTTCCGCGGGGCAGAGGGCGGCGAAGGGAGCCGGGTCAACGCTGTGCAGCTCCCGCGAGAAGGCTGCCAGCTGGCGCCGCTCCTCCTCTGTGTAGGGGTTGCCGAAGCCGACCGCCTCCCCGTCAATCCAGTTGAAGAGCACGCCCGTCACGCCGCCGTCTGTATAAAAGAGGCGGCCGTCCGCGGTGGGGATGGGCGCGCAGAGGCGATCGCCGAGGGCGCTTGTCCCGCACAGCAGGGAGAGCACGCGCAGCTGGCGCTCCAGCGTGCGGGTGCACCGTTCGGTGGCGGAAAGGCCGGCGTCATAGAGCTTGAGGAAGAAGCGCCCGTCGGCTTCGAACGCCGCGGCGCTCATCCCGCCCGGCACGGCGCGCAGGCGTTTTGCCTCATAGCCATAGTGCTTTTGCAGGCCGCGGCGGGCCGTCTCCGGGTCGAAGATGGGGAGGAGCTCCTGGTTCATGGCGGTTTCCTCACTGCAGTCCTTCGAACTGCATGTTGTAGTAGCGGGCATACAGCCCGTTTTTCTCGAGCAGCTCCTGGTGGCAGCCGCGCTCCTCGATCCCGTCGCCGTCGATGACGATGATCTCGTCGGCGTTGCGGATCGTGGAGAGGCGGTGGGCGATCACGATCGTGGTGCGGTCCTTCGCCAGCTCCTCCAGGCTCTGCTGGATGTGCCGCTCGCTCTCGTTGTCGAGCGCGCTGGTCGCCTCGTCGAGGATCAGCACCGGCGGATCCTTGAGGAAGACGCGCGCAATGGAAATGCGCTGCTTCTGCCCGCCGGAGAGGCGCGCGCCGCGCTCGCCGACGAAGGTGTCGTAGCCGTCCTCGAGGCCCATCACAAACTCGTGAATGTTGGCCCGTTTGGCCGCCTCGACGATCTCCTCGTCCGTCGCGCCCGGCTTGCCGTAGGCGATGTTGTCGCGGATGGTGCCCGAGAAGAGATAGACGTCCTGCTGCACGATGCCGATGGAGGAGCGCAGGCTTTCCAGCGTCAGGTCCCGCACGTCTTTGCCGTCGATGCACACGCTGCCGCCCGTCACGTCATAGAAGCGGGGCAGCAGGCTGCACAGCGTCGTCTTGCCGCCGCCGGAGGGGCCGACGAGGGCCACCGTCTTGCCGGCGTCGATGTGAATGTCGATGTGCGAGAGCACCGTCTCGTTCTTCTCATACTGGAAGGAGACGTCGCGGTAGTCGATGACGCCGCGCACGTTCGAGAGCGGCTTTGCGTCCGGGCTGTCGACGATCTCCGGCTGCGTCTCCATCACCTCGATGAAGCGCTTGAAGCCGGAGAAGCCCTTCTGGAACATCTCGGTGAACTCGACGAGGACCTCGATCGGGTTGATGAAGATGTTGATATAGAGCGCATACGTCGCCAGGTCCACCGCGTCGATCTGCCCGGCCGCGATGAAGTAGCCGCCGGAGACGAGGACCGTCAGAAAGAGCATTCCCTGGAAGAAATTATTCCCCGCGTGGAAGATGCCCATGCGTTTGTAGTTTTTCTCCTTCGAGCGCAGGAACTGCAGGTTGCTCGCGCTGAACTTTTCGTGCTCGACCTCCTCGTTGGCAAACGACTTCACCACGCGGATGCCGGCAAGGGAATCCTGCAGGCTGGCGTTGACCCCGGCGATCTTGCGCCGGTTGTCCATGAAGACGGCGCGCATTTTCCTGTTCTGCCACACGCTGAAGACGAGCATCACCAGTGTGACGGCCAGCAGAATCAGCGTCATCGGCACATTGATCCACAGCAGCAGGGCGAACGAGCCGAAGATCTTGAGCAGGGAGATGAAGATGTTCTCCGGCCCGTGGTGGGCCAGCTCGCTGATATCGAAGAGATCCGAGACGAGCTTGCTCATCATCTCGCCGGTGTTGTTGCGGTCATAGTAGGAGAAGGAGAGCCGCTGGTACTGATCGAAGAGATCCTGGCGCATGTCGCTCTCCATGCGCGCGCCCATGATGTGGCCCTGGCAGGTGATATAGTACCGCCCGCCGAAGCGGACAAGATACATCAGCAGAAGGCCGAAGGCCAGCGGGGGCAAAATGCGCAGAACCTCGTCCGCGCCGCGGGTAAAAACGCTGCGCGTCAGATAGTTGAGCAGCTGGGGAAAGGCGAGATCGATGACGCTCACCAGCATCGCGCAGGCCATGTCAATCCAGAACACGGCCTGATACGGCTTATAGTAGCGGAGAAATTTTTTCAGAATGCGCATCTCACATCTTCACCGGCTCGGGGTATTCCTCTCCGAAGGTCTCCACCGTCACCTTCACCATCTTCTCGTCCTCCAGCGGGCGATCCATGCGGTTGCGCGGCACGGAGACGATGCGGTCGCACTCCTCAATGCCGGAGATCACCTTGCCGAAGGAGGCGTACTCGCCGTCGAGGTGCGGGGCGTCCTCCACCATGAGGAAGAACTGGCTGCCGGCGCTGTTCGGGAACATGGAGCGGGCCATCGAGAGCACGCCGCGCGTGTGGCGCAGGTTGTTCTGGAAGCCGTTGTGCGAGAACTCGCCGCGGATCGAGTAGCCGGGGCCGCCCATGCCGCTGCCCTCCGGGTCGCCGCCCTGGATCATGAAGCCGGGAATCACGCGGTGGAAGATGGTGCCGTCATAAAAGCCCTTTTTGACAAGGGAGATGAAGTTGTTGACGGTGTTGGGAGCGATCTCGGGGTAGAGCTCCACCTCGATTTTGCCGTGGTTCGTTTCAATGGTGACGATGGGGTTTTTCATGGGAATACCTCTCCTTTCAATGCGTCCGTTTGGTTGCTACAGCAAAATATTATAGCAGATTTTGCGAAAAAGCCATAGGGGCCTGGGAGATTTTTTCAGCCTCGACTTTCTCTTGCAGCTTATTCCACAATATGCTACAATAAAAATGGGCTTCTGTCCGGCATTTTTACCCTTCGGCGGCCGACAAATTGCGACCGGCCCGGGGAACGGAACCTGCTAAGATGGAAGACAAAGCCGCCCGCGGGCGGAGAAGAGAAAAGAGGGAGATTTGTGAGACGTGGAAAAAGAAGATTTGTGATGCTGATGCTGGTCTGCGCCCTGCTGGCCTCGCTGGCGCTTCCCGCTCAGGCGGAGGGGTACGCCCTGCCCCCGGCGGAGGATCCCGCGCAGGCGGAGTGGGACGAGCTGATGGAGGCGGTGGAGGCCGCGCGCCGCGAGATGGGAATTCCCGAGGCGGAGCAGGACGAAGCAGGACCGGGGGACACAGCGCCGCAGGAGGGAGAGCTGCCCGCCGAAACGGAGCCGCCCGAGGAGGAGGTCTTCCCTGTGGTGAGTGTGCCGGCAGAGAACTATTCCATCGTCAACATCGGCTTCAACAACAAGAGCCTTTTCCTGCGCAGCTCGCCGAGCTACAGCGGGAGCCGCCTGCTGCTTCCCTTTGCCACCGAGCGCGCCTTTGTGCGCGAGACGCTCGCGAACGGCTGGTCGCGCGTCGTCGTCCGCGGCACGGAGGGCTATCTGCCCACGCAGTATGTCAAGGACAACTGCTTCCCGCTCTATCTCAACCGCGACTACACGATCGACGGCGTCACTCTCCGGGAGAACCAGTATGTCTATGCCCGCTCCCGCGACGGCCAGAATGTCTATGACTGCTACACCGACGCGGACATCACGCAGCACCTGCTGCTCAACGGCGCCCTGCTGATGACGCCGGAGGAATACTATGAGAAGAACAAGGACAGGCTCGTCCCCGTTCTCATCGGCAGCGAGGTGAGCTACTACACGCAGAACGACGCCAACTGGGGCCGCAATGTGAACCTCGATCTCGGCTGCAAGTCGATCGACGGCTTCGTGGTCCTGCCGGCGGAGTATTTCTCCTGGTGCCAGTACGGCGGCTCCGGCAGCAAGGCCGACGGCTACCAGCTCGCCACGGTGTTCTCCGATTCCGGCGTCGGCTACGGCGGCGGCCTCTGCCAGGTGACGACGACGCTCGCGAGCGCGGCGGATCACGCGAAGATGTATCTCGCGGAGGTCTATCCGCACTCCCAGCCCATCACCTACCTGCGCGAGGGCATGACGGAGGCCTCGATCTGGCACAACGGCAACATCGTCTATCAGCACGATTTTGCCTTCTTCAACAACAGAATGAACCCCATCCGCATCAATATGAGGGCGGAGAACGGCGTTGTGACGGCGGAGCTCTATGAGCTCGTGCTGCCGCAGGAGCCGGAGGAGCCCGCCGCCGCGGAACCCACAGAAACTACGCAAGCAAAGGATGATACCGCGCAATGAAATTTGTATCCTGGAACGTCAACGGCCTGCGGGCCTGCCTCACGAAGGGCTTTCTCGACTATTTCCGCGAGGCGGATGCCGACGTCTTCTGCCTGCAGGAGACAAAGCTGCAGCCCGGCCAGGTGGAGCTCGAGCTGCCCGGCTACCGGCAGTACTGGAACTCCGCCGTGAAGAAGGGCTATTCGGGCACGGCTGTCTTCACCCGAAAAGAGCCGCTCTCCGTTCGCTATGACATCGGCGACCCGGCGCACGTGGGGGAGGGCAGGGCCATCACCATCGAGCTGCCCGAGCTCTTCCTCGTCACGGTCTACACCCCGAACGCGCAGGACGGGCTGGCCCGCATCGACTACCGCATGCAGTGGGAGGACGCCTTCCGCGCCTACCTGCAGCAGCTCGACTCGGAGAAGCCGGTCGTCGTCTGCGGCGATATGAATGTTGCCCACGAGGAGATCGACCTCAAAAACCCGAAGACAAACCGCGGCAGCGCCGGCTTCAGCGACCAGGAGCGCGGCAAGATGACGGAGCTCCTCGCCGCCGGCTTCACCGACACCTTCCGCTATTTCAGCCCGGACGCGACGGGAGCCTACAGCTGGTGGAGCTACCGCTTCCACGCCCGCGAGAAGAACGCGGGCTGGCGCATCGACTATTTCCTCGCCTCGAACCGCCTGCGGGAGCGTCTCGTCTCCTCCACCATCCGCCCCGACATTTTCGGCAGCGATCACTGCCCGGTGGAGCTCGTCCTGCGGGACGGGGAGGAGGGCTGAGGCGGCCTTTCCCCGAACGATACCGGCAAGCGAAGCGGCCGCATAGCAGCAATGAAAAATCCCCTCCGCGCGTCAAAAAACGCCGGAGGGGATTTTCTCTGCATAGAGCGGGTTCGGCCGCTTATTTCGTCTTCGCCGCCTTCTCCGCTTCCTTCTTCTCCAGATTCTCTCTGGCGACGGCGAGCATGAGCTTGATGCGGTTCTCCTGGTTGACCTTCGTCGCGCTCGGGTCGTAATCGATCGGCACGATGTTGGCGCGCTCGTTCTCCGCCTTGATGCGGTGGATCATGCCCTTGCCCACGATGTGGTTCGGCAGGCAGCCGAACGGCTGGGCGCAGACGATGTTCTCATAGCCCGCCTCGGCCAGCTCGAGCATCTCGGCGGTGAGCAGCCAGCCCTCGCCCATCTTGTTGCCGTAGCCGATGACGCCCTTGACAAGCTTCTTGACATGCTCATACGTGGCGGGCACCTCGAAGCACGGCTGGGAGGCGATCGCCTCCGTGAAGACGTTCTGCATCTTCGTCAGATAGTCGTACAGCGCCCGCACCACGGCGAACTTCGCGTGGCTGCCGCCGTAGAGCTTGATATCCTCCATGCGGTTGTCCACCTTGAAGAGGACGAAATTCATCAGGCCGGGCACGTTGACCTCGCAGTCCTGGCTCGCGAGGAATTCCTCGAGATGGTTGTTCGCGAAGGGGGCGTACTTGACATAGATCTCGCCCACAATGCCGACGCGCACCTTCGGCATCCTCTCCACCTCAATGGCGGCGAAGTCGCGGGCGATGGCGAGCAGGTTCTCCTTCTCCTCCTTCAGGCCCATGCCCTTGCCGCGGCGGAACTGGGCGCAGAGCTCGTCGGTCCACTGCTTGACGAGGCGGTCGGTCGCGCCCTGCTCCTTCTCATAGGGGCGCATCTGATTGCTCAGCGCCATTAGAGCGTCGCCGTAGGCGATTGCCGCAACCATCTTGCGGATGATCGAGAGGTTGATGGAAAAGCCCGGATTGCTCTCGAGGCCGGAGAGGTTGAGCGAGATGACCGGAATCTGGTCCATGCCCGCGCGGTGCAGCGCCTTGCGCAGCAGATGAATGTAGTTGCTCGCGCGGCAGCCGCCGCCCGTCTGGGTGATGATCAGCGCCGTGCGGTCAAGGTCGTACTTGCCGCTGTGCAGGGCGTCGATGAACTGGCCGATGACGAGCAGTGCCGGGTAGCACGTGTCGTTGTGCACATACTTGAGGCCCTCCTGCACGATGGAGGGGCCGTCGTTTGTCAGCAGCTCCACCTTGTAGCCGCAGTTGCGGAACACGTCCACAAAGAGGGCGAAATGGATCGGCAGCATCATCGGGCACAGGATGGTATACTCCTTTTTCATCTCCTTGGTGAAGAGAAGACGGCCCTTCTTGTTGAATTTCAGTTCCGCCATGTCAGTTCCTCCCTTCGTTTTCCTGCTCCAGTGCGGCGAACAGGCTGCGCAGGCGAATCTTCACCGCGCCGAGGTTTGTGATCTCGTCGATCTTGATCTGCGTGTAGATTTTCTCGTTCTCCTCGAGGATGGAGCGCACCTCGTCGGTGGTGATGGCGTCGACGCCGCAGCCGAAGGAGACGAGCTGCACAAGGTTCATGTCGGGCTGTGTGCCGATGTAGCGGGCGGCGGCGTAGAGGCGCGCGTGGTAGGTCCACTGGTTGAGCACGTGGGTGGGGAATTTGTGGACGTGATCGCTCACGACGTCCTCTGAGATGACGGCCGCCCCGAGGCTGGTGATCAGCTTGTCAATGCCGTGGTTGATCTCCGGGTCAAGGTGGTACGGTCTGCCGCTCAGAATGATGATCGGCTTCTTCTCCGCACGGGCCTCCTCGATCATCTCCTCGCCCTTGCGGCGGATGCGGTCGAGGTAGCCGTAATACTCGGCATAGGCGGCCTCCGCGGCCTCCTTCACCTCGCGCTGCGAGATGCCCTTGAAATAGTGCGAGAGAATCTCGTGGAATTTTCCCGGGAAATCGTGGCGGCGGTGAATGCCGACGTAATCGTGGATGAAGTTGAGGCCCTCGAGCGCCGTGGTGTTCGCGGCGATGACCTCCGGATAGTAGGCGACGACAGGGCAGTTGTAGTGGTTGTCGCCGAGCTTCTCGTCGAAGTTGTAGGACATGCAGGGATAGAAGATGGAGCGGACGCCCTGATCGACCAGGCTGAGCACATGGCCGTGCATCAGCTTGGCCGGGAAGCAGACGGTATCGCTGGGGATGGTGCTCTGGCCCTCGAGGTAGAGCTCGCGGCTCGACAGGGGAGAGGTAACCACCTCAAAGCCGAGCTTCGTGAAGAGCGTGTGCCAGAAGGGCAGCAGCTCATACATGTTCAGGCCCATCGGGATGCCGATTTTGCCGCGCGGCCCCTCCACCGGCCGGTAGGAGAGCAGCTGCGCGAGCTTGTAGGCGTACATGTTCAGCTCCTTGGCCTGTCCCGAGCGGCGGGTGACGGGCTTCTCGCAGCGGTTGCCGCCGATGAAGCGGCGGTTGCCGGCGAAGACGTTGATCGTCAGGCGGCAGTGGTTGTTGCACAGGCCGCAGGTCGTCACCTTCACCTCATGCTTGAAGTCCTCCAGCTCCGCGAGGGTGAGCAGCGTGGAGGGCGCCTTGGCCCGCGACTGCGCGTAGACGGCGGCGCCGTAAGCGCCCATGAGGCCGGAGATGTCGGGGCGCACCACGTTGACGCCCATTTCCTTCTCGAAGACGCGCAGCACGGCGTCGTTGAGGAAGGTGCCGCCCTGCACCACGATTTTGCGGCCGAGCTCCTCGGCGCTGGCCACGCGGATCACCTTGTAGATCGCGTTCTTGACGACGCTGACGGAGAGACCGGCGGAGATATCCTCCGTGGTCGCGCCGTCCTTCTGCGCCTGCTTGACGGACGAGTTCATGAAGACGGTGCAGCGGCTGCCGAGATCGACCGGGTGCTTTGCAAACAGGCCGAGGTTCGCGAAATCCTCGATGCTGTAGCCGAGGGTGTTGGCGAAGGTCTGCAGGAACGAGCCGCAGCCGGAGGAGCACGCCTCGTTGAGGAAGATGTTGTCGATGGCGCCGCGGCGGATCTTGAAGCACTTCATATCCTGGCCGCCGATATCGATGACGAAGTCGACGTCCGGCAGGAAGGTTTTGGCCGCGGTGAAATGGGCCACCGTCTCCACGATGCCGAAGTCGATGCCGAAGGCGTTTTTGAGCAGCTCCTCGCCGTAGCCAGTGACGGCGGAGGAGGCGAAGGTGAGGTTCGGATACTTGCGGCGCAGCTCAAGCAGATAGTCGCGCACAATCGGCACGGGGTTGCCGGAGTTGCTGCGGTAAATGGAGTCGAGCACCTCCCGGTTCTCGCCCATGACGACGGCCTTGACCGTTGTGGAGCCCGCGTCCACGCCGAGATACGCCTTCCCGCGGTAGGAGGCGATGTCTCCCCGCGGCGCGCGGCAGGAGGCGTGCCGCTCCTTGAACGACTCATACTCCGCCTCGTTCTCGAACAGCGGCGGGATAAAGCGGAAGGCGGCGTTCGCGTCGTAGCCCGCGATGTTTTTGAGCGCCTCGTCGATATCGATGGAGTCGACGCTGCTGTAGGCCGCGCCGAGCGCGACGAAGTACAGGGAGTTCTCCGGGCAGATGCCGGTGGTTTTCAGGGCGATGTCGAACGCGCGGCGCAGCTCCGGCAGGAAGGTCAGCGGGCCGCCGAGGTAGAGCACCTTGCCGGCGATCTTTCTGCCCTGCGCGAGGCCGGCGATGGTCTGGTTGGCCACGGCGGCGAAGATGCTCGCGCAGATATCGCTCTTGCGCGCGCCCTGGTTGAGCAGGGGCTGGATATCGCTCTTGGCAAACACGCCGCAGCGCGAGGCGATGGTGTAGATCTTCTCGTATTCCGCGGCCAGAGCGTTCATCTCGTCGAGCGGCAGGTTGAGCAGCGTCGCCATCTGGTCGATGAACGCGCCCGTGCCGCCTGCGCACGAGCCGTTCATGCGCACCTCCATGCCGCCGGAGAGGAAGAGGATCTTCGCGTCCTCGCCGCCGAGCTCGATGATGACGTCCGTGTCCGGAATGAGCTCGTTGGTGGCGATGCGCGTCGCGTAGACCTCCTGAACAAACGGCAGGCTGCAGGCCTCCGCGATGCCCATGCCGGCCGAGCCGGAGACGGTCAGCTGCGCCGGCTCGCCGCCGAGAACGGTTTCCCGGATCTTGCCGAGCAGCTCCGCCATCTTCTGCGTGATCTGCGAATAATGCCGCTCATAGGATTGATAGACAATTTCCTGCTTGTCGTTGAGAACCACACATTTGATGGTGGTTGAGCCTACATCAAGGCCAATTTTCATCTGTTTTTCCTGCCTTTCCGGCCTTCGCCCCCGCTGGGTTCGCTGCGGGCGGGGAATGCGCCTCGCGTCAAACGGGAGAGGGGAGAGCCTTTTCTAACCATTCATCTATCTCAATCGATAAAAACCAACGAATCAAACGGCGACCGCGCCGGCAAAAAGCGGCCTGCGGCGCTGTGCGCCTGAGAACCGCCGCGGCGCGGTTTGCGCGAATGGGTATCCTGTCCCAAATATATATTATAGAAAATTGATCCCGGTAAAGTCAAGACGTCCCGTCCCCCGCGCATGCCCAATTCCGACCAAATCCGGGGAAGAAAACTGTCTATAATCGCCGCTTTTCCGTACGCTTTGCCGAATCTGGGGGCCGGAAAGCTCCGGTTTTGCCGAAACTCTTGCCAGATATCATTGTTTATGGTATGATAAACGATAGCGTTTCTGTGAATGCTTCGATTTTTGTAATGTTGGAGGTTTGATTATGTCAGGACATTCCAAGTGGAACAATATTAAAAGGAAAAAGGAAAAGACCGACGGCGCGAAGGCCAAGATCTTCACGAAGATCGGCCGCGAGCTCGCTGTGGCGGTGAAGGAGGGCGGCGGTCCTGATCCGGCTTCCAACTCGAAGCTCAAGGACTGCATCGCCAAGGCCAAGGCCAACAACGTGCCGAACGACAACATCGAGCGCATCATCAAGAAGGCCGCCGGCGACGGCGACGCCGACAAGTATGAGAGCATCGTCTACGAGGGCTACGGTCCGAGCGGCGTGGCCGTCATTGTGGAGACGCTCACCGACAACCGCAACCGCACCGCGGGCGACGTGCGCCACTACTTCGACAAGTTCGGCGGCAACCTCGGCACGAGCGGCTGCGTCTCCTTCCTCTTCTCGGAGAAGGGCGTCATCATCGTGGAGCGCGAGGGCCGCGACGAGGATCAGGTGATGGAGGACGCTCTCGAGGCCGGCGCCGCCGACTTCAAGGCCGACGAGGACGTGTTTGAGATCTACACCGAGCCCGACGACTTCAGCGCCGTGCGCGAGGATCTCGAGGGCAAGGGCTATGAGTTTGTCAGCGCCGAGGTGGAGATGGTGCCGAGCACCTACACCACCCTGACGGATGAGGACGCCGCCAACAACATGCAGCGCCTGCTCGACGCGCTCGAGGACAACGACGACGTGCAGAACGTCTGGCATAATTGGGATAATCCGGAGGAAGACGAAGAAGAATAATTTCGTCCGGACAATGTCCATTCTGCACCGCGGTTGGCAAGCCTTGCCGCGGAAGGCAGCATCCTAAGGAACAGTGGGAGGTAACCTGTATGGCGGGGTTGGACAACCTTTGCATGAACTGCATGTCGGATACGGCGGGCCGATCCGCGTGTCCGCACTGCGGCTTCGCGGTGGATTCAGACCAGCAGCCGAACGCCCTGCCCTTCCGCACGTGGCTGCAGAAGCGCTATCTTGTCGGCGCTGTCAAGAAGTCGAACGGCGAGGGCTTTGTCTATATCGGCTTTGACACGGTTCTCAATCTGCCGGTGGAGCTGCACGAGTTCTTCCCGCAGTCCCTGTGCGAGCGCGCGGAGAATAAGAAGAGCGCCCGCGTGATGGGCGGCAGCGAGATCGCCTTTGACGAAAATCTCGCCGCCTTCCTCAATCATGCGCGCGAGGTCGCCCGCATCCGCGAGCTCTCGGCCATCGTTCAGATTTACGATATCTTTGAGGAAAACCACACGGCCTACACCGTCTCCGAATGGGACGACAGCATCACCCTGCGCTATTTCGTGGAGCGCAGCGGCGGCAGTCTGAGCTGGAACGAGGCGCGCCCGCTGTTCATGCCGGTGCTCTCCGCTCTGAGCACGATGCACTCCGCCGGCGTCTGCCATCTGGGCATCTCTCCGGAAACGCTGCGCATCATGAAGGACGGCAAGATGCGGCTCGGCGGCTTCTGCATTCCCGCGGTGCGCACGGCTGACACCGATTTGCCGCCCGATATCGTTCCCGGCTGTGCCGCCATCGAGCAGTACGTGATGGGCTATCAGCCCGAGGAGTGCACCGACGTCTACGGCTTTGCCGCCTCGCTGTTTTATGCCCTCACCGGAACCCTGCCGCAGGACGCGCTCAAGCGCCGCACCGATTCCCGTCTGCTGATTCCCACCTCTCTCGTGCGCAGCATCCCGCCGCACGTGATCACCGCTCTGGCCAACGCCCTGCAGGTGACGCCGGACAAGCGCACCGCCACCTTTGAGCGGCTGCGCGCCGAGCTCTCTGCCGCGCCCACCGTCACCATGACGATCGAGACGCCCATCGTCTCCGCCCAGCCTCCAAAGCCAGAGGAGAGGCCGTACCCCGTCGAGCAGCCGCTTCCCCGCGACAGGCGGCGCGGCGTGCCTGCCTTTGTCTGGGTGCTCGTCTCGTGCGTGGCCTGTCTCATTGTCTTCACGGTGATCGGCGTGCTGTGGATCTCCTCCGGCGGCGATCCCGGCTTCCTCGTCGGCGGCGATCCGGTTTCGAGCGCCGTTTCCCTGGCGCCGAGCTCCGCTGCGCCCGCCTCGAGCGCTCCCGTCAGCTCCGAGCCGGACAATCAGATCCCCGTTCCCAACCTGGTGGGGCAGGAGTATGAGTCGCTCGTCTCCCAGGCGCAGACGGACTATCAGATTCTTCCCGCGGCCCAGCGCCAGTTCAGCGACACGGTGGCCGAGGGCTGCATCATCTCCCAGACGCCCGAATACAGCGAGGGCAAGACGATGACGAAGGGGACGGCGATTGTGGTTGTCATCAGCCAGGGCCCCTCGGTGCGGGAGCTGCCGAATATCACGAACCTGCCTCTTGCCGACGCCTCGACGGCGGTGGCGGAGGAGGGCTTCGTTCCCTCGAAGATTGAGGAGTACAGCGACACCATTCCCAAGGGCTATGCGATTGGCTACCAGAACGCGAAGGCGGGGGATAAGATGCCCTACGGCTCTCCGGTGGTGCTTGTCATCAGCAAGGGCCCCGATCCCACAAAGGACTGAGCCGGAGAAGGGCAGGCCGGAAGCGCCCGCCGCCCGGCGCAAATCAGAAAAGAAAACAGCCCGCACAAGGCGCGGAGAGGCTCCCTCTCAGGCTTGTGCGGGCTGCTTTTTTCATGTTGGGCTGTGCCGGGCTCTGATAGTGCGGAAAAAGAAATCCCCGGCCTCTCCATCGGGAAAGGCCGGGGACGATGCGCAAAATCAGTCGCTGCTGAAGGGCAGCAGGGCGAGATGACGGGCGCGCTTGATGGCGACGGTCAGCTCACGCTGATGACGCGCGCAGGTGCCGGTCACACGGCGGGGCAGAATCTTGGCCCGCTCGGAGATGAAGCGGCGGAGCTTCGCGACGTCCTTGTAATCGATGGTCTCGATCTTATCAACGCAGAAACTGCAAACCTTCTTGCGGCCTTTACGTCCGCCGGAGCGGCGCTCGGGTCTGTCATTTCTTTCAGCCATGACAAAAGCCTCCTTTTCACAATAATGGGGGAGACGCGAAATCAGAACGGCAGATCGTCGTCCGTGGGAATCTCCTCGAAGTCGCCGGTGTCGCCGCTTGCGTAAGCGGGAGCCGCCTGCTCCATCGCGGGGGCGGGACGCTGCTGCTGGTAGCCGCCCGGCGCAGCCGGGGGAGCGCCATAGGAGCCGCCGCCGTAGTTGTCGCGCTTCGGCTCGGCGAAGTGCACATTGTCGGCGACAATCTCGAAGGCCTTGCGCTTGTTGCCGTCCTTGTCGGTGTAGGAGCGGGTCTGAATGGAGCCCTGCACGGCGATGAGCTGACCCTTGTGGAAATACTTGCAGGCAAATTCTGCCGTATTGCGCCACGCGACTACGTCGATAAAATCAGCCTGCCGATCGGCGCCGGCCTTGACATAGGAGCGATCCACCGCAACGGTAAAGCTTGTCACGGCGATATCGTTGGCAGTGTGCCGAAGCTCGGGATCGGCCACCAGGCGGCCCATCAGAACTGCTACGTTGAGCATTCAAACCACTCTCTTTCCGTACTCTTACGCGTCCTTCTTCACAATCAGGGAACGCAGGACACCGTCGGTAATCTTGTACACTCTGTCCAGCTCGGCCGTGAAAGAGGCCTCGCAGGTGAAGTTGATCAGGGCGTAGTAGCCCTCGGTCTCCTTGTTGATCTCGTAGGCGAGACGACGCTTGCCCCACTCGTCAACGCTGTCGACCGTACCGTTCGCCGCGATGAGGTTCTTGAACTTCTCAACAAGCGCGGCAATGCCGTCGTCACCCAGCTTCGTGGAAAGGATGAACACAGTTTCATAGGAATGCTTCACATCAGGCATTGATTGCACCTCCTTTTGGACATTTGGCCCCGGCTCTGTGTCCGGAGCAAGGATAGCCGGCGCGGTTACACGCCGAACAGAGTTATTATAGCAGTCCCCACCGCAAAAGTCAAGAACGAAAAACAGCGGGGGAACGACGCCGTGTTACAGCGTTTTCGCCAATTCCTTGAGGTATTTGCGGAAATCGGCGCCGATCTCGGGGTGGTTGAGGGCAACCTCGCACGAGGCCTGCATGATGCCCAGCTTGTTGCCCATGTCATACCGCGTGCCGGTGAAGTCGACGGCGACCATGCCGCTCTGGCGCGCCATGGTGCACATGGCGTCGGTGAGCTGGATCTCCCCGCCCGCTCCCGGAGGGGTGCGGTCAATGATATCGAAGATATCCGGCGTGAGCACGCAGCGGCCAAGGATCGAATACAGGCTCATGATCTTGTCCGGGGTGGGCTTTTCGATCATGTCGGTGCACTTATAATAATTGTCGCGGATGGGCTCCACCTTCAGGGAGGAATATTTGGTGATGGCCTCGGCGGAAACCTGCTTGACGCCGAGCACGCCGGTGCCGAACTCCTCATAGGCGCGGATGAGCTGGCCGCAGGCCGGATCCTCGCCGAGGATCACGTCGTCTCCGTAGAGAACCGCGAAGGGCTCGTTGCCAACGAAGGAGCGCGCGCGGCTCACGGCGTGGCCGAGGCCCTTCGTCTCCTTCTGACGCACAAAGTAAAAGTTGGCAAGGTGCGAGATGTCGACGACCTCGCGCAGGATCTCCTCCTTCTGCGCCCCGCCGCTCATGAGCTTGGCCTCAAGCTCCGGAACGCGGTCGAAGTGGTCCTCGATGAGGCCCTTGCCGCGGTTGGTGATGATGAGAATGTCTGTGATGCCGGAGCGCACGGCCTCCTCCACGATATACTGGATGGCCGGCTTGTCGACGATGGGGAGCATCTCCTTGGGCATGGATTTGGTGGCCGGCAGCACGCGCGTGCCAAGACCGGCTGCAGGGATGACTGCTTTTGTAATTTTCATCTCATAAAACCTTCCTTGTATTTGTATTGTCAGCGGCTGCGCCGCGGGCAGGGAAAAGACAGGGGAAGCCTTACATGGGAAGCAGGAGCTGCGGCATGTAAACCGCCACCATATAGGCAATCATCAGGCCGACAGCCAGAGGTGTGTTGACGCCGCCGTGCGCGCGCAGCTGCAGCTCGCGGTCGGAGGCTTCGGGGAACTCCTCATAGATCGTCTTCACCTTCGAGGTGCAGAAATTCAGATAGATCCGGTTGGCGCGCACGCCCACCACGATCATGATGACGAGCTGCACCAGATTGATGACGCGGGGAAGAAACACGAGAAACAGCTGCTCCGCCGGCTGCTCCATGAGCAGGGCGCCGAACTGGACAAGCTGAGCGGAGGAGGGGGACATCGTGTTCAGATCGATGCCCGCCTGGCTCATCAGCCGGAGCACCAGATTTTCCGAGGCCAGGCTGCAATAGAGCGAGAGAAAATACAGGCCCGCCATCACGACGGTGAGAATGGCGCCGAGCTTGTACTGCTTGCGGTAGAGCATCCAGCCGCCCGTGCAGAGAAACGCGCAGAAATTGAACCGGTTTTTGCGGTACTTTTTCTGATTGGTGAATACAGGCAGATAGTACTGCGTGTTCGCCTGCACGAATTTCGCCACGTCGGAGGCCGGCACGCCGTCGAGATCCTCATCCGGCTTCACGCCGCCGAGCGGATCGAAGAAGAAGGTGACGGGCGCGCCGGGGAAGGGCTGATTCGGATCCTGCTGGCCGGGCTGACCGGGCTGCGCGGGGGGCGGCGGCGTCTGGCCGTAGGACTGTCCCCAGGGGCTCTGCTGGCCGGGCGGGAAATCCGTGGGGGAGGGGGAAGCGCCGTAGCGGCTGTTAAACTGGCCATAGTTGTTCTGCGGGCCGATCGGAGGCTCCTCGGAAAGCGGCATCCCGCAGTGGTCGCAGAAGAGAGCGCCCTGCGCGTTCGGCCTGCCGCAGCGCGGGCAGCGCTTGTCCTCCGAATCGGAGGAGCCGGGGCGCTTCCACGCCTGCGCGGTGCCGTGCCTGTCCGCGAACACGCAGCGGCCCTCCTGTTGGTAGCAGTGCCTGTGATAGGGAGCGCCGCACTCCGGACAGACGACGATATCGTCGTCCTTCGAGAAGGGCTTCGAGCACACGGGGCACTGAACGCCGGTATAATCGATCATGAGCATCGTCCTCCTATAAACAGACGGCCTCGCCGGCCAGGAAATCCCGGTAACTGCATCTATTGTATATTTTATTTTGAAAAACTGCAACTTCAAAATCAGGAAGTTTTCACGTTATTCACAATTTTTACACGCCTTTCATGAAAAAAGCGGCCCCGTCTTTACTTTTGGAGGAAAATCCCGTATAATAATATAGATTTTCTATCAAACATTTTAGCCCCCTCCAGCGGGGAATGCGGAAAGGCATGTGTGACCGGATATGCTGCAATTCGACGAGATTAGGCTTCAGCTCGAGGCGCTCGAGCCGGAGATTAAGGATCTGTCCGAGGCGCTTGGCCTCAAGGCGATGGAGAACGAAGCCGCGGAGCTTGACATGAAGGCCTCCGAGCCGGGCTTCTGGGACGACGCGCAGCGCTCGCAGAAGATTTTGCAGCGCTCGAGCTACCTCAAAAATAAAATTGCCGCCTATGAAAAGCTGAAGGCCTCCTACGAAGACGCGCTGGCCCTCGTGGAGCTCGCGAACGAGGAGGAGGACCTCTCCCTTCTGCCGGAGGCCCAGGGCGAGCTCGAGAAGATCCGTAAGGATCTCGAGCAGCAGAGGCTCTCGACGCTGCTCACGGGCGAATACGACGCGAAGAACGCGATTCTCACCTTCCACGCCGGCGCGGGCGGCACCGAGGCGCAGGACTGGGCCGAGATGCTCTTCCGCATGTACAACCGCTGGGCGGAGCGCCACGGCTACAAGGCCACCACGCTCGACTACCTCGACGGCGAGGAGGCGGGCCTCAAGAGCGCGAGCGTCCTCATCGAGGGCGAGAACGCCTATGGCTTCCTCAAGAGCGAGAACGGCGTGCACCGCCTGGTGCGCGTCTCCCCGTTCGACGCTTCCGGCCGCCGTCACACCTCCTTCGCCTCGCTTGAGGTGATGCCGGAGATCGACGATACCGTGGAGGTGGAGATCAACCCCGACGACATCAAGATGGAGGTGTACCGCGCCAGCGGCGCGGGCGGCCAGAAGGTCAACAAGACGTCCTCTGCCGTCCGCCTCATCCACATCCCCACCGGCATCGTGGTTTCCTGCCAGGTGGAGCGCAGCCAGTACCAGAACCGTGACGTCGCCATGCGCATGCTCAAGTCGAAGCTCCTCGAGATCAAGGAGCGCGAGCACCTCGAAAAGATCGAGGACATCAAGGGCGACCAGAAGGAGATTGCCTGGGGCAGCCAGATCCGCTCCTACGTCTTCATGCCCTACACGCTCGCAAAGGATCACCGCACCGGTTTTGAGAACGGCAACATCAACGCCGTGATGGACGGCGATCTCGACGGCTTCATCAACGCTTACCTCAAGGCGCAGAGTCTCGGCGCCCTCGGAAATTACGGGGACGACTAAGGCACCACCGCACAATTCGCGCCTTGGGGCTCAGGCGGCGTGTCGCGCCAAAATTTTCCGTGATATTTTCCAAAAATGCTCGCCAATCCGGCAAGGATTGCCTGCGCTTTTTGGATCATCTC
>CALWRP010000212.1 GCA_944383955.1 uncultured Clostridia bacterium
CCGTGCCGGACTTGCTGCCGGAGTTGCCGAAGACCATCGCCTGCACGTTGACGGCGGTGCCCCAGTCATAGGGGATCTCGTTCATGCGGCGGTACACATTCGCGCGGGGGTTGTCCCAGGAACGGAACACGGCCTTGACGGCCTCCATGAGCTGAACCTTCGGGTCGGACGGGAAGTCCTCGCCCTTTTCAGCCTTGTAGAACGCCTTGAAGCGGTTGACGAGGTCCTTCATGTCCTCGGTGTCGAGCTCGGTGTCGAGCTTGACGCCCTTCTCGGCCTTCTTCTGATCGATGATCTCCTCGAAGCGCTTCTTGGAGAGCTCCATGACGACGTCGGAGAACATCTGGATGAAGCGGCGATAGGAGTCATACGCAAAACGCGGGTTGTTAGTGAACTTGGCGAGGCCCTCGACGACGGTGTCGTTGAGGCCCAGGTTCAGAATGGTGTCCATCATGCCAGGCATGGAAGCACGGGCGCCCGAACGGACGGAAACCAGCAAAGGGTTCTCCGGATCGGCGAACTTCTTGCCGCAGATTTCCTCCATCTTGCCCAGGTACTCATAGATCTCGGCCTGAATCTCCTCGTTGATCTGGCGGCCGTCCTTGTAATACTGGGTGCAGGCCTCCGTGGAGACGGTGAAGCCCTGGGGAACCGGCATGCCTGCCTTGGTCATCTCGGCGAGGTTCGCGCCCTTGCCGCCCAGGAGCTCACGCATGTCCTTGTTACCCTCAGAGAACAGGTACACAAACTTGTGGCTCATGACAATTACCTCCTAAAAAGTTTTGGCTCAATGAGCATCATTCCGAAATGTGAAGTCTGCTTTCATTGCTCATCCTGTATTATAACAAAACTTGGAGACAAATTCCATATGATTTTTGCAGAAAACGGAGAGAATATTTTGTGCTTCCTTTTCCCAAATTCTGATTCTTTCGCCAATCTTCTCTTTTTTTCCCGACAAGGGGGATTTTTCTTGCAAAAATCGCTCGTTACTGCGATAATAATAGATAAAATGGGGGGATAGGTTCCTTTTGGGAACCGCCTTCCGCTCCTGATATTGCAGACTGTATTTTCCTTTCGTTCTATTCCAGAAGGTATATTTCCGATTCTCTGCGCGGCCTCCCCGGCGGCATGGCGCCCGGGGGAGAGAGCGGCCGCCGTTTTCCCATTCCCGCGCGGGCACGGCCTGCGGGCGGGAGAAGAGGGCTCAGGGAGGAGTCCCCCGCGCCGGACACGCCTGCGGGGGTTGAATGATTTGACGCCATTGAGAAGGGAGAATGAAATTGAATCTTCACGGGAAGGACATCAAAATTTTCTCAGCGGGAGCAAGCGAAAGCATGGCGCGGCGGATCTGCGAATGCCTCGGCCTCGGGCTCGGTCAGTGCGAGGTGGGGCAGTTCAGCGACGGGGAGACGAGCGTCTCTCTGCAGGAGAGCGTGCGCGGCTCGAGCTGCTTCATCATCCAGTCCACATGCGCGCCGGTGAACGACAACCTGATGAAGCTGCTCATCATGATCGACGCCATGAAGCGGGCCTCGGCGGGCTGCATCACGGCGGTGGTGCCGTATTTCGGCTACGCGCGGCAGGATCGCAAGGCCAAGGCGCGCGATCCGATCTCAGCGAAGCTGGTGGCCGACCTCATGTCCACGGCGGGGGCCGACCGCGTGGTCTCGATGGATCTGCACGCGGCGCAGATTCAGGGCTTCTTCAACATCCCGGTGGATCATCTGCTCGGCGCGCCGATCCTCGGCGGCTACATGAAGGAGCGCGTGGGGCAGGAGAAGGGCGAATACGTCGTGGTGTCGCCCGATCTCGGCTCGGTGACGCGCTCGCGCAACTTTGCCGAGCGCATCGGCTGCCCGCTGGCGATTGTGGACAAGCGCCGCCAGCGCGCGAACGAGAGCGAGGTCATGAACCTCATCGGCGAGGTGCGCGGCAAGCGGGTGATTCTCGTGGACGACATGATCGACACCGCCGGCACGCTGTGCAACGCGGCGAAGGCGGTGATGGAGCACGGGGCGAAGAGCGTGACGGCCTGCGCCTCGCACGGCGTGCTCTCCGGCCCGGCGCTGCAGCGGCTGCAGGACAGCCCGATCGAGGAGGTTATCCTGCTCGACACCATCGAGCTGCCGCCCGAAAAGCAGCTGCCGATGATCCGCCAGCTCTCGGCGGCTCCCGTGTTCGCGGAGGCCATCTCGCGCATCAACGAGGACCGGCCCGTGAGCCCGCTGTTTGTATAGGCAACACTGCATCATTCCAGGTGGTGTAGCGTGCCAAAAAAATTTTTGTGAGATGATCCAAAAAGCGCAGGCAATCCTTGCCGGATTGGCGAGCATTTTTGGGAAATATCACGGAAGATTTTGGTGCGATACGCGTGGCGCAAAGCACCATCTGAAACCCAAGGCGCGAATTGTGCGGTGTTGCCTATAGTCTGTAAGTCTGCGCGGTCTTCCGTGCTTTTTGGGCACGGAGGGCTGCGCTTTTGTGTTCGATGATAGTTTTCTCTGGAAAGGAAGCCGATACCCATGATACGCAAAGCAATTGCCTGCGTCCTTGCCCTTCTTCTGATGGCGGCGGCGGCAGGGCCCGCCGTCCCGGTGAAAGCGGAGGGCAGCCCCTTCACCGTCTATCTGAGCTCCTCCGCCCAGCCGTGGAACCCGTATGCCGACGGCTCCGGTGGCGAAGAATTCTGGATGCGCCTGGTCGCCCTGTGCATGCAGGACGAGTTCGAGGCCGCCGGAATCCGCTGCGTGGTGGCTGAAAAGCGTCCGGAGGGCAGCACGGAGGTGACAAACTTCCTCACGGCCCGCGCGCAGGAGGCGGAGCGCGAGGGGGCCGATCTGTATCTGGCCCTGCACTCGAACGCGAGCCCGGAGGGAATGAGCCGTAGGGGCACGGAAATCTATGTGCCCACGGGGGATGCACAGAGCCAGCGCTTTGCCGGCTGTATCCGCGACAATTTCTGTTATCCGGACAAATCGCTCATTTCGTTTCAGCACAACGACAGCCTGCTCGAGATGCGCACGCCGTCGATGCCGCATGTCCTGATCGAGGTGGCCTACCATGACCGCGAGGACGAGACGCAATGGATTGAGGAGAACATTCAGCAGATGGCGCACAGCCTCGTAAATGCGATCCTGGCATACGCAGGCCGCCCGATCGTCGCGCAGTGGAAGGCGCCGGAGCCGATTGTGCTGAGCGCAAACGCTCTCACGCTCTCCGGGAGCGGCACGGCCATCATCACGGCGGCGGCGCCTGCCGGGGCGGTGTGGAGCAGCGGCCATGACGACGTTGTCTCTGTGAGCTCCTGCGGCGTGGTCACCGCCCGGCAGCCCGGCACGGCAACGGTGGCGGTTTGCGCGGACGGCAGAATTGGATACTGTCAGGTGACCGTGCAGGGAAGCGGAACGGTGTGAAACGGGAAGGGGGAGGCGGCTCCCGGCGGCCTGTCTGAGGCCGTCTTTCCCCGGTGTGGCTTGGAGCCTGCGGCCCACACGCCCCGCCCCCCATTGCGATGAAAAGCGCGGAGGATCGCAAAACCGGCCCCCTTGCGGCGCAGACCGCAAAGGGGCCGGTTTTTTCTTCCCGGGAGTTCGCCGCAGGCGCGGCTCAGAATACGCAGTACCGGCTCATGTAGTCCTCCATCAGCGGAAGGAGGCTTTCGTACTCCGGCCGACCCTTGAGATATTCGTGAATGTCCCGCACGGTGACGAGCGCGTGCACGCGGATGCCGAACTCCTCCTCGACCTCCATGACGGCCGTCTTTTCGGGGTTCTGGCCGAATTCGCAGCGGTTCACGGAAATGAACATGTC
>CALWRP010000213.1 GCA_944383955.1 uncultured Clostridia bacterium
TTTTCCGTGATATTTTCCAAAAATGCTCGCCAATCCGGCAAGGATTGCCTGCGCTTTTTGGATCATCTCACAAAAAATTTTTTGGCACGCTACACCACCTGGGATTATGCGGTGTTGCCTTAATTTCCGGCAAATATCGATCGCTCCGCGAATGCCCTTCTCAACGCCCTTCTCGATGCCTTCCTTAACGCCTTTCTCGTGGCCTCTGGCAAGAGCTCTGTTCTCAATTCCCTGGCTCAAATTACACATAAGCGATAATCCCTCGAACCCCATTCATAAAAACAGTTGTATATTGCGCGCGATGGTGAAGAGCAGCAGCACAGCGCCGCAGGCGATGCACACCCACTCCGCCCAGCGCGGCAGACGGGCCGAGCCGGTGCGGATCCAGCGGGTAAGGGAGAACAGGATCAGGCCTGCCAGAACGGGCGAGAGCAGGAGCACGGCGGCGTTGCTCTCCCATGCGGCGCGCAGGTTGCCGTGCAGAAGGGCCGAGAGCATGCGCGTGACGCCGCAGCCGGGGCATTGCAGGCCTGTCAGCGCGTGAAACACGCAGGGAACGCCGTATCCCTGCTCGCTCAGCCACACGCCCAGAAGCCCCAGAACGCATAAAAGCGGCACGAAAAGTGCCGCTTTTTTCAATCGCTTTTTCAACTGTCAGTTGGTGGCCATCTGGTTGAGCTCGTTCTGCAGCAGAGCCCAGGAGACCACGGAGAGACCGAACAGGGACAGCAGCAGATAGACGAGGCCGTTGTTCTGAGAAGGCAGCCCGCGGGAAACGCGCGCGGCGTCGATCTTCTCGCCCGCCTTGTACATCCAGTACAGGCCGTAGATGTTGCAGGTGACGATCGTCAGCAGCAGGACGATGCCGCCGGAGGGCTCCTGCGTGCGGCCGGAGGCCGTGTTGACGTCGTTGGCCAGGCATACCAGCCAATACCATCCATAGATGCCGCAAGTGACGATGCTCAGGATGATGCACAGGGGAATGCTTCTCGATTGGATCATGATACCACATCCTCAATAAAATTGCGAACAGCCGCAGGGGCAGGTTCCCGGCTGCGGGCTTTCGTGCCGTTGTCCGGCCGGAAGCATCGCCCCGGCACACCTGCAGTGCTCATGCACTAGGGTACAGGATTCGCGCCCGTTTGTCAAGATTGTTTAAAGAATTTTACAAAAAAACAAGAAAATTGTTCTTTGTGTTGGGACAGGTTGCATAGGTTTAATTCGAAACTTTTGTATGCTATTTTCAAAACCGCGCGGCGAGGGCAGCGCCTCAGCTGAACTGCATGGCGATGTCCTTAACGGACAGCTGGAACTCGCGCGGCGACATGCCCACCGCCCGCTTGAAGCGCAGCGAAAAATATTGCGGAGAGCCGAAGCCGAGGTGATAGGACAGCTCGGTGATGTTCATCGCGTCGTTGCGGATGAGCTCCTTGGCCCGATCGATCTTGAGCCTGATGAAGTAATCGATCACGCCGCAGCCCTTCTCCGCGTGGAAAATGCGCTCGAGCCGCGAGCGGGAGATGGAGAAGACGGAGCAGATCTGCGGCAGGGAAAGGCAGTCCGTCACATGAAGCTCGAGGTAGGACACGATCTCGTCCAGAAGCTCTTCGGGGGGCATATCGCCCGGCTTGCCGTCGAGCGGGCGCAGGGCGCGGGCCGTTTCGCGCGTCTGGGCGCGGCTGCGGCAGGCAGAGAGGAGAAAGAGCTCGAGATACAGCAGAAGAGTGTGCGCGCAGCCGGCGGGCGCTTCGGGGTTAAGCTCCATCTTCTCCACGGCGGGGGCGTTGAGCGGCGTTGAAAAGCAGTCTGCCGCGTCGAGGAGAAGACGGGAAATCAGGTCCTTTTCCTCCTCGGAGAGCGTGAGCACGGCGCGGCGGAAAAAGTCGAGGAACGGCGCGTCGCAGCGGAAGGAGACGACCACCAGGTTCGGCGGGCGCTTGCCGACCGATCGGAAGGCGTGAAACTCCCACGGCTCGTGGAAGATGGCCTGCCCGGCCGTGAGGGTGAGGTCGCGGTCGCCCGCCGTCACGCGGATGCTTCCGCGATCGACGTAGAGAAACTCCCAGAAATCGTGCGCCTCCCCGTGAAAGACGAAGCTCAGCGGGTATTCGAAATAGTGGACGGTCACCAGCTCGTCAATTTGAAACTCGCGCCGGAGCCGCGTGCTTTCATAGGCCATGAGGGTTCCTCCTGTGCGACTGCGCCCTGCGGGGAAATCGGGGCGAAACTATAAAAAAATGGGACGATATTGTAAGCAAAGAGGGGGAAATTGTTGTAAGATCATAGTACCATATTTGTTTCGATTTGAAAAGGAAATTGGTTGATTTCGCGGGATTCTTCCCGCCTGAGGAGAGGAGAAGAGGGATATGGAGCACCGTTCGGAGACGCTCTGTCTGTCCGGGAAGGATCTTCAGGTGAGCCTGGAAGCCGCCTCGGGACGGCTGCGGCTTTCACGCTGCGGGTGCGCCTGGGAGTGGGACCGGGAGGCCGCGCCTCATTTTTTCACTGTCACAGGGGAGCGGCTGCTCTTTTCCCAGGCGCTCAAAACAGCGTGCGGCTGCCGCGAGACGGGCCTTGGCGGCGAGCTTTTCTGCCGCTATGAGGGCTTCCCGGGCGAGGAGGCGATCGGGTTCGAGACGCGGCTGTGGCTGGAGGAGGCGACCGGACGGCTGCACCTGGAATGGCTGCCGCTTGCGGGCGCGGAGCGGATTGCGCGCGTTCTGTGGCCCGCCCCCATGGCCTTCGGCGAGGCGCGGCGCGACTGGCAGACGGTGCTGCCGCTGCGCCAGGGCCTGCTGATTCCCAACGACTGGCCCGTCCCGCTCGGGCGGCTGCCGTTCGGCGGGCGCTTTGGCACGGCGGACGCCTATCTGCCGTGGTTCGGCCAAATCCGGCCGGAGGGCGGCTATCTGCTCCTGTGCGACACGCCGGCCAACGCGGGCTATGAGGTGTCGCGGAGCGAAGAGGGGCCTGCGCGTGTGGGCGTCTGGCTCGAGCCGAGCCTGGGAGCGATGACGCCGCGCCGCTTCCGTTATCTGTTCTTCGGCCCCTGCACCTACAACGACCTGTGCAAGGCGTACCGCGGCATTGTCCGCGAGGAGGGGCGGCTCGTCACGCTGGAGGAGAAGGCGGTGCGGCTGCCCGCCGTGAAAAAGCTGGCCGGCTGCTCCTTCCTGCACAAGAGCGTGAAGACGCACGTCGATCCGGAATCGAGATTTTTTGATCCGCAGAATCCCGGCAAAAACGATCATCTCACGCCGTTCGCGGCGCATGCGGCGCATGTCCGCGAGCTGTACGCGGCGGGCTCCGGCCCGCTCTACGTTCACGTGGACGGCTGGGCGCAGGCGGGCTACGACAACTGCCACCCGGACGCCACCGCCGTCTGCGCGGAGGCCGGCGGCCCCGAAGGGCTGCGGGAGCTCATCGGGGCGGTGCACGAGGGCGGCGGCCTGCTCGGCCTGCACGATCAGTACCGCGATTTTTACCACCATGCCCCGAGCTACGATCCCGACCTCGCCTGCCAGAATCCGGACGGCACGCTGCCCGGCCACGCGATGTGGGCGGGCGGGCCGCAGAATTACCTGTGCACGACGCAGGCCCAGCGCTTCCTGCGGCGCAATCTGGCCCTGCTCGACCAGGCGGGCGTTCACCCGGACTGCTCCTACCTCGACGTCTTCACCTGCAACGAGGGTGACGAGTGCGCCAATCCCCGCCACCGCATGACGCGGGCGGAGAGCTACCGTCTGCGCTGCGGCTGCTTTTCCTATCTCGCCTCCAGGGGGATCCTCTCGAGCAGCGAGGAGGTCAACGACTGGGCGGCGGCCGACCAGATCTTCTGCCACTACGCCCCCTACGAGTTTATGATGAACCGGCCGGGAACGCCGCAGCCGGGTCTGCCCGTCCCGCTCTACAATCTCGTCTACCACGACTGCGTGATTCAGCCCTGGATGATGGAGAAAACGGCGGAAAGCGACTATATGCTCTACGCCCTGCTCAACGCGGGCGCGCCCTATCTCGAGCGCGACCCGGCCTACCCGAACATCGACGGGGCCTTCGGCGGAGGGGATGAGCTGACGCTCGATGAAAAAATCCGCCGCTGCCGCACGGTGGCGTGGCTGCAGGAGGAGACGGTCTTCTCGGAAATGGTGCTGCACGAGTTCATCGGCGGCGATCCGTCCCGCCAGCGCACGATGTTCGCGAACGGCGTGGAGGTCCGCGTCGACCTGGAGCGCCGCGCGTGGCAGATTCTCCGCGACGGCGTCGCTGTGGACAGCGGCGGCCCGGACGGCGAAGGCGGGGAGGTGTGAGCATGGAGCTCTTCGAGTTTGCCCTCTGGCTCGGCCTGCCCCCACAGGGAGCCGCCGTCCTGCGCGGCGGCAGCCCCTCCCCGCAGGAGGCCCGCGCGCTGCTGGATCTCTTCGACAGCGACGAGCCCGCCTTCTTTGCCGCTCTGCGCAAAAGCCCCCATCCGGAGCGGCTGGCCCTGCGTTTGTTCACGCAGTACGCCATGGAGCAGCGCCCCGCCTGGGAGGCGCTCGGCCTTTCGGAAACGATCTACCGCGACACGATGAGCGATCTCGTCCTCTGGTATCGCGAGTGTGTGCGCCGGAAGGGGGAGCCCGGCGTCATCGAGTGGGAGTGGCTGGCCCATTCGCTCAAGCGCAGGCTCTGCCGTCTGGGCCGTCTCCAGTATCAGCCGCGGCAGCTGGGAAAGGAACAGACGGTGCGCGGCGTTTCGTATCCGGCGGAGACGGGCGTGCTGGAAATCCACATCCCCGCGGGGGTTCCCCTTGCGCCGGCCGCCGTCGACGATTCCCTGCGCCAGGCGCTCGCATTTTTCCCGCAGCAGCAGAGAAGGCTTCTGCACTGTCATTCCTGGCTGCTCTCGCCGGAGCTGCACGACATTCTGCCGCCGGGGTCGAATATCCTGTACTTTCAATCGCTGTATGATGTCTACGAGGAGGATTTCTCCTTCCGGCAGGCGGAGGAGCGCGTCTTCGGGGAGATTCGGGACGATATCGCGTCCTATCCGGAGCGCACCGGTTTGCAGAGAAGTCTCAAGCAATATCTGCTGTCCGGCCGCCGGGTCGGCATGGGGCTCGGGTTTATCCGGGCCGGGCTGACCGGCGGGGATGCGGACGGCCTGTGAAACAATAGGAGGAGATTGTATGAAAACCACATTGAACGCGGCGGTTATCGGTCTGGGAAACCGCGGCGCGAGCCTGCTCAAGCACTGCATTCTGCCGCGTGAGGACGTGCGCGTGGCAGCCGTCTGCGACACGTATGAGGATCGCCGTGAGCGCGCCGTGCAGATGACGGTCGAGGCCGGGTTCCCGGCTCCCGTTTCCACCGCGGATTACCGCGAGATCCTCGCCATGCAGGAGGTCGACGCCGTCGTCATCATGGCGTCCTGGGAGTCTCACATCAACGTGGCCTGCGACGCCATGCGCGCCGGCAAGTACACGGCGGTGGAGGTCGGCGGGGCCTATTCCGTCGACGACTGCTGGCGGCTGGTGCGCACGCACGAGGAGACGGGCGCGCACTGCATGATGCTCGAAAACTGCTGCTATGGCCGCGACGAGCTGATGGCGCTCAACATGGTGCGCCAGGGCGTATTCGGCGAGATTGTCCACTGCCAGGGCGGCTACCGCCACGACTTGCGCGACGAGGTCTCCTATGGCCGCGAGGAGCGCCACTACCGCTTCCGCAATTACCTGGGCCGCAACTGCGAAAACTACCCCACCCACGAGCTCGGCCCCATCGCCAACGTCCTCGACATCAACCGCGGCAACCGCATGCTCACCCTCGTCTCCGTGGCCTCCAAGGCCGCCGGCCTGCACGAGTACCTCCTGCGGGAGAGAGGGGCGTCGTATGACGCGACCGGCATGCGCTTCGCTCAGGGCGACGTGGTGACGACGATCATCAAGTGCGCCCGCGGCGAGACGATCGCCCTCACGCTCGACACCACGCTGCCGCGCTTTTATTCCCGCGGCTTCCATGTGCAGGGCACCAAGGGCATGTTCATGGAGGACAACAACAGCATCTTCCTCGACGGCAAGGACAACGAGTTCGACTTCAAGTGGAAGGAAAAGTGGAACAACGTCGAGGAGTACCGCGAGGCGTATGACCACCCGGTGTGGAAGCGCTACCTCGAGGAGGGCGTGCGCGGCGGCCACGACGGCATGGACTGGCTGGTGTTCGGCGCGTTCTTCGACGCCGCGAAGCGGAACGCTCCCGCCCCGATCGACGTCTATGACGCCGCCGCCTGGATGAGCGTCACCGCCCTGAGCGAGCAGAGCGTGGCCCTCGGCGGCATGCCGATGGCGATCCCGGATTTCACGAACGGCAGGTGGCTCGACCGCGAGCCCTGGCAGCCGTAGGGCCTGACGCCTGAGAATGCGGGCCTGGCAGCAAGCCCGAAAACAGGCCGCGCCGCGGCCGGAGCAGACAGTGAACCGGCGCGGGAAGCTGCTCCCGCGCCGGTTCTTCTGAGTAAAACAGGGAGGAAGCCCATGAGACATTCCTATGAGTTTGAAAATCTATCCGCGCTGCACGAGGGCACGCAGCCGAACCGCTCGTATTACATCCCCTTCGCGCCCGGCCAGCGGGGAGATCTGCCGCGCGAGGAGTCTGAGCGCTTTGTGGCGCTCAGCGGCGTGTGGCAGATGAAGCTGTACCCGCGCATCTCCGCCGTGCCGGAAGCGTTCTGGGAGCCGGGCGCGGACACGGGGTTCGCCCCGATGCCGGTGCCGTCCTGCTGGCAGGCGCAGGGACTTGACAGCAACCAGTATCTGAACATCCCCTATCCCATTCCCTTCGATCCGCCCCATGTTCCCACGGAGAACCCCTGCGGGGCTTACCGCACAACCTTTTCGCTGACGGCGGCGCAGCTCGCCGGGCGCGTCTTCCTCAACTTCGAGGGCGTGGACAGCTTTTTCTATGTCTGGGTCAACGGCCGCCGCGTCGGCTACAGCCAGGTGTCCCACAGCACAAGCGAATTTGACGTGACCGAAGCGGTGCGCGAGGGGGAGAACACGCTCGCCGTCCTCGTGCTCAAATGGAGCGCCGCCACTTATCTCGAGTGCCAGGACAAGTTCCGTATGTCCGGCATCTTCCGCGACGTCTATCTCCTGCTGCGCCCGCGGCGCTATCTGCGCGACTTCTCCGTGCGCACGTGGGGAACGGACGGCTACCGGGGCGCGCGCGTGCAGGTCGGCCTGCTGTGGGAGGGAGGCGAGGGCTCCGTCTCCTGGCGGCTGGAGGATCCGCAGGGGAGAAGCGTGGCCTGCGGCGAGGCGCAGACGGGCTTCCTTGCGGAGCTCGACCGGCCGCAGCTCTGGACAGCGGAGACGCCCGCCCTCTACCGGCTGACGCTGGAGACGGGCGAGGAGACGATCGTGCAGCAGATCGGCGTGCGCGACGTGGCCGTGCGGGGCAGGATCGTGCTGCTCAACGGCAAGCCGCTGCGCCTGCGCGGCGTCAACCGCCATGACTCCAACCCGGACACGGGCTTCACCGTCACGCGCGAGCAGGCCATGGAGGATCTGCGCCTGATGAAGCTCCACAACATCAACGCGATCCGCGCCAGCCATTACCCGAACGCCCCCTGGTTCCCGGAGCTGTGCGACCGCTTCGGCCTGTACCTGATCGACGAGGCGGACATCGAGACGCACGGCGTCATCGCCTTCTACGGCACCACGGAGGAGGATACCTTCGGCCTGCTGGCCCAGACGCCGGCCTTCGAGGAGGCGATCCTCGACCGCGTGCAGCGCTGCGTCATCCGCGACAAAAACCGCCCCAGCGTGCTGATCTGGTCGCTCGGCAACGAGTCGGGCTACGGACCGGCGTTCGAGAAGGCCGGGCGCTGGATTAAGGATTACGATCCCACGCGCCTCGTGCACTACGAGGAGGAGTGGAGCCAGACGGGCGGCCATGTGAACGACGCCTCGATGCTCGACGTGTACAGCCGCATGTATATGCGCCCCTCGTTTGTGCGCGAGTGGTTCCGGAACCCGGCGAACACGAAGCCCTTCCTGCTGTGCGAATACTGCCACGCGATGGGCAACGGCCCCGGCGACCTCGAGGACTATGAGCGCGTGTTCCAGGAGGAGCCCGGCGTGCTCGGCGGCTTCATCTGGGAGTGGTGCGACCATGCCGTCCACGCGGGCGACACGCCGGAGGGAAAGCCGCGCTTCCTCTACGGCGGCGACTTCGGCGAGGTGCTGCACGACGGCAACTTCTGCGTCGACGGCCTCGTCTCTCCGGACCGTGCGCCGCACCCCGGCCTGGCCGAGGCAAAAAACGTGTGGAGGCCCGTGCGCGCCTCCCTCTCCGGCGGGGAGCTTGTCCTGCGCAATCAGTATGATTTTCTCGATTTGGCCGAAGCGCTCACCCTGCGGTGGGAGCTGGCCCTCGACGGCCGCGTCGTGCGCTCCGGCGCGTGCGAGGCTCCGGCCTGCCCGCCCCGCGGCACGGCGCGCCTGCCTCTGCCGTGCGCGATCCCCGCGGGAGCGGAGCGTGCCGATCTGCGCCTGATTTACCTGCAAAGGAGCGCCGCGCCCTTCGTCCCGGCCGGGGAGGAGCTCGGCTTCGACCAGCTCACCCTGCGCGAGGGAGCAGCGCCCGGCCTGCCTGCCCCGTGTCCCGGCAGCGTTTCGGTGCGCGAGGACGAGGAGACGGTCACGATTGCGGGCGAGGGCTTCCGCTATGTGTTTAGCCGCCTGACGGGCTGCTTCGACGTCCTCGAGAGAGACGGCGAGGCGCTCAACACCCGGCCGATGGCCTTCAATGTCTGGCGCGCCCCCACAGACAACGACCGCCGCGTCCGCCTCTCCTGGGAGCGGGCGGGCTACGACCGCGCCCTCGTGCGCGTGCGCGATGTGCGGGTGGAGCGCGCGGAGAGCGGCGAGGGGGAGACGGTGCGCGTCTCCTGCCGGGCCGTGTTCGCCTCGGCGAAGAACCAGCCCTTCCTGCGCTGCTCGGTTGTGTGGGAGGTCGACGGCGCGGGCGCTGTGTTTCTCGCGGTGGACGGGGCGCGCGACACGCGCTTCCCGTTCCTGCCGCGCTTCGGCGTGCGGCTCTTCCTCAAGCCCTCGCTGGAGGCCTTCTCCTACACCGGCTACGGCCCGGGCGAGAGCTACCTCGACATGCGCCGCGCGAGCTGGTACGGCGCGTTTGAGAGCAGCGCTTCCGCCGGATATCTCGATTTTATCCGCCCCCAGGAGCACGGCAGCCACGCGGGCTGCACCGCCCTGTGCCTCGGCGGGCGGCTGAGCGTGTGCGCGGAAAAGCCGTTCTCCTTCCGCGTCTCGCGCTATCCGCAGGAATCGCTGGCCGCCGCGGCCCACAATTTCGAGCTCGTCCCCTCCCCGGACGTCGAGGTCTGCATCGACTACAAGAACAGCGGCATCGGATCCGGCAGCTGCGGCCCGGCTCTCGATCCCGCATACGCCCTGGCGGAGGAAGCCTTCACCTTCCGCGCCGCGTTCTCCTTCTGAGCCATGCGTTTTTGAGCAGACAGAACGTCCCCTCCGCGAGCGCGGAGGGGACGTTCAGACTGTCGATAAAGCTGAAAAAGGGCAAACGTAAAGTTTTCGCTCAAGCCTTTTTCAAAAGGCTTGCAGGGGTTAAGGGGGCAGAGCCCCCTTAAATAGCTTGCGAAGCGCCAGAAAAGCCAGGA
>CALWRP010000214.1 GCA_944383955.1 uncultured Clostridia bacterium
CGTCAGTTCTTCCCGCCACAGTTCCGCTTCTTCCCCGCTCACGCCGTCAAGCGAAACGGCACAAAAGCCGTTGTTCTCATCGAGAAGCATCTCCCGCACCTCTCCCGGCGGCACAGGGATGTTTTCCGTATAATCGTTGACCGGCCATTCCTCCGCGGAAACCCAGGCCGCAGCGCCGCTTCCTGTCTGTGCAGGATCGGCGCTTTCCGTTGAAGACGACAGCGTCTGCGTTCCCATGCCGCAGGATGCGCACAGAAGAAAACAAACAGCAGAAAACAGGCTGAGCATTCGTTTTTTCATGGTTTCTCCCTTCTTCTGCGGCGCAGGTGCAGCGCGAACAGCACGGCGGCCCCGGCGGCGGCAAGCACGCCCGCGGCGAGCAGCAGCGGCGCGGGATCCAGGCCTCCCACCACGCGAAGCTGCGTCATCGCGTCCGCCTGTCCGATGATGTTGTCCGCGGGGCGGCTCGCCTGCGCCGCCAAAAACACGGCAATCAGAGCGGCGGCCAGCGCCAGAAAGGCAGACGGCAGCGCAAAGCCGGACCGGCGCTTTCCGCACAGCGGCACGGAAACGGCCGCGGCATAGTCTGCGGCGGGGCCGAGGCGCTCCATCACGTCCGCCTCGCTCTCCCCGTGCTCGCGCGCGGACTCAAAGATCTCGCGCAGATCGCGGAGCACCTCCTGCTTTTTGCGGCGCGGCAAGCGCAGCTCCTTTTCAACCTGACGAAGATACTCGTTCATGTCATTTCCCCCTTTTCCCGGTAAGCGGAGACGAAATCCTCCACACAGGCGCTATAGGCGTCCCAGAACCGCAGAAGCTCCCCGAGCGTCTCTCTGCCCTGCTCCGTGAGCGAATACAGCTTTTTCGCCCCGCCGTTGGCGGCGGCCGGCGCGACGCGGCTTTGAATCAGCCCCGCGCCCTGCAGGCGGTACAAAATGGGGTAGACGGTCCCCTCCTTCGCCCAGCCCAGAACGGCGCTGCGGCGGTTCAACTCCTCCAGAATGGCGTAGCCGTAGGTCTCCCCCCCGCCGATGAGGCAGAGCAGGATCATTTCCAGCGAGCCCTTCTTGAATTGCTGTACAGTTCGCGGATCCATGGCTCTTCTCCTTTGCTTCACTATTTAGTATTGCTAAATACAAGCGCAGTATAGCAGATCCCCGCCCGCGTGTCAAGAGGCATCTATCCCTTTACAGCCGGAGGGAAATCTGCTACAATGAAGGAAACGCCGCGTGAGTCTTTTGAGAGGAGCGGTGCGGGAGGCCGGAAGCCGCCCGCCGCCGGAGCGTTTTTCCGCGGTGCGTCAATACGAAGGAAAGGAAAAGGGAACCGTCGATCATGCGTAACATCTGAACGGAAACAAGCACAACACCTGATTTTTGACTCGGGAGGGCGCGGTTTGCGCTCTGTTTTGTGCTGCCGTTCGGGATCTGCGCTGTCGCGGGCCGGTTTTCCCTGTTTTCTTTTCGGGGGAAGCGGCCTCTTTGCCGCTGCCCGCCGCACAAAACCCTCCCGTCTGCAACGGAGGGATTTTTTATGCCCATTTTACTCGAAACCACCGCCCTCACACAGTATGCCGGGGAGCGGCTGCTCTTTCAGACGGAGCCGCTCTCCGTCTATGAGGAAGACCGCATCGGCCTTGTCGGCCCGAACGGCAGCGGCAAGTCGACGCTGCTCGCCCTCCTCTCCGGCCGCCTCAAGCCGGACGAGGGCACGGTGCGCGCCCGCTGCCCGATCGCCTTCTTTGTCCAGCTCGGCCCCGGCGACGAGACGCCCCGCGCGGAGGAGCTCAGCCGCTTCGGCCTGCGGGACGCCCGCGCCCCCGCGGATCGCATGAGCGGCGGCGAGCAGTCCCGCCGCAAGCTGGCCGCCTCGCTGGGGAAGGACGCTCCCCTCCTCTTCGCGGACGAGCCGACCTCCAACCTCGACTTCGAGGGCATCGAGCTCTTCTGCCGCCGCATGGAGCGGCAGCGCACCTTCCTCCTCGTCAGCCACGACCGCGCCGTTCTCGAGCGTCTCTGCACGCAGATTTGGGAGCTGCGCGAGGGCAGGCTCTTCCGCTATGAGGGCAGCTACAGCGCCTTCGAGCGGCAGCAGGAGGAGGAGCTCGCCCGCCGCCGCTTCGAGGCCGCGGCATACGAGAAGGAAAAAGAACGCCTCGAGCGCTCCATGCAGTCGCTGCGGGAAAAGCAGTCCGCGGTGCGTCGCGCGCCGTCGCGCATGGGAAATTCGGAAACGCGGCTGCACAAGCGCAGCGAAACGGACGCACAAAGCAAAATCGCGCAGGGGCGCAAGGCCATCGAGTCGCGCCTTGAAAAAAAAAAAAAAAAGGAGGCTCCGCGCGATCCGGACGCCGTCCACTTCGACTTCTCGCTGACGGATCCGCCCGAAAATAAAATTCCCCTGCGGGTGGTGCGCCTCACGCTCTCTGCGGGGAACAAGCGGCTGCTCGAAAACGCTTCGTTCGAGGTGCGCCGCGGCGCGCACGTCCTCCTCTGCGGCCCCAACGGCTGCGGCAAGACGACGCTCCTGCACCGCCTGTTCGAGGCGATCGGCTCGGGAGATCGCTGCGTGACCGCCGCGCCCAAGCTGCGCCCCGGCTATTTCCGCCAGTCTCTCGATAACCTCGATCCGGAGAAGACGGTGCTCGAAAACGCGATGCGCCAGGCCGTGCAGAGCGAGGGCACCGTGCGCTCCCTGCTCGCGCGCCTCCTCTTCCGGCGCGAGGACGTCTTCCGCCCCGTCTCCGTCCTCAGCGGCGGCGAGCGCGTGAAGCTCTCCTTCGCCTGCCTGCTCGTCTCCCCCGCGAATTTTCTTCTGCTCGACGAGCCGACGAACTATCTCGACATGGACTCCCTGCTCGCCCTGCAGGAGACGCTCGCCCAGTATGAGGGCGGCTTCCTGCTGGTGACGCACGACCGCCGCTTCGCCGACGCCCTCGCTGAAACGACCCTCGCCTTCGAGGACAAACGGCTCGTGCGCTATGAGGGCGGCCCCTCGGCCATGGAGCGCGCGAAGAAAGCGCGGGAAACCGCGCAGAACGCCGCCTCTCAGAGCATGGACGCAAAGCTCCTCGAGCTTCGCCTCGCCGAGGTGATCTCCCGCCTCTCCCTGCCCCGCTGCCCCGACAAGGAGGCCCTCGAGCAGGAATTTCAAGCGCTGCTGCGCCTCAAACGCGAGGCCGGCCAGGGAAAATGAACCCGCTTTCTTGCCAAGTCTTCCCGAAAGGAGTACAATGAAGGGGATACGCGAGCCCGGGGAGGACGCGAGCCTTTTGAAAAAGGCTCGGCGAAAACTTTCCAGTCGCGCCCGGGCGCGGTGGGAATGGGAAGGCCTGAACCGCGCGGACGAGGGGCGGGCTCCCGAGAAGGTGAACGCGAGCCTTTTGAAAAAGGCTCGGCGAAAACTTCCATTCGCGCCCGGGCGCGGTGGGAATGGGAAGGCCCGAACCGCGCGGACGAGGGGCGGGCTCCCGCAGGGGAGACGAGTGAATACGTGTGCGGGGCGTTGCCCCACGAGAAGGAGAGATGAGAATTGGCGGAAGCGAAGAACGATTTTTCAAAGGGAAGCGTCGCAAGGTGTATCATGAGCCTCGCCGTGCCGATGACGGCGGCCCAGCTCATCAATGTGCTCTACAGCGTCGTCGACCGCATGTACATCGGCCATCTGCCGGAGGCCTCGACGCTCGCGCTCACAGGCATCGGGCTGACGTTCCCGATTATCAGCATCATCACGGCCTTCACCCAGCTCTTCGGCATGGGCGGCACGCCGCTGTGCTCCATCGCCCGCGGCGAGGGCAACCACGAGCGGGCCGAGACGGTGATGAACAATTCCTTCACGCTGCTTCTGATCTCGGGGGCCGCGCTCACCGCGTTCTTCCTCCTGTTCAAAAAGCCCGTGCTCTATCTCTTCGGCGCCAGCGACCAGACCTTCCCCTACGCGGACGCCTATCTGACGATCTATCTGGTGGGGACAGTCTTCGTCATGATCGGCCTCGGCATGAACAGCTTCATCAACTCCCAGGGCTTCGGCCGCATGGGCATGATGACCGTTCTCCTGGGCGCGATTGTCAACATCGTCCTCGACCCGGTGTTTATCTTCTTGCTGAACATGGGCGTGCGCGGCGCGGCTCTGGCAACGGTGATTTCACAATTTCTCTCCGCCGCCTGGGTGGTGCGCTTCCTGACGGGGAAAAAGGTCATCTATCACCTCAAGCCCTCCCGCATGCGCCTGCAAAGAAGCCTGGTGGGCCAGATCTCCGCCCTCGGCCTTTCCGGCTTCATGATGGCGGTAACCAACAGCGCCGTGCAGATCGTCTGCAACGCCACCCTCCAGCAGTTCGGCGGCGACCTCTATGTCGGCGTGATGACCGTCATCAACTCCATCCGCGAGGTACTCACCATGCCCGTCAACGGCCTCACAAACGGCGCTCAGCCCGTGATGGGCTACAATTACGGCGCGCGCCTCTATGGCCGCGTGCGCTCCGCCATCCGCTTCTCGAGCATCGTGTGCATCGTCTACACCCTCATCGCCTGGATCATCCTGATGATGGCCCCGGAGTTCTTCATTCACATCTTCAACAGCGACCCCGAGCTGATCGCCGACGGCGTGCCCGCCCTCAATCTCTATTTCTTCGGCTTCTTCATGATGTCGCTGCAGTTCGCCGGTCAGTCCACGTTCGTGGCCCTCGGCAAGTCGAAGCATGCCGTCTTCTTCTCCCTGCTGCGCAAGGCGATCATCGTGGTGCCGCTCACCCTCCTGCTGCCGCACCTCTTCGGCCTCGGCGTCAACGGCGTCTTCCTCGCCGAGCCCATCTCCAACTTCGTCGGCGGCTCCGCCTGCTTCCTCACCATGCTCAAAACCGTGTGGCCGATGCTGCGGGACGAGGAGCAGGAGCACAGCCTCACCGCGCGGCGCGCAGACTGACGCCTTGGCGCGTTCCTTCCGGCGCGGCCGAAGCGCTCGAGCGTGAAAGCCCCGCGCCGTCTCTCCCGCAAAACCGTGTGATAACAAAGCTCGCCCCCTCTGCGGCTTCCCGTGCCGCGGAGGGGGCGGGCTTTGTTTTCCGGCCTGCGGCGGCTCAGCGCACGGGGCACACGCCGTTGGCGCATTCGGAGTCGCCGATATCGAATTCGGATTCCTCATGCTCATACTTGGAGATGAGGGAGGGGTTGAAGGGCTTCATGGCCTGCTTGCGGCGGGTATACTCGGCCTCGGTGATAGCCTCGTAGGGCAGAAGCTCGTAGAAGCTGTCGTCGTAGCTGAGGAAGGACAGGGCGACCACGCCGTCCCAGTTCTCCCAGACCCAGTCCTCGACGGCGTCCCACTCGTTGTCGCGCACATGGACGGTGATCGAGCAGTTGTGGTCGACATAGTGATCCATGAACATCTTATAGTTCTCGAGCTGCTCCACGGCGGAAACGTCGGCCTTCACGCGGCCCTCCGGGGCCTTGACGGGGAACTCCACCACCTTCGTGCGGCACGTCTCGGGATCCTGGCCCACCTCCGGATAGACGGGATAGCCGAGCTCCTCGCAGACGCGGCAGAGCGGATCGGTGGCCGTGATGCGCACGCGGCGCACATAGTAGGGCGCGTGCGAGTAGTGCACGCCGCTCGAGACCGTCGGCAGCAGGGAGAGCGTGCCCTCCGGTTTGACGGTGGTGACGAGCAGCGGCTCCGGCTGGCCGAGCTGAGAGGCGATCTTCGCGGCGGCCTCGTGGGCCGCGGCGCGCAGCTTTTCGAGCAGGCGGATCTGATCCTCGCGGGTGAGGCCGGCGGCGTTCACCATGTCCTGCCAGCCGGTCAGCGAGCAGCCGAGCAGGCGGTCGCGCTGCTGCACCTTGTTCCAGCGGTGCATTTCCAGCTCGCGGCACGTCATGCGGTAGCCGGCGCGGGCAGAGAGCCGCTGCGCGTGCAGGAGGGCCTCCTCGTCGAGGACGCCGTCCCGGACGAAGGCCATCACGTTGACGGTGGTGAGGTTGCACATGCCGTGGCTGTCGAGCAGAATCTCGCCGCACGGGTTGCAGCCGCAGAAGTTCGGGCGGCGCTTGAGGCCGGCCTCCTCGTTGACCCAGCCCGGCTCGCCGGAGTAGCGCATCTGCTGCAGGTGCCGGTGCAGCTGCTCGCGCGTCGGCTTGCGGCGGTAGAAAATGGAATTGTTGCTCATCTGGCGGTGGGCGATGGCCTTGTCGATCTCCCAGCGGCCGTTCACCTGGCGGTAGAGGTTGCTCTTGGCCTTGATGCAGTCCTGATCGTCCTGATCGATGAGGCCGATCTCGGAGGTGCGGCGCACGCCGCCGGAGACGACGTTCTCGCCGATGATGTTGGCGATATCGAGCAGATCGAGCGGCGCGAGCTGCGTGACGCGCTCCCCGCGGCGCACGCCCGCCGTCGTCACCACCTTATGGATCTTGTCGAGCATCGCCATCATCGACTCATACCCGCTGGCCGTGCCGCCGAACACCTTGAGGCGCTCACCGCGCGGGCGGATGGAGTCGTACTCGACGATGATCGTGTCGAGCTTGCTGTACTCACTGTTCGTGAGCAGCTGGAAATAGTGCTCCAGCGCCTGCGCCCAGCCCTCCTTCGAGTCGCCGATGGCGATGGTGACGCAGTTCCCCCGGAAATCAAGGTTCGTGTACTCCAGGCGCTCCTTCACCGGGCGGGGAGCATACGCCTTGTGCAGGATCTTCACATCGGTGCGGATCTTCGGCAGCTTGTCCGCGTCCTCCCTCAGGACCCGCACGCCCACGCCGCTGCCGACCATCAGCAGATAGAACAGGTCGTGGTAGGCGTGGAAATCGTCGATCACCTCAAACGCGCAGTTGTAGTTCGCCATCGGGTAGGCCTCGGCGACCGGCGTGTTGCCCACCCACAGCGTGCGGCCCGAGAGGAACTGGCGCAGGTGATAGACGTTGTCGTAGAGCTGCTCGGCCTCCTCGCGGGAGGTCGGCGCGAGCGAGCAGTTGTACTCGACGGCGCGGCGCACCGTCTCCCACCAGAACTCGCGGCGGCCGTACTTCGGCAGATAGCGCGAATAGGTGCGCGAGTAGACGAAGGAGCCGAGCTGCTCCATCGGGTTCGGCGCGTGCTTGTAGGGGCTGAGGAACTCGCGGGTCAGGAGGTGCTCCTCCCATGCGCCGCCGGCGCGCTCCTTCTCCTTTTCAATCCGGTACAGGATGTACGCCTTCGCCGTGCGGAACAGCATCTGCTCAAACAGGCACTCCTCCACCGTGTCCTGAATGGTTTCAATCTCCACAATGTCCCGGCCCAGCGCGTTCAGCTTCTCCACGATCACCTTCACCGCGCCGCGGATGGCCTCCTCGCTGTGTTCGCCGGCGGCTGCCGCCGCGAGGCTGATGGCGCGGAAAATAAATTCGCTGTCAAACGGCACGATCGAGCCGTTTCTCTTTTTTACCTGCATATCGATCGTCCTGTCTCCCTTCTTCCAGATGGTTTCTTCTGAGTCGCGGGCCGCGCTCCGTCTCCGGCCCCGCGCCCGCGTCTGCGTTTTTTCAGGCAAGCATGTTCCAGTATAGCGGCTTTCCACTCAAAAATCAATGCCGGAGACGCCCCCGCAGAAAAAGGAGGAACGCAAAAGCGCCTGCCGGCTCAGACGCGGCTGTTGGTCTCCCCGCCCACCATGCAGCACGCCCTGCGCAGCTGGCCGATGAGCTCGTAAACCCACCCGCGGAGCTCCTCCACGTTCGGGTGCTCCTGGCGGCGGTACGCCTCCACGCGGGCCGTGGGCGGCATGTGCATCGGCACATACTGGCCCGCCTCGAGCAGATTGCAGAGGTATTCGGCGGCCTCCAGCAGCTGCGCCGCCTTCTTGCCTTCGTCGCGGTTGCGGCGATCCGCTGTGTCGGACAGCGCCTGTTCGGCGAGGCGGATCGCCAGATCGGCGGAGCCCTCCTCGTTCACGTTCTCCGGGATGGCGGAGGCGGTGCGGTTGCGGAAGAAGCCCTGCACGGCGGCCACAATGGAGGGATCGCGCACCGTGCCGTCCGGGTAGCAGATACCGTGCACGCGCTGCCACATATCATTGCCGATCATGAGCTCAAACACATAGAAGCCGAAGCCGTATTCCTGCAGGAGCTCGAGCTCCATGTCGTAGGGGTTGGAGCGGCACAGGCAGCATGTCTCGTTGTTGACGACGGGCTTGTGATACTGCTCGCTCAGGCGCTTCATGAGCTCGCAGACGGCGCGCACGCGGCTGCGCGTCTCAAAATAGTCGTGGTAGACGAGGATGTCCACGAGCGGGGCCGTTTTGCTCGGCTCGATTTCATACGCATAGGTGTTGCCCACGCCGAGGGCGTTCACCGGGTCCTTCTCGCGGATGTGGGCGATGGCGTGGCGGATGAACTGCCACACGAGCTCCTGCTTCGCGCGGAACGATTCCATGTCCTCCGGCTTCTGCGAGAGCGCGTGGCGGAACTCCGGCTCCTCCGGGTAATAGGTGACGAATTCCGGCGTGTGGTAGCCCGGCTCGTTGGCCACGTCCCAGAACAAAAGGCCCGGTTCGCCGCCGATGGCGTCGCAGAGATCGTCGAAGTATGCGTCGGCGAGATGATAATTTTCCGACTTGAGCATACTCACAAGGCGCGGCTCGCCCTCCTGCGGCTCCTGCTCCTCAAAATCGGGATAGAACACGCGGCCGAAATAGACGATGGGCGAGGTGGAGATCCCGCGCGCCCAGGCGGTCTGCACGAAGTCCTTCACGGCGGCGAGGAAGCTCTCGCGGTCGCGCAGATAGGAGACGTACGGCAGAAAGATGCGCGCACTGTTCAGGCTCATGCGCTGCGCGTAGCCCAGCTCGCGGTCGACAACGTCGTGGCGGTAGTGCTCCCAGAAATCCCGATCGTCCCTCGCGTAGCTGGCGGTGTAGTTAAAGCCCCTGATGTGGCTGTAATCGGCAAGCGGTTTCATGCAAAGCCTTCCTTTCTCACACCAACGATCCCGTTACACGGATTTGAGCGGGAAATAGGTGGTATACGTCTCGTAGCCAATCTGATACATGGGCAGGAAGCGGAAGCCCTGCGCCTGCCCCGTCACCCTGAACGTATCGCGCCACGAGCCCCATTCGCGCTCCCCGTCGTGGACGAGCAGGGCGGCCGGGTCGCTCCCGGCAGGCACCTCGAGGCGGCGCTCCTCGCCGCACAGCCCGGCCAGCAGCACGGGTCCGTACAGGAAGGCGACGGTGTTTTCATCCTCCGGCAGGCTCTGCGTGCGGACGGCCTGCGGCAGCAGGATGCGGACGGTGTCGCCGTCCCTCCATTCGCGGCGCAGGGAGACAAAGCCCGTCCCGGGGGCGAAGCGGCCCTCCTCCTCGCCGTTCACAAAGACCACAGCCTCGCCGCTGACCCACTGCGGGACGCGCAGCCTGAGCGTGAAGACGGCGGGCGCGTCCGTCCCGACGCGCAGAACCTCGGCGCGGCAGTCCGGGTGGTGCGGGTACTTCGCCGTGTTCTCGTGGATGTTCTGGCGCGCGCTCGAGGTACTCGAGAGATGGAAGCTGCCGGTGAGTGTGTCGCGCCGCAGGGAGAGCGAGACGGGGCGTCCGCCCGCC
>CALWRP010000215.1 GCA_944383955.1 uncultured Clostridia bacterium
GAGATGATCCAAAAAGCGCAGGCAATCCTTGCCGGATTGGCGAGCATTTTTGGAAAATATCACGGAAAATTTTGGCGCGACACGCCGCCTGAGCCCCAAGGCGCGAATTGTGCGGTGGTGCCTTAAGTCTCTGTCCTTCTTTTCCGTCCGTTTTCGCTTTCATTTTTGGCGTTTTTTCACACTTTTTCTTCAGGATCAGCGGCATTCTTCCATTCTTTGCGTTGCGGGATTGCATTCCGCGCCGATTTGCGGTATGATATAGCTTAGCGTTTTCTGAATTTAAACCATCAAGAGTACAGCAGAGTAACGCGCTAAAGTACGGAAACTCGCGGCGGCCAGCCGCGCGGAGGTGTCAGAATGTTTTTCCAGAAAGAAATTGAGACGATGAGCCGTCAGGAGCTCGACGCGCTCCAGCTCGAGCGTCTCAAACGGATGGTCAACTACTGCTATGAGAACGTGCCCTTCTACCATGAGCGGCTGGAGAAGGCGGGCGTCACCGGAGACAAGATCAAGACGCTCTCGGATATCCAGTACATCCCGTTCACGACGAAGGACGATATCCGCGACAACTATCCCTTTAATATGCTCGCGACGCCGATGAAGAAGATCGTGCGCATTCACGCCTCTTCCGGCACGACGGGCAAGCCGACGGTCGGCGCTTACACGAAGGGCGATCTCGACAACTGGTCGGACAACGTGGCGCGCGTGGCGGCGGCCGCGGGCGCTTCTGAGGATGATATCTTCCAGATCTCCTTCGGCTACGGCCTCTTCACCGGCGCGCTCGGCCTGCACTACGGTCTGGAAAAGATCGGGTCGACGGTCATCCCCGCCTCCTCCGGCAACACGGCCAAGCAGCTGATGATGTTCCGCGACTTCGGCGTGACCGGCCTGGTGGCAACGCCCTCCTACGCGCTCTATCTCGGCGAGATGGTGAAGGAGTCCGGCTATCCGCGCGACGCCTACAAGCTGCGCCTCGGCCTGCTCGGCTCCGAGGGCTGCACGGAGGAGATGCGCGAGCAGATCGAGAAGAATCTCGGCATCTTCGTCACCGACAACTACGGCATGACGGAGCTCGGCGGCCCCGGCGTCTCCGGCGAGTGCGAATACCGCTGCGGCCTGCACTTTGCGGAGGACGCCTTCCTGCCCGAGATCATCGACACGGAGACGGGCATGCAGAAGGCGCCCGGCGAATCCGGCGAGCTGGTGGTGACGACGCTGCTGCGCGAGGGCATGCCCGTGCTGCGCTACCGCACGAAGGACATCACCCGCCTGAACTATGAGCCCTGCCGCTGCGGACGCACCCATGTGCGCATGGACAAGGTGACGGGCCGCACCGACGACATGATGATCATCAAGGGCGTCAACGTCTTCCCCTCTCAGATCGAGAGCGTGCTCGTGGGCACGAAGGGCATCGGCCCGCACTACCAGCTGGTGGTGCGCCGCCGCAACTTCATGGACAATCTCGAGGTCAAGGTCGAGCTCGTCAACGCCGATCTGCTCGAGAGCTACGGCGAGCTCGAGGCCCTGCAGCGCGGCCTGCACGACAGGCTCAAGAGCGTGCTCGGCCTGGAGACGAAGGTCACGCTCGTCGAGCCGAAGTCGCTCGAGCGCTTCCAGGGCAAGGCAAAGCGTATCCTCGACCTGCGCAACGAGAAGGAATCAAACTGAATACGAGTTTGGAGGCAAAAATGAAAGAGTTACTGTTGGGAAATGAAGCAGTCGCGCGCGGCCTGTATGAGGCCGGCGTCCGGGTCGTCTCGAGCTACCCCGGCACACCGAGCACGGAAATCACCGAGGCCGCGGCGGAATATGACGAGATTTACTGCGAGTGGGCGCCGAACGAGAAGGTCGCCATGGAGGTCGCCTCCGGCGCTTCCTTCGGCGGAGCGCGCTCCTTCTGCGGCATGAAGCATGTCGGCCTGAACGTGGCCGCCGACCCGCTCTTCACCATGAGCTACATCGGCGTCAACGGCGGCATGGTGATCGGCGTGGCCGACGACCCGGGCATGCACTCCTCGCAGAATGAGCAGGATTCCCGCAACTACGCGATCGGCGCGAAGCTGCCGATGGTGGAGCCGGCCGATTCCGCGGAGTGCCGCGATTTCACGAAGCTGGCCTACGAGCTCTCCGAGCAGTTCGACGTGCCCGTCCTGCTGCGCCTGAGCACGCGCATCTCGCACTCGCGCAGCATCGTTGAGCTCGCCGAGCGCGAACAGCTCGAGCTCAAGCCCTATGAGAAGAACCCCGCGAAGAACGTCATGCTGCCGGTCTTCGCGACGAAGAAGCATGTCGTCGTCGAAAAGCGCAGCGACGATCTGGCCGCCTGGGCCGAGACGTGCCCGCTCAACCGCGTGGAGGACAACGGCAGCGACGTCGGCGTCATCGCCGCGGGCTCCGTCTATCAGTATGCGCGCGAGGCGCTCGGAGACACCGTCTCCTATCTGAAGCTCGGCCTGGTCAATCCCCTGCCGGAGAAGCTGATCCGCGACTTCGCGGCGAAGGTCAGGAAGCTCTACGTCATCGAGGAGCTCGATCCGATCATTGAGAATTTCTGTAAGAAGCTCGGCATCGCCGTCATCGGCAAGGACGTCTTCCCGCGCTGCGGCGAATACTCGCAGAGCGTTGTGCGCCGCTGCGTTCTCGGCGAGGAGCCCGAGACCATGCAGGTGGAGGCCGCCATCCCCGGCCGGCCGCCCGTGATGTGCTGCGGCTGCCCGCACCGCGGCGTGTTCTACACGCTCAAGAAGCTCGGCGTCTATGTCAGCGGCGACATCGGCTGCTACACCCTGGGCGCGACCGCCCCGCTGAGCGCGATGGACACCTGCGTCTGCATGGGCGCGTCCGTTTCTGCCCTGCACGGCTACAACAAGGCCATCGGCGCCGCCGCGGAGAAGAAATCCGTGGCCGTCATCGGCGACTCGACGTTCATTCATTCCGGCATCACCGGCCTGATTGACATTGCCTACAACAAGAGCAACTCCGTCGTGATTGTGCTCGACAACTCGATCACCGGTATGACGGGCCACCAGCAGAACCCGACGACGGGCTACACCATCAAGGGCGACCCGACCTCCGCGGTCAACCTCGAGGCGCTGTGCCATGCCGTGGGCATCAACCGCGTGCGCGTCTGCGATCCGTATAACCTGCAGGAGACGGAGACGGCCATCCGCGAGGAGCTGGAGGCGGAGGAACCCTCCGTCATCATCGCGCGCCGTCCCTGCGCGCTGCTCAAATATGTGAAGCACAAGGCGCCGCTCGCCGTGAAGAAGGACGACTGCATCGGCTGCAAGCGCTGCCTGTCCATCGGCTGCCCGGCCATCAGCATTCACGACAAGAAGGCCGTCATCGACTACACGCAGTGCGTGGGATGCGGCGTGTGCGAGGGACTGTGTCCCAAGCATGCCATTACGACACAGGAGGCGGCAAAATGAGCAATGTGAAAAGTGTATTGATTGTAGGCGTCGGCGGGCAGGGAACCCTGCTGGCCAGCCGCCTGTTGGGAAGCGCCATGATGGACCTCGGCTACGACGTGAAGGTCTCTGAGGTGCACGGCATGAGCCAGCGCGGCGGCTCCGTGGAGACGTATGTGCGCTACGGCGATAAGGTCTACTCCCCCGTCATCGATCCCGGCGAGGCCGATATCGTGCTCGCCTTTGAGCAGCTCGAGGCCGCGCGTTTCCTGCCCTTCCTTAAAAAGGGCGGCGTCGTGGTGACGAACACGCAGCAGATCGACCCGATGCCCGTCGTGACCGGCGCGGCGCAGTATCCGCAGGGCCTGCTCGAGCAGATCCAGGCCCAGGGCGCGGGGCTGCTCGCGTTCGACGCCCTCTCCCTCGCGGAGCAGGCCGGCTCGGTCAAGGCCGTCAACGTCGTGCTGATCGGCGCGATGGCGAAGGCGCTCGGCACAGAGAAGGAGATCTGGCTCAAGACCATTGAAAAAACCGTCCCGCCCAAGTTCGTGGAGATGAACAAGCGCGCCTTCGAGCTTGGCTACGCGGCGGAGAAATAAAAAACTTCCGGCCCGCCCGGCTCTCACGGGCGGGGCCGAGACTAACAGAAGCGGAGAGATTGCCATGCAGGGAATCAGTATGCAGGGAAAATATTTTCAGCCGGAGCTGGAGTGCGCGTCCCGCGAGGTGCTGCACTACATCCAGTCCAAGCGGCTGCGCAAGCTCGTGGAGCGGTGCTACAACAACGTGCCCCTCTACAAGCAGCGCATGGATGAGTACGGCATTCTGCCGGGCGACATCAAGGACATCGACGACGTGAAGAAGCTGCCGTTCACCACGAAGCAGGATCTGCGCGACACCTACCCCTTCGGCCTCTTTGCCGTGCCGAGAGAGAACCTCGCGCGTATCCATGCCTCCTCCGGCACCACCGGCAAGCAGACCGTTGTCGGCTACACGAAGGCCGACGTCGACGCCTGGGCGATCGGCGCGGCGCGCAGCATCGTGATGGCGGGCGGCACGAAGGCCGATCTGGTGCACGTCTCCTACGGCTACGGCCTCTTTACGGGCGGCCTCGGCCTGCACTACGGCGCGGAGAAGCTCGGCGCGACGGCCATCCCCGTCTCCTCCGGCAACACGAAGCGCCAGGTGCAGATTCTGCAGGACTACGGCTCGGATATCATCGCCTGCACGCCGTCCTACGCCATGTACATCGGCGAGACGGTGCGCGACATGGGCATCGACCCCAAGACGCTGCGCGTGCGCGCCGGCATCTTCGGCGCGGAGCCCTGGACGGAGGAGATGCGCCGCGAGATCGAGCGCCTGCTTGCCATTGAAGCCTTCGATATCTACGGCCTCTCGGAGATCGCCGGCCCCGGCGTCGCCTGCGAGTGCCACGAGCACAACGGCCTGCACATCAACGAGGACATGTTCTACCCCGAGGTCATCGACCCCGACACCGGCGAGGTGCTGCCCGACGGCGTGTACGGCGAGCTCGTCTTCACCTGCATCGGCAAGGAGGCCCTGCCGCTCATGCGCTACCGCACGCGCGACATCTGCTCCCTCGACCACACGCCCTGCGGCTGCGGCCGCACGCTGGTGCGCATGAGCAAGCCGCGCGGACGCACGGACGACATGCTCATCATCCGCGGCATCAACGTCTTCCCGTCTCAGATCGAGAGCGTGCTGCTTGAGCTCGGCATGGATCCGAACTACCAGCTCGTCGTCGACCGCGTGGACAATCTCGACAAGCTCGAGGTGCAGGTGGAGATGAACGAGAGCATGTTCGGCGACACCGTGCGCAGCCTCGAGAGCATCGAGCACAGAATCAGCGCGGCCCTGCAGTCCACGCTGAACATCGTGGCCAAGGTTCGCCTGCTCGAGCCCAAGTCCCTGCCCCGCTCCGAGGGCAAGGCCAAGCGCGTCATCGACAAGCGCAAGCTGTGATTGCATTTTTTCCGTTTCCGTTCTATAATAAAGGCAGAGGGAGCGCCGCGCAGCCTGGCCGGCGTTCCAATCCGCCCTTCGGTTTCCGGTCACTCTCAACGTAATCAAAGAAAGGGGAACCAGTATGCAGATTCAACAGCTCTCGATTTTCGTGGAAAACAAGTCCGGCCGTCTGGCTGAGATCACCGAGGCCATCGGCAAGGCGAACGTCGACATCCGCGCCATCTCCGTGGCGGACACGAGCGATTTCGGCATTCTCCGCCTGATCGTCGACAAGCCCAGAGAGGCCGTCGAGTCGCTGCGCGAGGCCGGCCTGACCGTCTCGCTCACGAGCGTCATTGCCATCGGCATCGTCGACAAGCCCGGCGAGTTCGCCAAGGCGATGCGCGTTCTCGCGGACGGCGACATCGGCGTCGAGTACATGTACGCCTTCATCAGCCGCGACAAGGGCAAGGCCTTTGTCATCCTGCGCGTGCAGGAGACGGAGAAGGCCGTCGAGTGCCTCGAGAAGAACGGCATCACCCTGCTCAGCGCCGAGGAAATCTACGGCATGTAAAAAAAGCATACGCACCAGAAAAAGCGCCCGGCGAAGCCTGCATGGCTTCGCCGGGCGCTTTGCTTATCACATGATTCTGTGCCGGCAGGCGGCTCAGCGGATCCCCTCGAGCACAAAGCCGGATACCTTGCCGCCCGCGGTGCGCAGGCGCGCGAGGCTGTCCTCGAAGTCGCGGTAGGGCGTCACGCCGTACTCGGCGACGAGAACCACGCTGTCCGCGGCGGGCGCGGCGCTGTCGGCGTCCGGCAGCTTGTCCTCGGAGGGCAGCGTGCAGAGCACATAGTCGTAAGATTCCGCGGCCTGCCGGAGGAAGGAGGCGAAGGCCTGCGACGCGAGCAGATCGGCAGAGCTGCCGGGCGTCTGGCCGCTCGCCAGGAAGAACAGCCCCTCCTGCTTCGTCGGGACGGCGGCCTCCTTCGCGGACACGCCGTTTGCAAGCGCGGCGGCAAGGCCCTTTGTATCCTGCGCGCCGAGCGAGGCGGCCTCCGAGCGGCCGGTGAAGTCAGCCTCAATCAGGAGGACGGTGCGGCCGGTGAGCGTCAGGGCGCGGGCAAGGCCGGCGGCGGCATGGCCCGCTCCCCGCTTGCCCTTCACGGGCGCGAGGAGGATGCTGCCGCTCTCCCCCACCTGGCAGGCGAGGGCGGCGCGCAGGCGGCGGAACTCGTCGTCCTCCTTCGCCGTCTTCGCGGCAAAGCTGCCGAGGCAGGGCAGCGAGAGGGTCTTCGTCACATACGCCGCGTTGCGGATGCTGCGGTCGAGCAGGAGAATGGCGATGCCGGCGCAGAGCGAGAGGATAAAACCGAGCACCAGTCCGAGAATGCCGCTCTTGACGGCAGCAGAGCGGGCGGAGAGCTCCGCAGGCTCCTCGGCGTGGTTCGTGATGTGAACCTGGACGGGAGGCGTCGGGTAGATGGTCTCGATCTCCTCGGCGATCTGTCCGGCGGCGGAATCAGCCAGCAGGGCGGCGTTCGCCCTGTCGTCGGTAGTGATCGTCACCTCGATGAGGGTAGAGGTCCCCACCTGCTTTGCAGCCACGCCAATCAAAGAGGAATCCTCTACACCGGCCCGCTCCGCGACGGACTGGCGCATCTCCTCGGAATCGGCCAGGGCAATGGCGGCCTGCAGGCGCACGTTGAGCATGCTCGCATACTGGTTGCTGTAGTCGGGGGAGGCGTTGTCGTCGATGGTGCAGGCGATGAGGATGGTGGATGTGGCCGTGTACTCGCGCTTGAAGGTTTTGAGCGAGAGCACGCCGAACAGAATGCCGCAGGCGGCAACCACCACGGCGAATTTCCAGAGATGGCGCTTGAAGAAGCGGAAAATCTCCGAAAACGAGATGAACAGTTCCATAGAATAAGCCCTCCAGTTCAGGATTGTTTCGGGTATCGCGGGCAGCCGCCCGCATGTTCAGGAGCTCCCGGCCAAGGCTCAGCCGGTGAAATCCAGAATCTGCTTCATGATGATCTGCCAGTCAAAGTGCTCCCTGGCAAACTGCCGTTCGCGCTCCGGCAGGCCGGGATCGGCGCGGCAGGCCTGCACAAACTCGACCACCTGCGCAATGTCGATCGGCGTCGGATCGTTGGGGAAGACGCGCACAAAGGGCAGCTCCGGGGTGAGGAGCCTGTCCTCGTAGGCGTAAAAGAGCGGCAGGCCGGACGCGAGATACTCCCGCGACTTGAGCGGCGAGAGCCGGTTGAGGCCCACGCGATACTCGGCGAGCGGAGAGATGCCGACGTCGTTCTCGCAGTAGAGCACGGCGAGCTCGGGAGCAGTCTTGTAGCCGAGGAAGGACACGCGGTCCTCCAGGCCGAGGGACTGCGCCAGCCCCTGCAGCTCGACGATCGTCTCGTTGTTGCCGACGATATTGAAATAGACGGGCAGGGCAGGCCGCCCGTCCTCATACGCCTTCATGCCGTACAGCACGCGCTCGTAGCCGTGGACGACGGAGGTGCCGACGACGCCGAGCAGATGGATGCTGTCGCGCGGGGCGCGGTCCTCCCGCAGGGGGATGGCGTCCACCTCCACGCCGTTGTCGATGTTGAGGGCGGGAATGCCCCAGAGCCTGTCCGTCTCCTCGCCGAAGGTGACGACGGCGTCGACCCAGCGGGAAAAGGTGAGCGTGGTGACGGCGTGCTGGGCCACCTCCTTCCCATGGCCGAGAAAGCCGCGCAGATTCTTCTGCCGCAGATCCACGCGGAAGAAGCGCTTGTACTCTCCCCAGTAGGGGTAGGTCGCGACCTCGAAGACCACCTTACAGGCGGGGTTGGCCTCCTTGGCCGCCCTGGCGATCATGCGGTGGTAGGGGTTGGTGAGAAAGCCCTTGATATAGACCATGTCGCAGGGGCGCTGCTGGAGCAGGGCCCCGATGGTCTCCGCGAGCCGCTTCTGCAGCTCCGACCAGCGCGCGCAGGCCGGAAAGGGAAAGCGCTCCTCCTTCTCCCCCGTGCGCAGCAGCAGGCAGTTCTCCTGCACGCAGGTGTAGGCGGCCTGCCAGCCGAGGCGGGCCATGCCGCCCGTCATCCCGCTGATCTTGCGCAGAATGCCGGAATACTGCATGGCGGTGGAGACGGTGGAGGCATAGAGGAAGGTTTTCTTCTGATCGCTCATCGCGCGCCGTCCTTTCCCGCGCCGTCAAGCGGCTGCGTCAGCTCCTGATAAAACAGGGCGTAATTTTTCTTCGCGTTGAACTTGTCCTCCCACAGACGCCGGGCAGAGCGGCACATGGAACGGTACTCCTCCTCCGGCAGCCGGGCGAGCGTCTCGAGAGCCGAGGCGATCTCCTGCGGGGAGGGGTTCTTGCCGAGCAGAAAACCCGTCACCCCGTCGCGCACGGCCTCCGGCGTGCCGCCGACCTCGGTGGCGACGCAGGGAAAGCCGAAGGAGGACGCCTCCATCAGCGCCACGGGCAGGCCCTCGCTCGAGCTCACGTTCACAAGGCAGGAGACGGGATGCTCCGCGTACCAGAGCATCAGCTTCTCGTTGGGCATCGGGCCGATCATTTCCCAGGCAATATGGGAGGGCAGCCGCTGCGCCGCCGCGCGCACCTCGTCCTCCTGCGGGCCGCCGCCGATGTGCGTCCACCGCATCGGCAGGGAAACCTGCGCGAGAGCCTCCACCAAAAGCGGCAGGCGCTTGACCGGAACGAGATAGGAGCAGGTGACCAAGTGAAAAACAGGCTCGCGGCTGCCGTAGGGCAGGGCGTGATCCGCCGTGCCGAGAAAGGCGGCGCGGACCTTTCCGCACATGCCGGGAAAGGCGTCCTTGACAGCGCGGGCAGCCGCCGGCGAGCAGGGCCGCACCTCGTCGTAGCGGGAGAGCAGGAAGCGGCGCATCGGCAGATAGCCGTGTGGCGCGCGCTCCGGGAAGGCGTCGAAGCCGTGGGCGCGGGAGACAAGCCGCACCCGCTTCCCCGCCGCGCGCAGCCGCTTCGCCAGGAGAGCTCCGGCCACGGCGGCGTCGTAGAACCAATAGCTGTAGATGACGATCTCCTCCGCCGTGAGCAGCGGCAGCGCCTGGCTGCACAGCGCGCGGTAAACCGCCTCCGCCTTGCGGCGGAAGAACAGAAGCTCGTGAAGCATACCGGGCGACGCGCGCCCGCGCAGCGGCAGCGAGAGCGCCTCGCCGGCGATGTCCGGCTTGAACACGACGCGGGCGTAGGAGACGGCGGACGGATCCGCGCGCAGGCGGAGCACCTGCATCCCCTCGGGGACGGGCTTTGTCTGGGCGTCGTCCGCAGCCGCGTGACAGGCGCAGATCAGCACGCTGTCAAACCCCGCCGCGTGGCGGAGCTCCTCCGTCAAAAAATCCTCCCCCCTCCCGAACGGGAAGGAGGTCGTCAAAAGCAAAAGCTGTCTCATTTCCGTTTTCCCCTTTTCAGCATGCCTGCCGCCATGGCGAGCTCCTCCCGTGTAGGGAGAAGCAGGCGGTAAAACGGCGTTTTCGTATACACGCAGAAGATGACGATCGAGGTCAGGCCCTGAGCCGTGAGGGAGAACGTCGTGGCGAGTGCGGCGCCCGCCACCAGGAACCGCGGGATGAGCACAAGGCTCAGCCCCAGGTTGAAGACGACGCCCACCGCGGTGGAGATGATGTTCAGCTCGGGCTTTCCATAAGCCGCGATGGAGTTGGCGAGCACCTTCGCGTAGGTGATGAAGAAGCTGCCGACGGTCAGTATCTTGAGCGGCTCAATGCACGCCGTGTATTTGGGGAAAATGATGGGAATGAAAATCTCTGCCAGCACCACGACAATCGGCAGGCAGATGAGGGTGATGTAGGTGACGAGCTTGCACGAGAGCGTGGCGAGCTTCGTCTTGTCCTTCGTGTCCGTCATGCCGGCAATGCGCGACATGATGACCATACTGACAGCGTCCGGCAGGATCCAGATCTGCTGCACGATGGTGTAGGCCTTCGTGAAAACGCCGAAATCCGTGAGGCCGTTGTTGGCCTTGAGGATGATGGAGCTCACGTTCGTGTTGGTGAAGGTGAGGACGTTGGAAACGTGGGCCTTGAGGCTGTAGCGCAGAAGCTCGCCGGAGCCGACCTCCCTGTCGTTCTCCGGGGCTGAGGGCGCCTCGGCATAGGAGACGTCCCGGCGGATGGAGCGCCAGGCCATCACGATGGAGAGCAGCAGAATGAAGATGCTGCCCGAGACGATGACGGCGGCCGTCGGCCAGAGGAAGACGGTGAGGGCGAACAGCGTGGTGAGCACGCGCTGCATGAGGTTGATCATGTTGTAGACGCGGAACTTGTTCTCGCCGCGCAGGATCGCCAGAAAGACGTTGGAGACGAACGAGAACACGCCGTAGGCCACCGCGCACACGCAGTACAGGAGAGCGGTGTCGGCAAAATACGTATCGCGCAGGACGAAGACGGCGAGAGCGCCCACCGCCGCGATCAGCGCCGTGAGCACAACGGTGACGCGCTTGATGGAGCGCACCACGTTTTTGAGCTTGCAGCGCGAGACGTAATAGATCATCGAGGAGTTCACGCTGAACGAGAGCAGAGTGAACAGCGCGCTGCCCACCATCTGGTTCTGCGTGATGAGGCCGCTCTCCCCCGGATCGAGGATGGGCATAATGCAGAAGCTCGAAATGAGGGCGAGAACGGCGCCGAAGGCGTTCGTGCCGAAGGTACTCAGCGCGTCCTGGATCACGCCTCCCTTTTTCTTTCCCATTACGTGTTCACCTCCGGCGGCGCCGTGCGGCGGCGCAGATGGGTGCCGAGGGTATAGAGCAGCTGGGCGGCCAGATAGAGGCCGAGCAGGAAGGCGAGATAGGTGATGTTGAACACATCCGTGATCCAGCCGAGCGCATAATTGCGCGGCAGATAGACAAAGCTCTTGACAGCGATGAGGCCGAGGGCGATCGCGGGCCAGGAGCGGCCGAGCATGGACGAGAACCAGCGGAAGGCCGCGCCGATCACGGCGCTCATGGCGATGACGCCCACCGTGCCGAAGGCCACATAGGCCTCCGCGACGTAGGAGGTGCCGAAGCCCTCGCCGCGCAGGTACTTCGTGGGATCAACGAGATAGGTGAGCACATGGGAATAGCTGAAGGTGTTCTCGGCAAACTCCGCGGTCTGCAGGGAAATGATCGGCTCCGTGTGGAAGACGGTCTGGCCGATCGAGTTGTTGGTGACGAAGAGCTCCAGCGGGAAGAGGAAATAGCGGTACCCCTCGCTCAGGTTCAGGGCGTCCATGTAATCGAAGGTCTTGACGATCACGCGGAAGCTCGCGCCCTGCGAATCGATGAAGCTGACGAGCGTGCTGAAGAACGAATACCAGCTGCCGAGAGAGCCGGAGCGCAGGTAGGCGACCATCTGCAGAAGATACATGCCGCCGAGGCCGAGCACGCAGACGAGAAGGACGACGCGCCCGGTGAGCACACGCTTCTCCTTCGGCAGGAGATTGTCGCGCAGGACAAAATAGAGGGCGAGCATCATCAGGCTGGTGACGATCATGTTGCGCCGCCCGGTGAAGACCGAGGCCAGAAGATAGACGCCGTAGACGCACATCGGCAGCCGCATCTGCCTGGCCGACGGCATGGTGGCCAGAAAGACGGCGAAGGCAGGCGTGAAGAAGAGCGCAAAGCGGCTGACGATCGACGGGACGCCCGCCGTCTCCGTGAAGGAGGTGAGGTAGCCGTTGCGCAGGACGAAGAGGGCCGTGTTCGCCAGCGAGAAGAAGGACGCGAGGGAGCTGACATACAGCACCCAGCGGCTGAGCTGGCGGATGATGGGGATGAGCGGATTGTCCCAGACGCGCTTTGCCCCCTCCACGGCGACGGAAACCTCCTGCCTGCGGAAGAGGGCGCCGGCCGCGCGGTAGGCCAGATAGACGCTGCACAGGGAGATCGCCAGCAGCTGCAGCGACCAGTAGAGGGAATCGTAGCCGTTCGCCTCCAGGCGGCCGAGGCGGATGTCATAGTCGCGCACCCAGGCCACGTAGACGCGGCCGAGCAGCAGCAGGTTGAACGAGCCCTGAAACAGCAGCAGTGAGAGCCGCCTGCGGAGATCCGCAAGCTCATAGGCGAGCAGGGCGAGGTTGAGCACCACGATCCCCGCGAGCGTCACGTTGGCGGCCAGAGAATACCAGCTGCCTCCGAAAAAAGCGATAAAAGCGGCGATCACCAGGGCCGCAAGGGAAACGCCGAGCAAAAGCGTATCCCGCAGAAGATCCTTTTGACGGAATTGCACCATTGTTCCTGTGGTCCTTTCCTCCGCGCGGGACGGCGGCAAGCGCTCCTCCCGGGCGGACGGTTTCAGGCAGCGCAGCGGCCCGCCGCGGGCAAACGCGCGGCGGAAAAAACTGCCTGCTTTTTTTCATGGATAGTCTGATTATAGCATTATTCACATTTCTTATCAATCATTATTTCCCTTCCGGCACGCAAAAATGCGGTTCCCATGCGGCCTGCGGGGATTTGTAAACCTTTTGTGACGTTTCCTCGCAGACGGGCGGCGCGCCGTTTCCGTCCCCCCTCCGCCGCCGGAAGCTTCCCGCAGGACAACAAAAAGGGACCGCCGCGCAAGGCGGCGATCCCGAATCCATCCGGCGGATGGTTTGACGCTTTTTTCCGGCCTCAGGCGCGGCGCTTCTTCCCCTCGCGGGCGGGAAGCAGGAAGCCGAGGGCGGCGAGGAGAATCGCGAGGAAGACGACGCCGATCGGCAGGTACTTCGCAAGCAGGGGCTGCACGGCGGCCGCCGCGGTGAACCAGACGGAAAGGGCCAGAGAGACGGCGGCGCACAGCACGACGAGCGACACCGCGTGGCGGCCATGGCGGGCCAGCAGGACGGCGCAGACCGCCTGCGCGGCGGAGACGGCGGCGGCCAGCCAGAACGGCCAGGCCGTTATAGCGGAGCCGGCCTCGGCGGCGGAGGACTGCACCGACGGCAGCAGAACGGCCACGCAGACCACCTGCAGCACGGCCTGCACGAGAAGGAGCGTCACCGCGACGCCGCGGCGCAGATCGTGGCCGGTGAGCTGCTCCGCGGAGCTCTGGGCCACGCCCAGGTACATGCGGTTCGTCTCCAGCGAGCGGCGGATGGCGATCGAGAGCGGCACGGCGACGACGTCGGCAATCACGGCGTTGACGACGGTGGCCACGGCCTTCGTCCCCAGCAGGATGGCGACCGCCTCGTCGGCGCTGCCCTCCAGCTTGGCCTCGATCAGAGATTTGAGCAGGTAAAGGACGCAGTAGGTCAGCGAGCCGCTCACCGCGCCGAGGATGACGCGCGGCAGGCGGCGGCCCTGCGAATGGCCGGACCAGGCAATCGCGCCGCAGACGAAGGCCATCATGAATTTATTGATCAGCGTGGTGGGGGCGCTGGCCGCCCAGCCGCCGATCAGGTCGAACACGCCGGAGCCGACGCCGGCCGCGAGGCCGCCGCAGACGGGGCCGAGCAGCAGGCCGGACAGGATGCAGAAGACGTTTCCAAGGCCGATCATCGTCCTGTCCCCGAGCACGGGGATCGGGATGCTGATGAAGGTGCCGACGATGACGAGCGCGCCCATGAGGCCCGTGAGGGCCAGGTTGGCCGCCCCGCTCTTTTTTGAGGTGTTGATTTGCATGACGGTTCACTGCCTTTCCAAGAATCAGCGGGTCGCCCCGCGAAAAATCTCCGGGATGCAATTGCGTTTTTTCCCTTGGTGTGTTACCATCATAAAAGAAAACTGTCCTGAATGAAATACACAGTTTGTAAAAAAATGAGGTGTACAGATTGGCGTATGATTATCTGGAGCTGCGCGGAGACGGCGAACCGCTGTACCGGCAGCTGTACGACTCCCTCAAGCGGGCAATGGAAACGGGCCAGCTCAGGCAGGGCGAGCGCATGCCGTCGATCCGCAAATTTTCCGAGGATCTCGGCCTGAGCCGCACCACGGTGGAGGCCGCCTATCAGCAGCTGTGCGTGGAAGGCTACCTCAAAAGCGAGCCGAAGCGCGGATACTTCGTCCTCTCCGGGGAGCAGCCCGCGCCGGCCGGGCCGCGCCGCGCACAGCCCGCGTCCGTCCCGCTTGCCGGGCGGTTCCGCTTCAACCTCGGCACCGACTGCGCCGACGCGGAGGACGCCGATCTGCGCATCTGGCGGCGGCACGTGCGCGACGTGCTCAACCGGCGCGAGATCATCGTCTCCTACGGCGACCATCAGGGCGAGCGCGCGCTGCGCGAATCGCTGGCCCTCTACGCGGGCCGGGCGCGCGGCGTGTCCGCGGGAGCGGAGGAGATCGTGGTGGGAGCGGGAAGCCAGCCGCTCCTGTATCTGCTCTGCGGGCTCGCGGGGCGGCGTCGGGCAGCCATCGACGAGCACGGCTTCGCCCAGGCGGAGCAGGTTTTCCGCGACTGCGGAATCGAGGTGCTGCCCCTGCCGCGCGACGAGCACGGCCTGAGCCCCGAGGCGCTGCGGGCAAGCGGCGCGGATCTGGCATACGTGAGCCCCTCGGCCTCGGTGGAGAGCGGCAGCGCCATGCCCACAAGCCGCCGCTTCGAGCTGCTGCGCTGGGCGCAGGAGACGGGCGGGATTCTCATTGAGGACGACTACAACGGCGAACTGCGCTACCGTGCCCACCCGATCCCGGCCATGCAGGGCATGTCCGGCGGGGAGCACGTGGCGTATCTGGGCTCGTTCTCAAAGCTCCTGCTGCCCTCGGTGCGCATCGGCTACATGGTGCTGCCGCCCTCGCTGCTCCCGCTTTACCGCGAGCGGGCGCGCAACTACAACCAGACGGCCTCGAAGATCGAGCAGCTCGCCCTGGCGGCCTATATCTCGAGCGGGCAGATGGAGCGCCGCCTGCGCCGCCTGCGCAAGCTCTATGCCGCCAAGAGCCAGCGGATGAAAAAATGCCTCTCCGAGGTCTTCCCCGGCCGCCGCTTCACGCTCGAGGAGACGGCGCTTTACTTCCGCACGCCGCTCGCGCGGGAGGAGGCGCAGGCGCTCTGCGACCGGGCGGCGCGGGAGGGTGTGCGCGTGCGCACGAGGGAAAACCGCGACGGCGTCTTCGCCGCGCTGAGCTTTTCCGGCATCCCGCTCGAGGAGATCCCCGCGGCGATCGAGGCGCTGGGGCGCGCTTGGAACGGATGAGGCAGGCGCTTGCGTCTGCGCGGGAACCTGCTATAATAGGAAGAAAAGGGGCGAAACCCGGAAAAACGGCCCGGCGCGCGCTTTCCGCACGCAGATTGGACCGGCCGCACGCCGCGCCGGTTATTCGCGCCGAAACGGGACAACCTATCGGCGTCGGGCACGCCCCGACGCTGGGCGCGCCCCGCGCCAAATCTTGCGCCAAGAGGAAGGAGAAGCTCTGCCCATGACAGCCTGTGAACGTTTTTTGCGCTATGTCGCCTTTGACACCACCTCCGACGAATCGAACCCCGCCTGCCCGAGCACGCCCGGCCAGCTGACGCTGGCGAACGCCCTCGCCGAGGAGCTGCTCTCGCTCGGGCTCTCCGACGCCCGCGTCGACGAGCACGGCTATGTCTACGCTTCCCTGCCCGCCAACTGTGAGACGGACGCCCCCGCGCTCGGCCTCATCGCCCACATGGACACCTCCCCCGACGCCTGCGGGGCCGGAATCCGGCCGCGGATCGTGGAGAGCTACGACGGCGGGGAGATTGTGCTCAACGAGGAGAAGGGCATCGTGATGAGCCCGGCAAAATATCCGCACCTGGCCGATTACACGGGCCAGGACCTGATCGTGACGGACGGCACGACGCTGCTGGGCGCGGACGACAAGGCGGGCGTGGCGGAGATCATGACGCTGATCGAGGAGATCGGACGCGACGGCCTGCGCCACGGCAAACTCTGCTTCGCCTTCACGCCGGACGAGGAGATCGGACGCGGCGCGGACCTCTTCGACGTGCCGGGCTTCGGCGCGCAGTTCGCCTACACCGTGGACGGCGGGAAGCTCGGCGAGCTCGAATACGAGAATTTCAACGCGGCCTCCGCCGTGGTGACGGTCCACGGGCTCAACATCCACCCCGGCGACGCGAAGAACAAGATGAAAAACGCCCTGCTGATGGGCATTGAGTTTCAGACCATGCTCCCCGCCGCGGAAATTCCCGCCTGCACGGAGGGCTACGAGGGCTTCCAGCACCTCAACCGCATGAGCGGAGATGAGGAGACGGCCGTGCTGCACTATATCATCCGCGACCACGACCGCGCAAAGTTCGAGGCCAAAAAGGAGCGCTTCCGCAAAATCGCCGCCTACCTCAACGACAAATACGGCCAGGGCACGGTGGACGTGGAGCTGGCCGACAGCTATTACAACATGCGGGAGAAGGTCGAGCCCTACCTCTTCCTGGTGGAGAACGCAAAGAAGGCCATGCTCGAAGCGGGCGTCACCCCGCTGGTGCAGCCGATCCGCGGCGGCACGGACGGCTCCCGCCTGTCCTATATGGGCCTGCCCTGCCCGAACCTGAGCACGGGCGGCCACAACGCGCACGGGCGTTTTGAATACATCCCCGTGCAGAGCATGGACGCCATGGTGCGCGTGCTGCGCCTGCTGACCTGCCTGCCCGCAGACAAGGCGGATTGAGGAGGCGGGCATGGAAAAGAGAGAGCAGACCTTCGCCCGCGTCAACCGTGTCGCCGTTCCCCTCTATCTGCTTGTCAACGCGGGGATTGCCGCCGCAAACACGGTGCAGCGCCAGTGGTACTATGCCGTTCTGGCTCTCTGCGCCCTCCTGCTGCCCCTCATTCTCTCCCTTTTTTACCGGCTGATCCGCCGCCGGCGCTCGCATCAGCTCGATCTGCTCGTCTATGTCTATGTCTTTCTGCTCTTCACGCTGGGAATTGTCCTGCGCCTGTACTCGATCACCGCGTTTTACGACAAATTCGCGCACACGCTCTCCGGCGTGGTGATCGCCCTCTTCGCCGTTCTGCTGTTTCACCTGCTCTCTCCGGAAAAGACGATGGAGCGCGCCCGCTTCCCGCTGGCCGCCTGCTTCGTGCTCTTCACCGTGGCGGGGGCGGCGGGCATCTGGGAGATCTGGGAGTTCCTTGTGAGCCTGGTTTTCGGCACCGATCCGCAGCGCGTGGAGGGGACCGGCGTGACCGACACCATGGTGGACATGATCGTCTGCGTGCTCGGCGGCGCGGCCTTTCTGCCCTCGCTTTGGGCATATATGAGCCGCGGCAAAACGTACTTCCTGATGGGAATTTTCGCCTCTGCGTGCCGCCTGCCGGATCATGTGGAGAAACGCCGGACCGGCAGCCCAACCCCCTGACAGCCAAAAGCCCCGGAGCCTGCCGCATGAGGCTCCGGGGCTTTTCCTCTGTGTGTGCTGTTTTTGCCGTGCGGCCCGGCGGATCAGCCGTCTACCGCGCGCTGCAGCTCGGTGATCAGCGCCTCAATCTCGCCGCGGCTCATCCCCAGGAAGAGCTGCGCGGCCCGCAGAGGCGCGTTTACCATCATCTGGCGGCTCATCTCCTCGGTGATGGCCTCCGCCGCGGCGCTCTCCTGCTCCTCTCCGCCGAAGAGCGGCTTCCCCCTGCTCATCGCTGCCTTGAGGATCGGCGCGGTGCGCGGGTCGGCCAGCAGCGCGCCGATGGTCGTGTTGCGGTGGACGCGCAGCGGCAGCCGCTTCTCCGTGGAGAAGGCCAGCGATACCGAGCCGCGCACGTCGCGGCTGGAGTGCGCCACAAGCAGCTCATACTGTCCCGGCGCGGCGTACCAGTCGCCGAGAGCCTCGCTGTACCAGGAGAGGCTGCGGGCGTTGACGGTAAACTGCGCCGTCTTCGTCTCGCCCGGCTCGAGCGCCAGCTTCACATAGCCCTTGAGCTCCTTCTCCGGCCGTCCCGGCGTGCCGGTGCGATCGGCGACATACAGCTGCACGGCCTCCTTGCCGGCGCGCGCTCCCGTATTCGTCACATCCACCAGCACGGTCACCTCGCCGCCGTCAGCGAGCGTGCCGGCGGAAAGGCGCACGTTCGAATACGCAAAACCGGTGTAGCTTTCGCCGTGGCCGAAGGGCCAGCGCACGGGCATCTTCTTTTTGTCGTAGTAGCGGTAGCCGATGAAGACGCCCTCGGCGTAGTTCACGCCCTCCTCGCAACCGGGGAAATTGAGATAGCTCGGGTTGTCCTCGAGCTTCATGGGCCACGTCTCCGCCAGGCGGCCGCAGGGGTTCGCGTCGCCGTAGAGCAGGGCGTCCGTCGCCTCGCCGACGCCCTCGCCGCCGAGATAGACGCACAAAACGGAGGACGCCTCGTCCGCCCACGGCGTCTCCACCGGGCTTCCGCAGTGCAGCACCACCACAACGCGCTTCTGCACGGCGAGGACGCGGCGGATCAGCTCGTTCTGGCAGTCGGGCAGGCGCATGTGCTGCCTGTCGTAGCCCTCGGACTCAAAGGAATCGGGCAGGCCGGCAAAGATGACGGCGGCGTCGGCCTCCTTGGCCGCCTGGACGGCCCGGGCGAAGGCCGCCTCGTCGATCACGTCGCGGTCCGCCGGGAAGCCCTCCTCATAGATGACGCCGTCCGGCGCGCACGAGAGCGCGCTGCTCACACGGGAAGCGTTGATGTGCGACGAACCGCCGCCCTGGTAGCGCGGTCTGGCGGCGAACCCGCCGAGATAGGCCAGCTTCGCCCCGCGGGAGAGCGGCAGCAGGCCGTCGTTTTTGAGCAGAACAGCGCACTCCTTCTCGAGCTCCACGGCGATTTTGTGGTCCGCCTCGCGATCGAAGACAGCCTGCGGCACCTGGGCGCCGCAATAGCGGAACACAACATCCAGAATGCGCTCGGCCGCCTGGTCCAGCACGGCCTCGTCGAGGTCGCCGGAGCGCACGGCCTGCACAAGCTCCGCGTCGTTCTCCGGGCAGGGGCCGGGCATTTCGAGCTCCAAACCGGCCCGCAGCGCGTCGGTGCGCACATTGACGGCTCCCCAGTCGCTCATGACATACCCATCGAAGCCCCACTCCTCCCGCAGGATGTCCGTGAGCAGCTTCCGGTTTTCGCTGGCAAACACGCCGTTGATGCGGTTGTATGAGCACATGAGCGTCCACGGCCGCGCCTCCTTCACCGCCGTCTCGAAGGCCGCCAGGTAGATCTCGCGCAGCGTTCTCTCGTCCATGTTGGACGAGCCGCTCATGCGGCGGAATTCCTGGTTGTTGGCGGCAAAGTGCTTGACGGACACGCCCACCTGCCAGCTCTGCACGCCGCGCACAAACGCGGCCGCCGTCTTGCCGGCAAGGAAGGGATCCTCCGAATAATATTCAAAGTTGCGTCCGCAGAGCGGGCTCCTCTTCATGTTGATCGCCGGCCCCAGCAGAACGGAAACGTTCTCCGCGCGGCACTCCCTGCCGAGGGTGCGGCCAAGCCTCTCCGGCAGCTCCTCATCGAAGCTGCACGCGGTGGCGCAGCCGGCCGGGAAGCAGACGGCCTTGATCGAATCGTTGACGCCGAGATGATCGGCCTTGTCGTCCTGCTTGCGCAGGCCGTGCGGACCGTCGGACACCATCACAGACGGGACGCCGAGCCGCTCAAAGCCCTCCAGATGCCAGAAATCCCTGCCGGAGCAGAGCGCGGCCTTCTCCTCGAGCGTCATTTTTTTCACAATCTCCCAAATCTCCTGTTTGCTCATCATACATCCTCCCTTTTTATGTGCGAATCAAAACTCATTCCCAGCAGAGGGTCATCAGCTGACCGGGAGCGATGGACACGGTCGCCCCCGTCTCCCCGTCCTCCGTCACCCAGATCGTTCTCTTTTCCAGGGCGCGGTTGAGAATCACGGCCACACGCCCGCCGTCCGGATTGCGGAACGCCACGCACTCGAGGCGGCTGTCGTAGACGGAGTGGTTCAGCCGCACCGCGCCGGGGCAAATATAGCGGCTGAAATGGCCGATGGCGTAGTACGTTGGATTTTTGACAAAGCTGCCGCCGCGCAGCATCACAGGCGCCTCGCAGTAGTTGCCGGCATGGTTGGGGCCGCCTTTTTCGTCGAGCAGCAGATTCCAGTCCAGGCTGGCGTTCGCCCCGTTTTCGAGGTTGCCGATGATATCGTGGGCATAGCCGCGCGCCTTCTCCGGCCCGCTGGCTTCGCGAAAGCGGCTGTACTCCACGCAGCCCTCGGTAAACCACAGCTCCTTGTCAGGCCATCTTCCGCGCACGAGGGGCAAAGCCGCAAAGTGGTCTCCCGCATACCAGTGAAAGGCGAAGCCGGCGATGGCGCTGCCGTCCCCCGCCGCCGCCATGGTCTCGCACGCGCGCCGGTAGAGGCGCTCCTTGTTGTGGTCCCACACCAGAATGCCGACATCCCGCAGACCGGCCTTATCCAGGGCGGGGCGCAGATACTCCGCTGCAAAGCGTCCCTCCGCCTCGCCGGTATAGCGGCAGGACTCCCACAGCTGTGTGGCGGCGGGCTCGTTCTGCACGGAGACCATCCGCACGCCGCAGCCCGCGGCGCGGTACTCCGCGGCAAAGCGGGCAATGCAGGCGGCCCATTTCCCCCAAAACGCGGGAAGCAGCATGCCGCCGCGGTTCATGTCTCTGTTGCTCTTCATAAAGGCCGGCGGGCTCCACGGGCTGAGCAGCAGGCCGATCGGACGGCCGGCCACCCGCTGCGCCGCCTGGATGAAGGGAATCAGATACCGCTCGTCGCGCTCGAGCGAAAACAGACCGGCTTCGAGATCCGCCTCGCAATCCGCGCAGGCATAGCTGGAAAGCGAAAAATCGCAGCTGTTCATGTGAACGCGGCCCATCGTGTACCGCAGGCCGTCCGCGCCGAAGCAGCACGCGAGGAAGGCCTCCTGATCCTCCTGGTTCAGGCGCAGCCAGGACCAGCCCGCCGCCTCCGTGAACGCGCCCCCAAAGCCGCGAAAGGTCTGGCCGGGGCAATCCGGGTAAACAACGAGCTGCCGTCTCTCGTCATACCGCCCCTCCCTCATGGAGCTCTTCTGCCAGTATCGCTCCCTTTCAAAATCGGAGACGATTACCGTCAGTTTCATCTGGCCTCTCTCCTGGCCGCGTTTTTTCAAAATTTGTCCGCCCCGGGCTTTGCCGAACCGCCAGAGACGTCTCAAAGCATTCCCTCCCTTCCAGCCCAAACCGCACGGCTTTTCCGCTTGTTCTCCGGAAAATGATGCGGCATCGCCGGCCGCACCCTTCCGCGCGGCAAACAACCTTTGGCATCAAAATCGCCCGGAGGCAGGAAAAACCGCTGTATTTCTCCCGGCGCCCTCTCGTTCCCAGGCAGCAATCCGGCGTTTTCTCTATTTTCAATCCGTCTGTATTATTTTTATTGTATCATATTGAAAAATACGATTCAATGATCGAAAGCGTCCTTTTCCCTGAGTTCGAACATGAAAAAAGCCCGCAGCTTGTGCTGGCGGGGAAAGTGAAACGGGACAGGCAGAAACGGGCGGCGGCCAGGCGGCGGGGGATCTGTGCCTGGCTGCATCACGCCATCGCAAGGGCAGACAGACGAAAGGATTGAAAGCACGGCTCCGCCTTTTGTCGGCTATCAAATGGGGATA
>CALWRP010000216.1 GCA_944383955.1 uncultured Clostridia bacterium
GCCTCCCTGAACCAGAACGGCACAGTTCTTTTCCTGCGGCAGAAGCTCCGCGGTGAGCGTCTCCCCCTCCGGGAGCCAGACGTCCTCGGGCAGACCGGAGCCGGACAGATTGTTGACGACAGGCGCGTTCCAGGAGACGAGCGATTCGTCCAGCTACTTTCCATACACTTGCACAACGCCGCCGGGCTCCTACTCAATCAGCAATCCCTCACCCTCCAGATCGCACTCGACATCCCTGAGCGTGAGAGAGCAGCCCGCCTTGACGAGAATCAGCGGTTCCTCCTGCGAAAGCGCGCCCTCCAGGACCGGGCTGGCCTCACTCTCGCTGCCAATCGACAGCGTGCCGATGAAAAGCTCGCCGCCGCTCTCAATCACAATCGGCCGCTCCAGCGTCACCGTGAGCTCGCCGGGATAGTAGACGTCCGGCAGATAGGGGCTGACCGCAAATTCGGGCGCGACGGTGGTCATTTCCACCAGCTCGCCGTCCCCGATCGTGATGGGGCCGAGCGTCTCCGAAAAGCCGGAATCCACCACGCCTGCGGACCCCGACGGAACGGACGGATTGACCATCCGCGTTTCCGCCGCGGCCAGCGGCAGAACGGCCATGCTGAGTATCAGCGCCAGCGCGCACGAACAAAGCAATGCTTTTTCTCTCGCTCGTATCTTCATTTCAAACTCTCCTGTGAGGTGGCAATATGAAAAAGGGTCTTCTTGCCCTCTTCCTTCTTCTCGTAGCCGCGGGGCTCGCGTTCTGCGCCCTGCTGCGCTGTGACAATAAATATACAGCCGCTCTTCCCGGCGAGTGGGGCCGCAATGTCCTGCAGGAAAATCCCGAGGAGGTTGCATTCCTTGTGGACGGCTGGGAATACTATCCGGGGGAGCTGCTTGGGCCTGAGGATTTTGCCGCGGGACGGGAGGCGTCGTTCTATACCTACGCGGGGGAATACGCCAATTTCTCCGCTCAGCTCGGCAGCCCATACGGAACGGCTACCTATCGCCTGGTGCTGGAAAATACAGGGGAACCGGCGGAGCTGGCATTCTACCTGCCGGAGCTTCTGAGCGCCGGGCGTGTTTACATTGGCGGCGCGCTCGCGGGGGAGCAGGGATGCGTCGCGCCGTATGAGCCTCTGGTGACGGATAGAGTGTATGCCTTTTTCGCTGAAGAGGAAACGGAAATCATTGTCCAGTGCGCCAATTTCACGCACTACTACTCCGGCATGTATTACCCGCCCGCCATCGGCACGCCCTCCGCCATTGCGCGGATGATTTCAGCGCGCATGGCTGTCTACGGCCTGCTGTGCTTTGCCCCGCTGGCTGTCGCCCTGTCGAATCTGGCTCTTTGGCTCACACGGCGCGACAAGCTGACCTGGCGCATGGGCCTGCTGTGCCTGAGCTTCTCCGCCCGTGTGTGCTATCCTTTTCTGCGCGCCCTCGGCGCACCTGCGATTCGGCCTCTCTACGCGCTTGAGGATCTGTGCGGAGCGCTGGTGCTGCTTTTTGCCTTTCTGCTGGCGGGCGAGCTCTCCGGAGCGGTAGGACGATGGTTCCACCGCTTCCTTGCCGTGCCTGCCGCTGCGGGACTCTGCGCCGCAACAGTCATCTTTCCGCTCTTTATTCTACCACACGCGCCCCTTTTCATCAACCTTTACGGCGTAATTCTCTTTTTCTGGGAGCTTCTGGCAGGCTTGTATCTGTTCTTTCTCGCCCTTTGCTCTCTGCGGGAGCAGGAAATTCTTGGCCGCTTTTTGCTCTGCAGCGCGGGGCTGTTTGGCCTGTTCGCCGCCCTCTCTGCGCTCACCGTGAACATTTTCGAGCCAATTCGCGGCGCTTGGCCGGAGGAATACGGCGGCTTTCTTCTTACGGCTGGCTTTGCCGCCCTGATGGTCCGCCGCGCGCTGCTCCTTGCGCAGGAAAACAACCGTCTCACCCTGCATTTGCAGGAGGAGGTAGACAGGCGAACGCAGGCGCTGGAAACGCTGCTCTCCGAACGGCGAGAGCTGCTGGGAAACCTGATCCACGACCTCAAAAACCCGCTGTCTGCAGTTCACAGCTACGCCGAGCTTGTGCGAGCCGGCGGCATAGCGCTCGACCAGGAGACGGCCGGCTATCTCGACGCTCTGGCCGACCGCGTGGGCGCGATGGAGGAGCGCTTCGGCGTGCTGCAAAGCTTCTCCCGCGGGGAGCGCGAGGCGCTGCGGCCGCAGCCTCTCCTGCTCAACGACTTTCTGCGGCATTTCTTTGAGGACAACCGCCCTGACATGGAGCTCTCCGGACAAACCTTCTCTCTCCGGCTCCCTCTCGAGCCTCTCACCGTCTCCGCAGACCCGGAACGCCTGCGCACCGCCCTGGAAAACCTGTGCTACAACGCCCTGTCTTTCACACCGGAGGATGGGACCATCTCCCTCTCCCTGGCGCAGGAGGGGGGCAGCGCCGTCCTGACGGTGCGCGACGACGGCTCGGGCATCGACCCCGGCGATCTGCCGCACGTGTTCGAGCGCGGCTTCACGCGGCGCGCGGAGAGCGGCGGGGAGGGCCTCGGCCTCTTTCTCGTGCGCACCGTGGCCCTTGAGCACGGCGGCGACGTGCGGGTGACCTCCGAGCCGGGCCAGGGCAGCGCGTTTTCGCTTGTTTTGCCTCTGTTTTCCGCGAAAAATCCTCCATCCTCCCCCGCTTTGTGATACAATGGAGAAAAGGCCGCTTGCACACGCTGCCAGGGCAGTGCGGCAAAGCGGCGTGCGGAAGGGGGATCCCCGTTGAGAATCGAACGGCTTCCATATTTTCTCGATCTCTACGAGACGCGCAGCTATACCAAGACGGCGCAGCGCAATTTTATCTCGCAGACGTCGGTCACACAGTTTATCAACTCGCTCGAGGAGGAGTTTCAGGTCAAGCTCTTCGACCGGGCCACCCTGCCGATCCAGCCCACGGCGGCGGGAAAGCAGTTTTACCGCGACGCGCGGCTTCTGCTGCAGCAATACGAGCGGATGAAGGCCACGCTCCCGCGCCTGGAGGAAGAGCAGAACGCGCGCGTGCGCCTGTGCTACACCTCGAAGATCGATTTGAAAATCCTGCTCCCCTTTGTGCGGCTGTTCAAGAAAAATCACCCGGAGGTCGCGTTCGAGGTGATGCACAGCTCGTTCCGCGACGCCTCGGAGCTGCTGTGGATCCGCAAGTGCGACGCCGCCGTGGGCATCGACTTCGAGCCGGAATACACGGGGGAATTGCAGACCATCGTCCTCTATGAGGGCGAATACCAGGCGCTGGTGCCGAACTCCCACCCGCTGGCCGGACGCGCGTCCATCCCCAACGAGGAGCTGTACCGCTGGCCGCTCGTCATGCTCTCTCCCGAAATGATCGGCCTGTCGTACCAGGGAATGATCGAGCACGCCAAGCTCGACGGCTACTATCCGAACATCCGGCAGACAGCTCCCGACCTCGAGTCGGAATTTTTTCTCATTCTCACCGAGGGCCTCATCGGCTTCGTGCCGGACAACTATTTCCCCGAGGAGTATGAGGGCCTGCTGCAGCGCATTCCCATCGAGGCCTCGCACCACCGCTTCCGCCTGGAGATGAAATATCTGGACGGGGAGAACGCCGCCCTCTCCCTCTTTGCGCAGGAGCTGCAGACCTATTTGAAATCAGAATAGCCCATTGCCCTTTTGTCTTTGCGAAACGGCGCGTTTGGGGGTACAATAGAGACAGGCAAAACCCCCGAATATTTTTCAACATGGGGAAAAGGATACGACAATTTTGAAGGAGGTCTTTTTCATGGGCAAGTTGTTACTGACCGGTGTGGACGGCAATCTGGGCGGACAGGCGGCGGAGTATCTGCTTGAGCTCGAGGCTCCCGAGAACCTGATCTTCTGCGGCTACAGCGAGGCCGCTCTCGCGAAGTTCGCGGCCAGAGGCGTGGAGACGCGCCAGACGAACTTCAACTCTCCCGACGGCCTGGCCGAGGCGTTCGCCGGCGCGGACCGTCTGGCCCTCATCTCGATGCCCTTCGTGGGCGTGAAGCGCCAGAATGCGCACAAGAACGTGGTGGACGCGGCCAAGGCTGCGGGCGTGAAGCAGATCGTTTACACCTCCCTTGTGAACGCGGGCGACGAGACGAACCCCAGCGTGGAGAAGAAGGATCACATCTACACGGAAAATTATGTGAAGGCCGCGGGCCTCGACTATATCTTCCTGCGCAACTCTCAGTACGCCGAGGCGATGATCACCAACTACTTCACCTATGTCAAGCTCGACGGCGTTCTCAAGAACAGCCAGGGCGACGGCAAGATGGCCTACATCTCCCGCAAGGACTGCGCGAAGGCCGTCGCCTGGGCCCTGCACCGCGGCGCGGAGTACGACCACGCCACGCTCGACATCAACGGCCCCGAGCTGATGACGATCTCCGACTTCGTGGCCTACGGCAACCAGGCCACCGGCAACCATGTGACGTATCAGGAGATCACCGACGAGGAGAACTATCAGATTTTCGACGCCATGGGCGTGCCGAGAACGACCGACGGCGTCTTCAAGAAGGACAGCGAGGCTCCCTTCTCCTCCGACGGCATGGTTACCTTTGCCCAGGCCATCCGCGAGGGCAAGATGGATACCTTCACCGACGATTTCGAGAAGCTGACCGGCGACAAGCCGATGACGGTGCTCTACATGTTCGAGCATGCCGACGACTTCCAGATCGGCGAGCGCCACTCCAAGGACAACTGAGGTCCCTCCCCTGTTTGCGTCCTTTCAATTGAGATAACAAGCCAACCTGCATGATAAAGCTCCCCTCGCGGATCGTTCTGCTTCGGACGGTCCGCGGGGGGAGCCTTGCTTTGCCGGAGGCGCGTCACGCGGGCGGCCTCCTCCGGCTGCTCTGAGCCCGTTTCCTTTGCGCCGCGCCTGCACAACGGCCATCCTGAGGTGATTTCCCTCATCAGAGGACGGATGCCACCGAGCCGCGACGGAGCGACCGATGCAGACGATACCGGCGTGCTTGCCCTTGGTATTTCAATCCACGCTCCCCGTGCGGGGAGCGACCTTGCTTCTCAGGCTCCACAGCGCGCAAAAACACAGATTTCAATCCACGCTCCCCGTGCGGGGAGCGACAGCAAAAGAGAACAAAAAATGGGGACCTCTTCTATAATAAGCTTTCAGGATAGCTGCCCGCCCGCGGGTCACTTCATGTTCGGCACGAATGCGAAGAACGACGCCATTGAGCAGCGTGACAGGGTAACGCGAATTGGTCAGAACGGAGCGCAGCAGATCGCCAGCCAAATTGGGGGACGGTTTTTTGCTCCGGGAGTTGTGATTGACCGTTTCATCGAGAAGCTTCCACAGCGGGAGCGTCTCAAATTTATCATTGGAGGGTCGGGCAATTGTCAGCCTATCCTGGTGCGCCTGAATATTTCGGAGAAACGCGCCGAAAGAATGATGCAGAAAAAAGCGAACGGACAGGCGGGCGGCATTCGGCGAAAGACCGAGCACGTAGAAATCCATGGAATGATCCAGCTTTTCCTCCTCGAAAACCACGCTCTCCCCCTCGCACAGGCTTTTCACCATTGCCTGCAAATCCGTGTCACGATAGGGAACCGGGGCGCCGAAAAACACTCCGCCGAACAGAGCCTGATACGCCGGCCTTCCGTTGCGCGCCCAGAAAACAACGGTATCATCCCCCATGCGATAAACCTTTTCCCGATCTTTGAGCAGATAATTGAGCGCCGAGGTATAGGCGAAAGCCGCTTGCCTGCTGGTTGGTGCATTGAGACTTTGCTCCTTGCCATAGGAGCAAAAAGCGGGAGCATTGAAGGAGACGAGAGCAGCGCCGCTCGACTGCGCACCCGACACATCCTTGATAGCGGGATGCACGCTCTCCACCGGGCCCACCTCCCCCGTCACAAGGCACACCATCTCCGGTCCATCCGCATCGTTTTCGTAGTGTCGATCCCAGGCCGCGCGGATCAGCGGATCCTCCGTGACATAAGCTCCCTGATAACGAAACAGGAGATTGCCGCCAGAGAGAAGCTCCTCAAGCTGCCCGGCAAGCGCAGGATGCTCCTTCGCCTTTTCCGGCTGCCAGGTTCGAAAAAAAGCCAGCACAGCGCGAGCAGCCGGTGTATCCGTCTCCTGCAGAAGCTTCTCATGCAGAGCGCGACAGGCGGCAAAGCAATCCAGCGCC
>CALWRP010000217.1 GCA_944383955.1 uncultured Clostridia bacterium
GTGCCGGGGCGGAGATTCCGCTCCTGTCCGCCTCCAAACACATGCGCCGCGATGTGCACGCCCTTTTTCACATAGAGCGCGCCCACGCCCTTCGGCCCGTGAATCTTATGGCCGCTGATCGTCAGCAGATCGATCCCCTGCCGCGCCGGGGCAAGCGGGAGCTTCCCGTAGGCCTGCACCGCGTCAACATGCAGCAGGGCGGGGGCGTTCTGCTCCGCAATGGCCTCGCGCGCCGCCTGCACCGGCAGAATCGTGCCGACCTCGTTGTTCACGGCCATCAGGCTGACGAGAATCGTGTCGGGCCGAACGGCGCTTTTGACGCTCTCCGGCGCGATATGGCCCCACTCGTCGGGGGCGAGATACGTGACCTCAAAGCCCTCGCGCTCGAGCTCGGCCATCGTGTTGAGGACGGCGGGGTGCTCGATCCGCGTGGTGACGATGTGGCGGCCCCGCTTCTGCCGGGCCTTCGCCGCGCCGAAAATGGCGAGGTTGTCGCTCTCCGTTCCGCCGGAGGTGAAGTATACCTCCTCCGGCGCACAGGACAGCGACTTCGCCACCGCGCGCCGCGCTTCGCTGAGCTCCTGCTCCGCGGCAAAGCCGAGCCCATGCAGCGAGGACGGATTGCCCCAGCAGACGGTGAGCAGCTCCGTTATCTTCTCCACCGCTTCGGCGCAGGGCCGCGTGGTGGCGGAGTTATCGAGATAGATCCAGTTCATAGAATACCTTCTTTGCGGTGTGAAAAATAGGGAAAGAATCAACCCTTTCAAAGCAATCTGCACCCGCTCCGGGAGCCCGGGCAGCTCCCGGCCGCTGCAAATCAATCGCAGATCTATTCTAGCACATTGCGCTTCGCGGCGCAACGTGTGAGGAGGGGAGCGGCGAAAGAGAAGATTTGCAAAATCGCAAAAAGCGGGTATAATAGAAGCGAAAAGACCGCTGTTCGCGGCGGAAGGAGAGGAGGAGAGAGCGATGAAAAACACACGGCAGCGCGCCGCCATCCTGCGCGTGCTCGACGAGAGCGCCGAGCCGCTGAGCGCGGAGGAGGTCTATTCGCGGTTGCGCGCGGAGGAGCCCTCCATGGCCCTCTCGACGGTGTACCGCAATTTGGAGCGCTTCAGCGCGGAAAACCTGCTCCACCGCGACACCTTCGGCGACGGCGTGGTGCGCTACTCTCCCGCCAGGCATCACGGGCACTATCTGATCTGCACCGGCTGCGACGCGCGCGTGCGCATCGACGGCTGCCCGCTCTCCGCGCTGGAGGAGGGGCTGGCCCGCGACACGGGGTTCGCGATCGAGAGCCACAGCCTGACGATCTACGGCAAATGCCCGCGCTGCGCCGCGAAGGAGCAGGGAAACCGCGAAAAGAAGGCCGCGGGCAAGCGGCAGGAGGAGGAACACGGATGAAGGAGCAATTTATTGAGGAATACCGGCAATACGGGGCCGCGCTGCGCAAAAACATCGTCTTTGCCCGCCCGGGGGGGATCGAGCTCCGGCTCGACCTCATCTCCCGGGAGCAGCGGGACGCCGTGCCCGCGCCGGTGATCGTGTGGGTGCACGGCGGCGGATGGAACAATCACGACCTCGACCGCAACTACCGCCCGGAGGTGGAGCTGCTGCGGCTGGCGGCGAAGGGCTATGTGATCGCCTGCATCGACTACCGTCTCTCCGATCAGGCCCCCTTCCCCGCCCACATCCAGGACTGCAAATGCGCGATCCGCTGGCTGCGGGCGCACGCGGCGGAGTGGAACCTCGACCCGGAGCGTATTGGTGTGTGGGGAGAATCGGCGGGCGGCCACCTCGTCAACCTGCTCGGCATCGCGGAGGACGTGCCGGAGTTTGAGGGAGACGGCGGCTGGCAGGAATATTCCAGCCATGTGAACGCCGTCTGCACCTGGTATTCGCCGGCGGATTTTATGCGTATCGCGGCGCACGGGGATCCTGTGATTGACGAAATGCTCGGCTTCCCCACGCCCGAGCAGCGCCCGGCCGCGCTGCGCTTTGCCAGCCCGCTGACCTACCTGCATCCCGGCATTCCGCCCTTCCTCGTGATGCACGGCACCACCGACGAGCTCGTCTCCCCCGAGCAGAGCGAGCTGCTATATCAGGGCCTGCGTGACGCCGGGTGCCAGGCCGAGCTCTTCCTGGTGGAGGGCCAGGGCCACGGCTTTTTCCAGGGCGAGGAGATTTACCGGCGCATCCGCGACTTCTTCGACCGCACGCTCGCGCCCCGGCAGAGCTGAGGCCCGGCGCCTTTCCGCGGACACGGCGGCATAATGGAACAAAAACACGGCCCAGCTGCCCAATCGGGCGGCCGGGCCGTGTCTTGTTCGGGCTGGGGGCAGACGCAATGCGCGGCCGTCCCGGCTTTTCCGCCTGCGGGGCTGAGCGGGAGCTTCAGGAGACGCCGTGCTTTTCGCAGATATCGGCGAGACAGCAGCGGTCGCAGTGGGGGGCGGTGCGGGCCGTGCAGACGTCGCGTCCATGATAGACGAGGCGGTGACAGAAATCGCTGCCCTCCTCGGGCGGGATCAGCTTCCACAGCGCCATCTCCACGCGCTTCGGGTCCTTCACGCCGTCCACCAGGCCGATGCGGTTCACCAGGCGGATACAGTGCGTGTCCGTGACAATCGCGGGCTTGCCGAAGACGTCTCCCATGATGAGATTGGCGCTCTTGCGGCCCACGCCGGGGAGCTTTAAAAGCTTGTCAAAGTCGTCCGGCACGCGGCCGCCATACTCGTCGCGCAGCATTTTCATGCAGGCGCAGATATCGCGGGCCTTGCTGCGTCCCAGGCCGCAGGGCCGCACAATGCGCTCCACGTCGTCCTCCTCCGCGGCGGCCAGCGCCTCGATGGAGGGATATTTCGCATACAGATCCTGCACCACCACGTTGACGCGGGCGTCGGTGCACTGGGCGGCCAGCCGCACGCTGACCAGCAGCTTCCAGGCCTCGTTGTAATCGAGCGTGCAGTCCGCGTCCGGATACTCCTGTTTCAAGCGGTCGATGGCGGCCAGCGCCAGCTCCTGTTTTGTCATGCGGCTTCCTCCCTTGTCGAAAAAACGGTTCTGTCTTATCATACCTCTCCGGGCCCTGTTTGGCAAGGGAAAGGATTTTGCCCCTAAAAGTCAGCTGGCAAAACCGTTTTCTGTGAATGCAAAAAGCCCGAACGCAAACGCGCTCGGGCTTTTCTCTGGCTCCCCAAGTTGGACTCGAACCAACGACCCTGCGATTAACAGTCGCATGCTCTACCGGCTGAGCTATTGAGGAATGTTTGTGTTGGCG
>CALWRP010000218.1 GCA_944383955.1 uncultured Clostridia bacterium
CTTCTGCAGGGCCTCCTTCGCGGCGTCGGCGCCCATGGAAAGCCTCTGCGCCTTTCTGGCAATGCCAAGGAAGGACAGAAGCCTCTCCTTCTCATTCATTCCGGCTCAATTCCTCCTCCATGCGGTCGTAGACCTCGTCGGGAATCCGGCAGGAGAACGCCTTCTCGAGCCTGCGCGCCTTGCGGGCGGCCTTGAGGCACGCCGTGCTGCGGCACACATAGGCTCCCCGGCCCGGCTTTCTGCCGGTCAGATCGAGGGAAACCTCTCCCTCCGGGGATTTGACGACGCGCACCAGCTCTCGCTTGGGCTTCATCTCACCGCAGCCGGTGCACATTCTCATGGGAATTTTCTTCTGGTGCATCCGCGTCCTCCTCTCGTGGTCTCTCAGTCGTTTTCGGCGGGAGCCTCGGGGGCTGCCTCAGTCTCCTGCTCCGCGGCGGGAGCCGTCTCCGCCGGGGCGGCGGGCTCCTCCTCGCCGTAGAAGCCGCTCTCGGGCTTGATGTCAATCTTCCAGCCGGTCAGCTTCGCCGCCAGGCGGGCGTTCTGGCCCTTGTTGCCGATGGCGAGCGAGAGCTGGCTGTCCGGCACGGTGACGCGGCAGGCGTGCGAGCCGTCCGCCGCCACGGTCACGCCGATCACCGTGGCCGGGGAGAGCGCGGAGGCGATGAACTTCGCCGGGTCCTCGTTATACTCCACAATGTCGATCTTCTCGCCGCCGAGCTCCTCCACGATGCTCGAAACGCGGCTGCCTCGCGCGCCGATGCACGCGCCGATGGCGTCGACGTCCGGGTTGTGGCTGACGACGGCCAGCTTCGTGCGGGAGCCGGCCTCGCGGGAGACGGCCTTGATCTCCACGGTGCCGTCGTAGATCTCCGGCACCTCCGTCTCGAACAGGCGCTTGACGAGATCGGGGTGGGTACGGGAGATGATGGCGCGGGGGCCGCGCTCCGTCTCGCGCACGTCCACGACATAGACGCGGATATGTCCGCCCTCCGTGAGCTGCTCGGTGCCCACCTGCTCGGAGCGCGGCAGCACGGCCTCGGCCTTGCCGATGCGCAGCGTGGCGGCGCCGGTGCGGGGGTCGATGCGCTCGACGAGCGCGCTGACAAGCTCCTGGTTCTTGCTCTGGAACTCCTGCATCATCTGGCCGCGCTCGCCGTCGCGGATGCCCTGGCGGATGATGTTGCGCGCCGTCTGGGCGGCGATGCGCCCGAACTCCTTGGTGTTCATGGTCACATACACGTCGTCGCCGACCTCCACCGTGGGGTCGATCTTTCTCGCCTTCTCGAGGAGAACCTCTTTGCCGGGCTCCCACACGTCGTCGACGGCGATCATCTTCAGGCGCACCTCGAACATGCCCGTCTCCGGGTTGAGATCGATGACGGCGTCCTCGTTGTCGTAGCTGTTCTTGCAGGCGGTGAGGATCGCCTTCTTGATCTTCTCGAGCATGAAGTCGACCGGAATGCCGCGCTCCTTCTCGAGAAGCTTCAGGGCCTCAAAAATTTCGTCCTTGTTGTTCTCGGGCTTTTCGTTCTTTTTCTTCGTGGATCTCGCTGCCATGTTACTCGTTCCCTCCATCCATGTCCTCGTCGTCGAGCAGACGAACCTTCGACACGGCCGTGCGCTCGAGCCGCAGCGGCCCGGCGTCTCCCGCGTCCAGCGTGATTGCGTTTTCCTCATAGCCAAGGAGCGTTCCGCGCAGCTCCCGCCTGCCGTCCGGCAGGGGGCGGATCAGCCGCGCAAGCACCCTCGCGCCCACAAAGGCGGCGAAGTGCTCCGGCCGCGTCAGCTCTCGCCCGAGCCCCGGGGAGCAGACCTCGAGGCAGTATTCCTGGGCGATCGGGTCCAGCGCGTCGAGCGGGTCGTTCACGGCGCGGGTCATCGCCACGCAGTCGTCGATCCCGATGCGGCCGCCGGGCTTGTCGATGAAGATGCGCAGGAACCAGTCCGCGCCCTCCTTGACAAAGCGCACATCCCAGAGAATGTAGCCGAGGCTTTCCGCGATCGGCGCGGCCAGCTGCCGGACCACCGCGGCGGTGTTGCCTCCCTTTTTCTTTTCTGCCAAAGCTTCGTCACCTCTTGAAAGCGTATAATACAAACAAAAGAGCGGGTCGCCCCACTCTTTCATCATTCCACCATATCAACATGAGTATTTTATCACACAAACGGCGAAAGATCAAGGGCGATCCGCGCCCGGCGCGCCAAATCGGCGGCCGTTTTCGCGCCGGATTTGTGGAAATCGGGGGGATTTTCTCCCCCCCTCAGCTCTCCATCTGCCGCCCGAGGAAGCTGGCGGCCACCTGCACGAGCTTCGTCTCCGTGTCGCCGGGGGCCGCGCCGCTCTCCGGCTGCAGCACCACCACCGCCCCGGTCACGTCGCTCTCCGCGATGATGGGGCACACGATCGAGGCCGGGCGCGTCACGCCCTCCACGGGGCACAGGCGCGCCCCGCCGCTGCTGACAAAGCTGTGCCTGCCCTGCATATACTCCTCGAGCTCCGGGGAGACGCGCCGCTCAAGATACTCCCTTCTCGAGACGCCCGCCGCCGCCACCACGTGGTCGCGGTCGCAGACGAGCGT
>CALWRP010000219.1 GCA_944383955.1 uncultured Clostridia bacterium
ATGATGGGAGACGAGGGCGCCTATGTCTACCGGCCCTCCGGCGGATGGCTTGGCAAGGAAAAAATCGTGCAATACTCCGCGTCATGGGAGGAAACGACCGAAATTCTCTCCTTTCGGTCGGAGCGTATGGGATGCAGGAAGCTGATCTTCAACCTGTCGGAGCCGGGAATGCTGTCGGTTTCCCGTTTGGAGTATAACGCCGAGCTCGATGACGCCATACCGGTTGCGTCAGCGGAGGTCGAGCGCTCTTCTGGATATGAACAGCAAAAAGAGGAAACAGAATACGAGATGGCGCTGCTGAAAAACCGGTCTCATAGCGCTTGGAAAGAGAGCCGACGAAGAGGGGCGCTTCAGAATATTATCGAATGCCTGAACACGCCGTGACGTTTTTCCACACCTTTTCCCATTTACTTTTGCGCGCGGTATGCTATGCTGAAAATACGGAAATTTCTTCCCGCGCATGGCGGGAGAAATAAAATAACAGGGAGGATACCACAATGAAGTACTGGAACGTTCTGCTCCACGGCGGCGATTACAACCCCGGCCAATGGCTGGATCGCCCGGATATCCTCAAGGAGGATATCCGCCTGATGAAGGTGGCGGGCTGCAACGCGATGAGCCTCGGCATCTTCGACTGGGAACGCCTCGAGCCGGAGGAGGGCCGCTATGAGCTCGACTGGCTTGAGGAGATCATCAACAACCTTTACGCGGAGGGGATCTACACCGTCCTGGCCACGCCCTCGGGCGCGCGCCCCGGCTGGATGGCCGAAAAATACCCGGAGGTGCTGCGCGTCAATCCGGACGGACGCCGCATCCTCTTTGCCGAGCGCCACAATCACTGCATGACGTCCCCCGTCTACCGCGAGAAGGTGGCGCAGATGAACCGCGCGCTGGCCGAGCGCTTCGGCAGGCATCCCGCTGTCATCCTGTGGCATATCTCCAACGAGTATGAGGGCGAATGCCACTGCGAGCTGTGCCAGGCCGCCTTCCGCGAGTGGCTGAAAAAGCGGTACGGCACGCTCGAAAACCTCAACCATGCCTATTGGTCGATGTTCTGGAGCCACAGCTATTCCTCGTGGGAGCAGATCTCCTCCCCCATGGAGGGAATCGGCGAGAGAGCCCACCACACGCTCGTCATTGACTGGAGGCGCTTCATGACCGACCAGACGGTGAGCTTCATGCAGGCGGAAAAGGACGCTCTGCGCGCCTTCTCTCCGGACGTGCCCGTCACCACCAACATGATGAGCTTCTATGACGGCCTCAACTACGGCAAATTCCGCGAAGTCTGCGACGTGATCTCCTGGGACAACTACCCCACCTGGCACAACGGCGTGGATTCCGTCCCGGCGCGGATCGGCATGGCGCACGACTGGATGCGCTCGCTCAAGCCCGGCCAGCCCTTCCTGATGATGGAATCGAGCCCCAGCGCGACGAACTGGCAGGACGTGGCCAAGCTGCGCCGCCCCGGCATGCACATGCTGGCCTCGATGCAGGCGGTGGCCCACGGCTCAGACAGCGTGCAGTACTTCCAGTGGCGCAAGGGCCGTGGCGGCGAGGAGAAATTCCACGGCGCTGTGATCGACCACGACTGCTCCACCGATCACCGCGTGTTCCGCGAGGTCTCGGAGGTCGGCAGGCGGCTCGCGAGCCTGAAGACCGTGGCGCGCACCGTGTTCCCCTCGAAGGTGGCGCTGCTCTATGACGTGGAAAACCGCTGGGCGCTCGACACCATGAAGGGCCTGCACAACAACGTGCCGCAAAAGGGCTATATGGCAGACGTGCTGGCCTGCTACCGCCCCTTCTTCGATCAGGGCGTGAACGTGGACGTGATCGACTCGGAATCCGACTTCACCCCGTATCAGCTGGTGGTGGCCCCGATGCTGTATCTGCTGCGCGCCGGGATTGCGGAGAAGCTGACCCGCTTTGTCGAGCAGGGCGGCGTCCTCGTCGGCACCTACTGGACCGCCATCGTGGACGAGAACGACCTGTGCTACCTGGGCGGCGTGCCGGGCGAGGGGCTGGACAAGGTCTTCGGCCTGCAGGAGACGGAGATCGACGCCCTGTATCCGCAGGACAGAAACAGCCTCGTCCTGAACCCGGAGAGCGTCCTGCGCGGCGTGCGGCGCGAGTATGAGGTCCGCGACATCTGCCAGCTCGTGCGGCTGACGACGGCGCGCTCCCTCGGCGTGTATGGCTCCGACTTCTATGCCGGCAGCCCGGCTCTGACGGTGAACGACTACGGCGCGGGCCGCGCGTATTTCATCGCCTGCCGCACCGAGCAGGCCTTCCTCAACGACTTCCTCGGCCAGCTGTGCGGCGAGCTCGGCCTGCGCAATCTCGACGCCGAGCTGCCCGAGGGCGTGACGGTCTCCATGCGCCGCGACGCGGAGCATGGGATCGAGATCCTCTTCGTGCAGAACTTCTCGGACGCTCCCGCCGCCTTCACGCTGCCGGAGATCCTCACCGACGCCGAAACGGGCAACGCCTGCAGCGGCGTGCTGCGGCTCTCCCCCTATGAGCTGCGCGTCTTTCTGCGCGCGCCCGCGGAGGCCGTGGAGCTCACCTCGAACCTGATTCCCGAGGCCTGACCGCCGGCGGCGAATCATGTCCATCACAGCATAATAACCGGGGCCGCTCTGCGTGTTTGTCACGCGGGGCGGCCCCGGCTATTTTTGCACGGCTTTCTTTCAGGAAAGATTACATCAGCTCATAGTCCTCCACGAGGCGGCCGCTTTTGCGCAGTTCCTCGGCCGCAGCCTGCCGCAGCAGGGGCAGGGTGATGCTCCCCTCGCCCGCGGCGGCGGCGTAGGCGGCGGAGACGGCGGCGGCCTTGATGCCGCTGCCGGTGAGCTCGGCGCGCTCCGCGAGGCGGTCAAACTCCACGGAGGGGTCGAGCGGCGCCTCCGGCGGGAAGACGCTCTGCCAGATTTTCAGGCGCAGGGCGGCGTCGGGCTGCACGAGGTTGATCTGGAAGGTGATGCGGCGGCGGAAGGCCGGATCGAAATTCTGCGTGTGGTTCGTGGCGAGGATCGTCACGCCGGGATACTCCTCCACCTTCTGCAGCAGGAAGGCGGTCTCCGCGTTGGCGTAGCGGTCGTTGGAGGTGGAGACGTCCGTGCGCTTGGCGAAGAGGGCGTCGGCCTCGTCGAAGAAGAGGATGGCGTTCGAATAGCGCGCGTTGTCGAAGACGGAGGAGAGGTTCTTCTGCGTCTCGCCGATGTACTTGCTCGAGATCTGCGCGAGGTCGATGCGGTAGAGGTCGAGGCCGAGATCGTTGGCGATCACCTGGGCGGCCATGGTCTTGCCGGTGCCGGGCGGGCCGTAGAGGAGGATGGAGAGGCCGCGGCCGTAGGGAAGCTTGCGGTTGAAGCCGTAGGTGAGGTTCACCGTGCCGCGGCGGCGCAGGCGATCGCAGGCGCGGCGCAGATCCTGCCCGGCCTTGGCGTCCACCTTGAGATCCTCCCAGGTGAAGGGGGCGCTCAGGCGGGTGGCGCACTCGCCCAGGTTGGTGCGGCAGGCGGCGCGCACGGCTCCGGTCAGCTGATCGAGGCCGAGCTCCGTCAGCTCCTGGGCCGCGCAGAGGGCCGCGGCGTCGGTCAGCACGCTGCGGATCTGTCCCGGCGTCAGGTCGTAGCGGGAGCAGAGCTCCTCCAGAGAGACGGCGGGGGAGAGCGGCAGGGGCAGGCGGGAGGAGAACTCCCGCCACAGATCGAGCTGCACCTGCTTGTCGGGGCGCGCGAGCGCGATGGTGTGGCGCTGAACCCCCGCGGGCATGCAGGCCGGGTTTTCCGCCTGAGAGGAGACGAGCAAAAGGGGCACGCAGCTGTGCAGCAGGGTGAGAAGGGCGCGCGCACTGTCCGCGTCCTCGGGGCCGGCGTCGAGACGGCGCACCAGAAGCAGGGCGTTCCCCAGCAGGCAGAAGCGGGCGGCGTCGAGGGCGGCCTGCCGCTGCTGCTGCGGAGGCAGGCGCAGGAGCAGGCCGGCGTCGAGGGCGAGCACCGCCGCGCCGAGCTGCCGCCCCAGGCAGTGGGCGAAGAAGGTTTTGCCGCAGCCGGCGGGGCCCTGCAGGTGCAGCAGCCCGCCCTCCCCGATCAGCTGCGCTGCAAGGCCGGCGGCAAGCTCAAGCTCAGGCTTGCCGATCGGCACGCCGGGATCCTCCTGCGGAGAGAGCAGCGCCGCGTATTCCTCGAGCGCGCCGGGCGCTGCCTCGCTCCCCGTCAGATAATCATAGACGGCGGGATGCAGAGAGAGGGGACGGCACAGGCGGGAAAAGCCGGCGGGAGCCGGCGTGGGCAGCCAGATGAGGGAGCCGGTCAGGCTGTCCGGATCGAGCAGCGGGGAGCCGGACGGCTCCAGGGGCGAGAGCAGCAGGCACAGATCCTCCACCAGGCCCACCGTGGGCATGCCCATGGGCTGCGTCTGCTCCTGCAAGGCTCCGAACACGCGCTCGTAGCGGCGGCTGTGGCTGGCGGCAAAGGAGGCCAGCAGGCCGACGAGGCCCGGCAGATCGGGCTCGATCAGGGCGAGAAGGCTGTCCCACGGCGTGGAGAGGCCGGACTCTGCCGTCAGCCCGCCGCGCAGCAGCAGGTTTTCCAGCACAGCGGAGAAGGTTTCCCGGCAGAGGAACGCGGCGGGGGCGCGGGGAAGGAGAAGCTGCGCGAGCTCGCGCTCCTGGCCGAGGCCGCAGCGGAAGGCGGCGGCTTCCCCGCCGTTTTCCTCGCGGTAGAGCAGCATGGCGGCGCACAGCATGTCAAGAAAGCGCAGCCAGGCCTCCCGCTGCTCCGCGGCGCTGTCAAAGGGGGCGACGGCCAGAGAGGGGAAATAGTGCGCGGCAAGCGCTTCCGGTGTGAGCTTTGGATCATCCGGCATGATGGGTTCCTCCTGTGATTCAGAAATGCGCCGCCGTCCGCGGGCGGGAAGACCCTGGGACGGCGGCGGAAGATCGATCAAAGTGCGGCGACGATGGCGCTTTGGTGGTTTTTGAAGATGTTTTCCATGGGAATGAGGAAGTCGTATGCGCCTGTGTCAATCTGGCTGATCACCATCCGTGCCTGCCGGAGGATTTCAGCCTTCTCCTGTTCGCTCAGCTGGCCGTTGAGGGCGGCGACAATCTTCTCCGTGGCGGTGAAGCAGGACGGGAGCAGGTCCTCAAGCGCGTTGCGGGTCACGATGCAGTCCGGATCGGAGTCGATGATCTGGAGCGCCCGCAGAATGACCTGCTGCTCGCGGTCGTCGAGCGTGACGCCCGGGTTCAGCGGCGCGGCGGCCGTGCCGCCGCCCTGCTCTTCGATGCCCGCGTCCTCCGTCTCCTGCGTGATGGTTGCCGCGATGGCGGGATTTTCCTCGACCATGTTCGAGCGATCGGCCGGGGCGGCGATCTCCTCGAGCTCCACCTGGTTCATCTCGTCCTCCAGGTGCAGCCCGGTCTTGACGCGGAACTTCGCGCCGCGCGGCAGAAGCACCTCGTCCTCGCCGTACAGGGAGGTGTCGGAGATGTCGACGGCGCTCTTGTTTGTCAGATAGTAGGTTGCGAGCACCGGCTTGAGGTATTTGCTCTTGATTTTATTATAGAAGCTGACGGCGGTTCCCTTGGAGCGCGAGGTGCTTGTGAGCGACGAGAGCGTCACGGTGCTGCCGGTCTTGAAGTCGGACAGCCACCGCAGAATGCCGAGGCCGCGATAGGCGACGCCCTTGGCGTAGTCGGCGCCGAGTCCGCCCTCCGCGGCCAGCCGGTCGTGCCCCTGGTCGCGTTCCGCGCCGACGGAGTTGTACTGAGAGCGCTCGCGCAGCGCCTCCAGCGACATGGCGGAGGCGATCCGGATGTTGGAACGGATGGCGCTCGACATCTTGTCGTCCGCCACCTCCTCGTAGGTGGCGTCGTTGTAGATTTCCTCGATGCCCTCCATGTCGTCGAGAGACCGCCCCTGTTCGATTCTGCGCTTGGCCTTCTGATAGGTGTTCTTGAGCTTTCTGGCGGCGAGCCACCAGCCGATCTTCTTGCCGTATTTCATCGACTGGTTCATAACCTGGTAGGCGCCGGTTGTATAGATGTTGAGCGCCTTGTCCTGCCCGGTCTTCAGCATATCCGCGGCGTCCTTCGGGAACAGGCCCTTTTCCATCTCAAAATCATGCGCCTCGTCGTTCTCGCCGTGTTCATCGGCGAAGGCGGTGCGCTGCTGCTCCAGCTCCTCGAGCATGGCGCTGAACACGCGCTCGTGCGGGAACTCGCCGCCCTCGCCCGCCAGGCGGCGCAGCTGCGGAGGCGTGAGCGGATCGACGGTCATATAGGTCTTGGCGGCCTCGCTCAGATCCTCCTTGCCCTTGACGCCCACCAGGTGCGAGCCGTAGAGGATCTCATAGAGCGAGTGATCCTGCGAGGAGCCCATCCAGGCGATCAGGGCGAGACGGAAGGCGAGCAGCTGCTCCTGTGTGGCGCCGAGCAGCTTGTACGATCCGAGCAGGCGCATCGTCGTTCCGGAGGGCCCGGTGATGAACTGGAAGCCCTTGGCCCGGCGCTCTTTGATCCATTTCGATTTCTTGTCCACCTTCGAGAAGAAGCCGCCCTCCCGCCAGGAGAGATCCTGCCGCTTGCCGTCCACCACCGGCGCGGCGACGGCGGCTTCGCGTTCGCTCAGCCCGATGCCGTGCTCCTCGTAGTGCTGATAGGTGAGGCCGTTCGGCTGACTCTTTTTCGGCGTGGTCCGCCTGACGCGCGAGGTAAAGCCCTTCAGGGCGCTGATACGGCTGAAGAGGCTCTTTTTTCCCACAATGTCCGACATGCGCGCGGTGGAATAAACGTCTCCGCCCTGCAGGCTTTTGATGGTTTTCATGTCAAGCCCCTTCAGAGCCGGGTTGCTTTTCGCTTCCTTGTCCGTGATCTCCCCGAACAGCCGCTTGAGGGTGACGGAACGGCTTACCTGCGGTTCTCCCCTGCCCGCGTTGTAGAGGGCGGCATTATAGAACATCGTCATCCGCTCGCGCAGGTTGCCGTCCTGGTTGAGGACTGCGTCCACGAGAGCGGGGCGGTCCTCCTCTCTGCCGGTATCCACCTGGCCTGCGCTTTGCGGATCCTGATGCAGGAAGGCCCTTGTAAGAATACTGTTGACGGCGATCGGCCCCTGTCCGGCCGTTTCCGAATCCTCCTTCGCGTCCTGCTGCTCCTTCGCGTCCCTGGCTGCCTCGGCCTGCCCGGCGGCCTGGTTCTGGATGGAGGTGTCGGATTTCTCGCCCGAGAGCTGCTCCACGCCGGCGGAGAGCTCCTCGGCGGAGTCGAGCTTGCGGTTCGTCTGCGATCCCTCGCCCTCCTTGTCGCTGTAGTAGGCGGTGAGGACCTCGCTCACGCGGCGCAGGGCGTCGTGCGCGGCCTGGTTGACATAGGGGTTCTTATAAAGAGCGACGGAGAGACGCATCTCGTAGCCGCGCGCCTCCTCCTTCCATTTGGGGTGCTGGTAGATCTTTTTATAGGCGTCTTTGACGTAAGCCATGCAGTTCCCCCCTGGCAAGGTTGATGGTCTGGTGATGAAGTGCCCCTCTTTTGATTCGGCATTTTCAGCCTGTTTCTATACCTTCTATTATATCAGTCTGCGGGGAGCCCGTCATCCCATATTCTCTAAAACTTTTCTAAAGATTTGCTTTGATGGAAGCCTGAACCGGTTTTAGAAGGGAAGTTTTTCCGCGGTGTAACCCTTTCGCCGCGGAAAACGTGTTATGATTGAACAGAGAAGAGGAGGGAGCGGCAGTGGATACGGAGGAGAGGAGGCAGCTCGCGGAGCAATACGACCGGTATGGGGCCATGCTCTACCGGCTGTGCTTCGTGATGCTGTGCAGCCGCCAGGACGCCGAGGACGCCGTGCAGGATACGTTCCTCGCCTATCTCAGGCATCGCCCCGTATTTACGGACGGGGAGCATGAAAAGGCGTGGTTCCTGCGCGTGGCGACGAACAAGTGCCACGATCTGCGCCGGGCGCCGTTCTGGCGCAGGCGGGCCGACTGGGAGGGCGTCGATCTCTCCGAGGAGACGCCCGAGGAGCTCGGCGTGCTGGAGGAGCTGATACGGCTGCCCGGCAAGTATCGGGAAGTGATTCACCTGCACTATATCGAGGGCTACAAGGTTGCGGAGATCGCCGAGCTGCTCGGCCGCAAGGAGAGCACCGTGAAGGTGCAGCTTCACCGCGGGCGCGAGCTGCTGCGGCTGAGCCTGGAGGAAAGGGGGATTCAGCCATGAAGACAAGGGAAGAGCTGCTGCGGGGCGCGGTGGGGAAGCTGCGCCCGGAAAACTCGCTGCGCGAGAAGGTGCTCTCCGGCGAGGGAAGAGGAAAGCCGCGCCGTCCCGCGGTGCGGCGGCTCTCGCTGGTGGGGGCCGCCTGCATGGCCGTGCTGGCCGTGGCGATTCTGCTGCCCAGTCTGCTGAACGCTCCCCTCGAGCCCATGGAGGGCGCCGGGGCGGCGGATACGCCTTCGCTGAGCATCGGCGGGGACGCGGCGCAGGATACGGGGGAGGACGCCTCCTGGCTTCTTCTCGGCGTGGCGAACGAGGGAGGCTACCTCGACGCCGTGGCCGTGGTGGCGGCCGATCCCCTGAGCGAGCGCGTCTCCTGCCTTTTCGTCAGCGGCTCCTGCGCGGTGGAGACCCAGGAGGCGGGAACCGTTCCCCTCGGCGAGCTCTGCCGTCTCGGCGGCGCGGAGCTCTTTGAGACGGCGGTGGAGCAGACGCTCGACATCTCCGTGGACGGGGCTGTGGTGGTGACCTATGACGCGCTGGCCGGCTATATCGACGGCGAGGGCGGGGCCTCGATTCTTCTGCTCGAAAACGAGGCCGATTATCTGAATGTCTGCAACCAGACGCTGCGCGGCGTGGAGACGGCATATACCGAGGGGCTCTGGGGGCTCGACGGGCAGGAGGCCGTGTGGCTGCTGCAATTTTCGGCAGAGGGGGAAAACCAGCTGACGAGCCGCAGCGGCAGGCGCGTGGCCCTTGCCGAGTCGCTGTGGGAGCAGGCGGATCCGGAGGAGACGCCCGCCCGCGTCGCGGAGCTCCTCGCGGGCGCGCAGTCCTCCACCCTCGCGGAGCTGCCGGACGAGGAGACCATCGCCGCCCGGCTGGCGTATTCGTTCGACTGCACCGCCGTGCCGGACGACCCGATGAGCGTGGAGACGGGCTGGGACGCCGAGGGCCGAGAGCTGACGAGCTTCGACCTGACGGCGCTGCGCGAGCGCGTCAAGGACTTTTTCCTGAGCGAAGAAATGGAGGATATGCTCTCCTCCACCTACGATTCCTCCTATGTTTCTGCCTTCGGCGGCGCTGGCCTGACGCCGCAGGAGCAGGCGGTGTTCGAGGCGTTCGGACAGCTGTACGGCGGCTTCGCGCCCGGAGAGCTTCCCGTCACGCTGCCGTTTGTGCGCCTGATCGACTGGGAGGCCCCGGACGAGGACGGGTATGAGACCGTCCTTGCCGCCTGCTTCCTGCAAAGCTACGAGAGCGACAGAGGGCTTCTGAACCGGGCGGGCAGCGAGCTGACGTTCGCCCGCTTCCGGTTCTGCGGGGAGGAGGACGGCTACCGGTGCGCCTCGATCGACGGTGTGCTCACCAGCAGCATGGGAGACTTTGACAGCTATGACGGGTATGTGGAGCTGACGGACGGAGACAGGGAGCTCGCCGCGCAGCTCTACGCGCTGCGGCTTGAGGACGGGAGCGGCGAGCTGCGGGAGGAAGCGGCCGCTGCGCTCGCCAACTGCCGCGAGCAGTATGGGCTCGAGGGCGCCATCCTCGGCTATGAGTGGGACAACGCCATGATGACAACCCTTTACCCGCCCATTGTCGATACCCTCGCTGTCCCCGAGGAAACGACGCTCGAGGTGGAGGCTGCGGAGGGCTGGCGCTTCTTCCCGGACAACGGGGAGGAGCTTTTGGCCTATTTCAGCCGGGAGACGTATCAGTACATCGGGCGCTACCAGTTCTTCGGGGAGCCGGACGGCGTCCGCTTTGTGCTGACGGCCCCGGACGGGACTGTGCTGGAGCTGCTTGTTTCCGGCGACGGCTTCCTGGTCGCCGGCGACGGCTATGTCTATGAACTGCCGCAGTTCCTCAGCGGCGATTTTGAGATCCTTTTATCGGAGGCGTACCAGCGGGCGCTGGAAAGCGGGGAGATCGAGGGAGAATTCCAGCCTTGACAAGGAAGCGCGAAACGGGGATAATAAAGATAAGGACAGAGAAAAGTCCCGCCGGACGTCCGGCGGGGCTTTGAGCTTGCCGAAAAAGCTGTCAAAGGGTAAACGTAAAGTTTTCGCCCGCCTTTATCAAAAGGCGGCGGGGTTTGGGGCAGAGCCCCAAACAGCTTGCGAAGCCCAAAAGGGCCAGGAAAAACAGCGGAGCGCCTTTTTCCGGACGGCGGCCTTCGCCTGTACTTTTCTCCTCGCACCCTTTTTTGACAAGCTCAGTCCCGCCGGGAGTCCGGCGGGACTTTTTTTAAGGTGGCGCCGCCGTCCCCCAGGCTTGAACGGTGCGGCGGCGCCCTGACAGCATGAACGCCGGAATGCGGGACATCCTGTAGACAGAAAGGGAGCGTGCCGCGGCCCGCTTCCCGCGCTTCCGCCGGACGGCGGCGAAAGCGATGATTCGGGAACGCCGGCCGCCCGGCCGCAGGGAGGGATGACGATGAACAAGGTAGCCGTTTTGATTCCGTGCTACAACGAGGAAAAAACCGTGCGGAAGGTGGTGGAGGATTACCGCCGCGTTCTGCCTCAGGCTGATATCTATGTGTACGACAACAATTCCACCGACAAAACCGCTGAGCTCGCCGCGGCGGCGGGGGCCATCGTGCGGCATGAGTACCGCCAGGGCAAGGGGAACGTGATCCGCTCGATGTTCCGCCAGATCGACGCCGACTGCTACCTGATGATCGACGGCGACGACACCTACCCGGCGGAGAACGCGCCCGAGATGGTGCGCATGATCCTCGACGGGGAGGCCGACATGGTCAACGGAGACCGCCTCTCCTCCACCTATTTCACCGAGAACAAACGCCCGTTCCACAACGCGGGCAACCGCCTGGTGCGCGGCCTCATCAACCGTCTCTTCGCCGCGGAGGTGCGCGACATCATGACGGGCTACCGCGCGTTCAGCCGCGGCTTCGTGAAGACCTTTCCCGTCCTCTCGCGCGGCTTCGAGATCGAGACGGAGATGACGATCCACGCCGTGGACAAGAATTTCCTCATCCGCGAGATCCCCGTGGGCTACCGCGACCGCCCGGAGGGCAGCGTCTCCAAGCTCAACACCTACTCCGACGGCGCGAAGGTGCTCTGCACCATTTTCCGCCTCTATAAGGACTATAAGCCCTTCGCCTTCTTCGGCACGCTGGCCCTTCTGTTCCTGCTGGCGGCGGTGGCTCTCTTCGTGCCGGTCGGCCTCGAGTTCCTGCGCACCGGCCTCGTGCCGCGCTTCCCCACGCTGATCGTCTCCGTCACCTGCGGGCTGTGCGCCCTGCTCTCGTTTGTGGCCGGGGTGATCCTCGACGTGGTGGTGAAGAAGCACCGCCAGCTCTTCGAGCTGCTGCTGACCATGATGGAGGGAGGGAGCCGCCGTGAGGCCGACAAGCTGGATCGCTGAGAAGCGCGAGCCGCTCACGCTGGCCGGCTGCCTGCTCTTCTCCTTCGGCTGCGCCTTTCTGCTGCTGCGCTTCTTTGAGGTGACGTGGAACCCGCTCATCTGCGTGCTCACCGCCGGAGCGCTGATGCTGGCCGTGCGCTCCGCCCTCCGGTGCGCAGAGCGCCGCGTCTGGATCGCGTGCGCCGTCTTTTCGGCCTTCCTCTCCGCAGCCGTCGTCGTCGGGCGGCGCGTGGATGAGGAGAACGCCGAGTTCCTCGGCCTCTCCGGCCCCGATTTGGTCTACTGGCTGTGCTTTGCCGCCTGCTTCGCCGCCCTCGGCGTCGCGGTGTGCCGCTGGCTGTGCGCCCACCCGCTGCGGCCGCTGTGCGTGGAGACGCCGGAGCCGGCGCCCGCCCGCCTGATGAGCTGGGCCTCCTGGGCGGGGATCGTGATGCTCGGCTACCTGTTTTACTACTTCGTCTTTTTCCCCGGCCTGATGACGGGAGACTCCTTTGCCTGCTACGTGCGCGCCGCGGGCATTGCGCCGATCTCCAACCAGCAGCCCGTCGTCTACCAGCTGCTCCTGGCCGCCTTTGTGGCCTTTGGCGGCCTGTTCGGCGACCCGAACGCCGGGATCGCCTTCTTCACTCTCTTCCAGGCGCTGGCGATGGCCTCGATCTTCGGTTATTCGCTCTACTGGATGCGCCGCCGCGGCTGCCCGCGCCCCGTGCTCTGGGCGCTCGCCCTCTGGTTCGGCTGCTCGCCGCTGCACGGCATGTACGCCGTCACCGTGTGGAAGGACGTGCCCTTCGGCGGGGTGCTGCTCCTGCTCACCCTCTTCCTGGCGGACGTCGTGCGCACGGACGGCAGGAACCTGCTGCGCTGGCAGGGGACGGTGCATTTCGTGCTGCTGTGCCTGGCGGCGGCTTTTTTGCGCAACAACGGCCTTTACCTGCTGGTGTGCGTTTTTGTGGTGGCCGGCGTGCAGCTGAGGAAGCGCTGGAAGCGGCTCGTGCCGCTGTTCCTGGCCCTGCTGGTGGGCATCGGCGTGGTGCAGGGGCCCGTCTACGCCCTGTGCGGCTATGCGCAGAGCCCGTTTGCGGAGTCGCTGGCGATCCCGCTGCAGCAGATGGCCCGCGTCGCCAGCCGCGAGGGCGTCATCAGCGAGGAGCAGGCCGCCTACCTCGACGAGCTTCTGCCGCTGGAGACGCAGCGCGAGGCCTACTGGGCCTTTACCGCTGACCGCATCAAGTTCCACGCCGATTTCGACGACGAATTCCTCGAGGCGAACAAGGGCGGCTTCTTCTCCACCTGGTTCGGGATGCTGTTCCCCAACTTCAAGGAGTACTGCGTCGCCTTCCTGATGGAGACGGCGGGCTACTGGCGGCTGGGCACCACCAACTGGATCGTCGCCGAGGGCATCGTCGGCTATGGGGATACGTACGGCATCGAGCCGGCCAACCTCTCCGAGCGCGTGTTCGGCACGGATCTGCAGCCGGAGATTCAGCTGTGGGTGGAGCGCCAGCAGGAGGACAAGCTCTTCGGCCCGCTCTACAACATCGCCGCGATGGTCTGGCTCGTCCTCTTCGCCTGCGCCCTGCTCTTCGCGCGCGGGCAGGGGCGAAGCGCGCTCTTTTTGGTGCCGCTGCTCGCCCTCTGGGCCACGACGATGATCGCCGCCCCCACCTACTGCGAGCTGCGCTATCTCTACGCCTTCTTCACCGCCGCCCCGGCCGTCGTCTGGCTTGCGCTGCCCCGCAGGGGGGAGACAAAATGCCGCCGAACCGGGAAAGCAGGCCGCGGCAGGCACGCGAAAAGGCCTTCCGGAGCGGCCGCGGAGGCCGAGAAAACCGTGTAAAATAGAGGCTCTGTTTTTTGTGCTGTATTACCACTTGTATTTCCATTTTCGACAGAATAGTATAAGAATAGGAGGATCTACCGCGTCGCTGCGGGAAAAGCGGCGCCCGTGTCTGCCAGGCTTGAGAAGGGGAGTTTATCATGAGGAGGAACGCGAAAAAGAAGACGCTTCGCGCTGCGGCGGCTGTTCTTGCGGCTGTCGTTCTCCTTCTGCTGCCCTCCTGCGAGACCATGCCGGAGCAGACGGCCTCCAGCGCCGGTTCTGTTTCCGCCGTTTCCGACGCCCCCGATGGAGGAGGGCAGGCGGATGGCGGCGTTATGCCGGAGCCTGTCCCGGACGGCGGGGAGGGAGAGTCGAGAGAGCTCACCTACCGCGTGGAGGAGTACAGCCTGCGCGAGGATAATCTGGAATTCTCCGTCACCTACCCGCAGATTGAGGGAACCCTCTATGAGGAGGTCAACGACCTGCTTCGGGAAAAGGGAATGGAGACGGTCGACCTGCTTCTGCTCGAGGAGGAAAGGCGCGCGGAAGCGCTCGCTGCGTTGAGCTCCGCTCCGCCGGAGGAATCCGAGGCGCAGTCCGGGGATTCTGGGGGATCTGAGGCCGCCGCGGCCTCGTCCTCTGCGGCGCAGGAGCCCGCGGCCGGACTCCAGGATCGCTACCTGACGCTCATGGGCGGCAGCACCTGTTTTCTTCCCTCCGCCGATTTTGTCAGCGTCTCGTTCACCATGGATATCACCGATTCGTCGCAGGCATATCCCTCGCGCGAATGGTATACCTTCAACTATGATCTGCGCCGCGGGGAGGAGGTCACCTGCGCCGACCTCTTCGCCGATCTCGACGGCCTGGCCGACGCGCTGCGCGAGCAGGTGGAGGAGGACGGCCTCGACGAGAGCCTGCTGGCCTATCTGACGCGCGATCGGCTGCGGGCCGGCCTGCCGGGCGTTCCGGTGGCCTTCGGCACGGGCTTTGCCGAGTTTGGTTTCCCTGTTCCCCGCTCCGCGGGCGACGTGCTTCTGATTTCTCTGCCGCTGCGCCGCGCGTCCGCCTTCCGCAGCGACAACACGCTGTGGGAAGTCATCGGCACCTCGTGAGCGGAAAGTCCTATACATTATATGATGCGAAACAGGTCCGATTTTGTCGGCGTGAGAGGGAGCCGGGCGGTTTTGGCCGCCCGGCTCCCTCAGCGAATTTTTCCTGGGCGAATTCCACAAAAAAGACGGCAAAAAAACTGATAGAACAGAGAAAATTTTGCTTGCCTTTTTGCGCGGTCTGTGGTATCATAATCAGGTCGAGACTGCGACAGATATGCGTTGAAGCGGGAGGTTGCGGCTGAAAACAGCCGGTTTTTCCGTGGAGTATGTCCGATTTTAAACCGGGCGACAGATATTGGAGGATGGCTTGCGGCCGCATGAAGGGTTGCTGCGCCGCGCCGAGTCCAGACGTTTTTATGCCACCTGCCGGGTTTAACTTGCAAAAGTCAAATCCGGTTTTTTCATGACCGGGCAGGAAACACCCGGTTCAGTGTGAGGAAATAAAAACGCCGCCCGCCAACTACAACAAGGAGGCGATTCTAAGTGGCAGTCAAGGAAAAAATCAGAATCAGAATCAAGGGGTACGATCATCAGCTGGTGGATCAGTCTGCAGAGAAGATTGTGCAGACGGCCAAGAGAACCGGGGCGCGCGTCAGCGGTCCTGTGCCGCTCCCGACCGAGAAGCAGATCGTGACGATCCTGCGCGCTGTCCATAAATACAAGGATAGCCGCGAGCAGTTTGAAATGCGCACCCACAAGAGACTGATTGACATCCTCCGGCCCTCGAACAAGACCGTGGATGCTCTGATGGGTCTGGAGCTCCCCGCAGGCGTTGACGTCGAGATCAAGCTCTGAGAGCTGATTCGAGGTTAACCTACCGGCGGCTGGGGTCATGTTGGCGAAAGCCAACCAATAACCTGCATAGGAGGTAAAACAATGCAAAAAGGTATCATCGGCAAGAAGATCGGCATGACGCAGATCTTCGACGAAAAGGGAAATGTGGTTCCCGTCACCGTCATCGAGGCCGG
>CALWRP010000220.1 GCA_944383955.1 uncultured Clostridia bacterium
GGCCGTTCTCGAGGCTGCGGATGGCCTTCTGGAAGGCCTCCTTGTACGTCTTGCCGATGCTCATGACCTCGCCGACGGCGCGCATCTGCGTGCCGAGCTTGTCCTCGGCGCCCTTGAACTTCTCAAAGGCCCAGCGGGCGAACTTGATGACGACGTAGTCGCCGCCGGGAACGTACTTGTCGAGGGTGCCGTGCTTGCCGCAGGGGATCTCGTCGAGCGTGAGGCCGGAGGCGAGCATGGCGGAGACGAGGGCGATCGGGAAGCCGGTGGCCTTCGAGGCGAGGGCGGAGGAGCGGGAGGTGCGGGGGTTGATCTCGATGACGACGATGCGGTCGCTCTTGGGGTCGTGGGCGAACTGGACGTTCGTGCCGCCGATGACGCCGACCTTCTCGACGATCTTGTAGGCCTGCTCCTGCAGGCGCTTCTGCACGTCCTCGCTGATGGTGAGCATCGGGGCGGAGCAGAAGGAGTCGCCGGTGTGCACGCCGAGGGGATCGATGTTCTCAATGAAGCAGACGGTGATCATGTTGTTCTTCGCGTCGCGCACCACCTCGAGCTCGAGCTCCTCCCAGCCGAGGATGGACTCCTCGACGAGGACCTGGCCGACGAGGCTCGCCTGCAAACCGCGGGAGCAGACGGTGCGCAGCTCGTCCACATTGTAGACGAGGCCGCCGCCCGCGCCGCCCATGGTGTAGGCCGGGCGCAGCACAACGGGATAGCCGAGCTTCTCCGCGATGGCGAGGGCATCGTCCACGGAGTAGGCCACCTCGCTGCGCGCCATCTCGATGCCGAGCTCGTTCATGGTGTTCTTGAACTCGATGCGGTCCTCGCCGCGCTCGATGGCATCCACGTTCACGCCGATGACCTTTACATTATATTTGTCGAGGACGCCGGCCTTGTTCAGCTCGGAGCACAGGTTCAGGCCGGACTGGCCGCCGAGGTTCGGCAGCAGGGCGTCCGGGCGCTCCTTCGCGATAATCTGCGTGAGCCGCTCCACGTTCAGCGGCTCAATGTAGGTGATGTCCGCCGTCTCAGGGTCGGTAATGATGGTGGCCGGGTTGGAGTTGACAAGCACGATCTGATAGCCGAGCTTCCGCAGCGCTTTGCACGCCTGCGTGCCCGAGTAGTCGAACTCGCAGGCCTGGCCGATGATGATCGGGCCGGAGCCGATGATCAGAACCTTGTGGATATCATTTCTCTTCATAAATAATCCCTCGCCTCGCCTTTCTGTGTGACAGTCTATATCCTTATTAGTTTAATTGAAATCCGCGAAAAGTACAACTGTTTTTTTACAAGCATTTTTGCATATTTTTGCAGGAGAAACTGAGGAAAACGTCAAAAAATACGCTCCTGAGTAAAAATACGCGCTCGCGCTGCATTTTTTCAGGCCGCTCGGGGCAGGCTATGAAAAAAGCGCGGCCCCGCCGCGCCAAGGAGGTTCCGCCATGCAAAAGCCGCTCACCCCGCAGGAATACGGAGAGCTGACAAAGAAGGCCTCGCCCGGCTCGCCGTTCCTCAAAAACCTCGCCCTCGCCTACCTCTCCGGCGGGGCGCTCTGCTGCCTCGGGCAGGCTCTGCTCGGGCTCTATCTCTCGCTCGGCCTGCCGCAGGCGCAGGCGCGCGGCTTCGTGTCCGTCACCCTCATCGGGCTCTCGGCCACGCTCACCGCCCTCGGCGTCTACGATAAGCTCGCGCGCCACTGCGGGGCGGGCACGCTGGTGCCGATCACGGGCTTCGCCAACGCCGTCGTCTCCCCGGCCATCGAGTTCAAAAGCGAGAAGCTTGTCACCGGCACCTGCGCGAAGCTGTTTGCCATCGCCGGGCCGGTGATTGCGATCGGCACCGCCGCGAGCGTGGTGTACGGCCTCGTGCTGTGGGTGTTTTCGCTTGTGTAAGGCGGCCGGTTCAGCGGCTTTTTCGGACCGGGAGGACAGAGGGTAAAATGGGAAAATCTGTCGGACAGGAACTCGAAAATTGGCGAAATGAAAAAAATGTCTCATCGCACCGACCACAAGATATAGATTGAATCTGTCTCATTTAAGACAAAATAAAGGCAATTTTGGCACCAAAATTGAAGATGTGGCGTATATTCACATTGCGAAACGTTCTTTTTTCCTATTGACCTGCGCGCAGTTTTGTGTGTAAGATAGACCCGCAATTGTGAATAAACAGTGAATTGTCCGGACGGCCAAAATTGAGAAATCAGAGGTGCGGAAGAGATGACCAGAACGGTGGGACGTGCGACCTGGGACAACGCGGTGTTGGAGTACCTTGTTACGGAGGACGAGAAGCGGGGAATCGGCGTGGAAATTCGCGAGACGACAACGAAGAGCGCCGTGGCCCTGCTTTTGCCGGTGAGCCCGGAAAATCTGCAGAAGGTGCTCGAATTTGCCTCCCGGCTTGCAGAGGGCATGGTCTTCCCGGATAATCTCTGCGAGGTGGCCGAGGATTTTCTCTCGGAAAACAGAGAATGAAGCTGCCTGGCGCCGGCTTCCCCCACAGTGCGGTCCTGCCCCGGAAAGGGGATGGATCGGGAGACCGTGGGGGCGAAAGCATTTCCGCAGGTTAAGGCTGGAGGCCGGCGATCAAGGTCTTGCGCGCGCTGTCGAGCAGCAGGGTGAGGGCGCGGCCGAGCTGTGCCTTTTCCTCTCGGCTCAGGCGGTTGGAGGCCTGGAGGATGGCGAGGGTGTTTTTCAGGCGGTCGGTGGAGAGATCGCCGAGAGAGACGGCGTTGGTGGCCGAGAAGATCTCGTAGAGGCTGTCAATGAAGCTGCGGCGCTCCTGCGGTTCAAGCTTCGCGAGCCAGTCCTTGAGCGTGCGATCGACGAGGCGGCTGCCCTCGGTGACGGACTCCAAACGCACGAAATCCGGGCCGAGGATCTCCCACGAATAGGGGTCGTGCTGCATCGGGCCCGCGCCGCTGCTGCGGATGACGGTGTAGTCCTCGTCGTGCTCCATGAGCATGCCCACGATCGAGGACTGCGGCACGAAGGTGGAGACGCGATTTTCGATCCGACGGTGGCCGGGGCGGCGCAGCAGATCGCCGCAGAAGCCGGGGCCGTCGTTGTTATAGACGGCGAGGATCCGCTCCTGCACGGCGGCGGGGGCGCTTGAGGCGGCATAGACGGCCAGGTTGCCTCCCTTGGAGTGCCCGCCCACGCGCAGGGGGCCGGGATAACGGGAGGCGGCGGCCGCCAGGTAGGAAAGGGCGTCCTTCTGGGCGGGCACGCTCTCCAGGAAGCTCATGTTGAGATCTTCCTTCCAGCCCACGAGGGTGCTGTCCGTGCCGCGGAAGGCCAGATAGAGCGAGCTGTCCGGCAGCAGGAAGGTGACGGCTGCAAACTGCTTTTCCGCCTCGAAGTCGAGGCGGCTGACATATTGACACAGGCGCAGGCTGCCGAACCGGCGGGTCTGCGCCGCTTTTTTGAGCAGCTCTCCGTCGGACGGGACGCGCACGCGCTCGCCCTCCTCGCCGGAGGCCGAAAAGAGCTGCGCCGCCCGGGCAAGGGAGACGGGCGCTTCGCCCACTCCGCCCACAATCCCGCCGAAGTGCACGTAGGCCAGGCAGCTGAGCACGAGGCTGTCGGGGGGAGAAAAGGGGGCGGCGGAGAACGGCAGATCGCCGCGCCAGGCGAGATAGTCAAACACGTTTGTCAAATGGATTCCTCCCTGCGTCATAAAATTTCGCGAACCACAGCCCGCGCTCCATTACCATATGAAGCGCTGCGCCGCCGCATGCCGGTTCCGGCAAAGCCGGGAGCCTGTGCGGTGAAAAACAGCGCGGAGACGGCCCGCAGGCCGCCGATCCGCGCTGATGGGGCGCTCGCTGCGGCGCCCTGGTGCGTCACTGTCCGTTAACGCCGCCGCCCTCCATGGGGGAGAGGGCGGTGCGGGTGTAGAGGGAGAGAATGCCGCCGGTGTAGCGGGGCGGCTTCGGCTGCCAGCGGGCGCGGCGTTCAGCCAGCACGGCGGCGATCTCCTCCTCGGATTTCGGTTCCCCGGCGATGCCGGCGATGCGCAGGACGCGGGCGGGAATGTCGAGCTCGATCAGGTCGCCCTCCTCCACAAGGGCGATGGGGCCGCCCTGCGCGGCCTCCGGGGAGACGTGGCCCACGGCGGGGCCTTTGCTCGCGCCGGAGAAGCGGCCGTCGGTGATGAGGGCGATGGAGCTGCCGAGGGATTCGTCGGAGGCGATGGCCTCGGTGGTGTAGAACATTTCCGGCATTCCGCTGCCGCGCGGGCCCTCATAGCGGATAAAGACGGCGTCGCCGGGCTGGACGCGGTGGGCGAGCACGGCGGCGATGGCGTCCTCCTCGCAGTCGAAGGGGCGGGCGCGCAGCAGGGCGCGGTGCATCTGCGCGGGAACAGCGGTGTGCTTGACCACGCAGCCGCCGGGGGCCAGGTTGCCGAAAAGGACGGCGATTGCTCCGTCGCGGCCCAGCGGGCTGGAGGCCGGGCGCACGATATCCTGCGCAGAAAGGCCCGTGCCCTCAAGCGCGCGGGCGCAGCGCTCGTAGTAGCCGTTTGCGCGCAGCTCGTCCAGATTTTCGCCCAGCGTTTTGCCGGTGGCGGTGAGGACATCGAGGTGCAGCGCGCCCCGGATCTCCTCCATGACGCGCGGCACGCCGCCGGCTCCGTGCAGATAAGCGGCCGGCCATTTGCCGGCGGGGCGGATATCGGCCAGGTAGAGGGCGCCGCGGTGCAGGCGGTCGAAGTCGCGGCCGGAGAGCTCGACGCCGAATTCGCGGGCGATGGCCGGCAGGTGCAGCAGGGCGTTTGTGGAGCCGGAGACGGCTGCGTGCACGAGGATGGCGTTTTCGAAGCTCTCCCGGGTGACGATCTGCCGCGGCGTCAGGCCCAGGCGGGCCAGGCGCACGGCCTGGCGTCCGGCCTCGCGGGCGGCGGCGCGCAGGCCCTGCATGTCGGCGGCGGGCAGCAGGGCGGTGCCGGGCAGGGCCAGGCCCAGGGCCTCGGCCATCACCTGCATGGTGCAGGCGGTGCCCATGAACGAGCAGGCCCCGCACGAGGGGCAGGCGTTGTGCTGGTAGAAGGAGAATTGCTCGCGGGAGATTTCGCCGCGCTGGAACATGGCGCTGTATTTGCCGATCTCCTCCAGGGTGAGCAGCTCCGGGCCCGCCGCCATGACTCCGCCCGGCATGACGACGCAGGGCGTATTGATGCGGCCGGCCGCCATCAGGTGCGCAGGCACCGATTTATCGCAGCTGGAGAGGAAGACGGCCCCGTCGAAGGGGGTGGCCAGGGCATGGATCTCGATGAGGCCGCAGAGAATATCGCGGGAGGCGAGGGAGAAGTTGATGCCGTCGTGGCCCTGGGCCATACCGTCGCAGATATCGGTGGCGAAGTAGAGCGCGCCGCGGCCGTCCTCGAGGGCCGCGCCCTCCTTGGCGGCGTGGGCGAGCTCCAGCAGGTGGGCGCTGCCGGGGTGGCTCTCGCCGAAGGTGCTCTCAATGAGGATTTGCGGGCGGGATAGATCGTCGGCGGTCCAGCCCATCCCCAGGCGCAGGGGATCCATTTCGGGGGCGATGGAACGGATTTTCTGGCTGATCATGGCGAAACCTCCTGTTTATGATGGCGCGGCGGGGCCGCGGAGAAGCTGGGGGGTTACGGGTTTCCGGCGTGCTGCGGCTGCGGGAAGCCGGCCTTTTTGATGCTCCTGCGCAGCCAGCCGCCCTGCAGGTAGTAGGCGATGAAGAGCACGCTTGTGAGCGCCCAGGAGATCGGGTAGCCCCACACGAGCATTTCAATGGTGTGGTACTGCGGCACCACGAAGAGCAGCCACAGGATACGGCCCACGCACACGCCGAAGCAGGTGATGATCATGGGCCAGAAGGAGTCTCCCGCGCCGCGCACCGTGCCGGAGATCACCTCCACGCACACATAGGTGAAATAGAACGGGGCCAGGGCGTGAATGATCTGCATGCCGCTCTCGATGACGCCCTCGTCGCTGGTGAAGATGCGGAAGATGAAGGGCCCGAACACGAGCACCACAAAGCTGATAAGCCCGGCGGCCAGAAGCGCCATCAGCGTGCACACGCGCACGCAGCGGCGGATGCGGTCGTACTTCTGCGCGCCGAAATTCTGCCCGGAGAAGGTGGTCGTTGCCGTACCGAACGCACCCATGATCATCCAGAAGACGCCGTCGATCTTGCCGTTGGCCGTCCAGGCGGCGATCACGTTCGTGCCGAAGCCGTTGATCGTGGACTGCACGATGATATTGGAGATATTATAGATCACGGATTGCAGGCCGGCGGGCAGGCCGATGCGCACGATGTCCCGCAAAATGGGCATGGAGAAGCGCAGCTCCCGCAGGTGCAGGCGGTAGACATCGTCTGAGCGCATGAGCGTGAAGAGCACGAGCACGGCGCTGACCGCCTGGCAGAGGATGGTGGCGATGGCCGCGCCGTTCACGCCCAGCTGCAGCCCCACGACGAAGAGGAAGTCGAGGGCCACGTTGAGCAGGGTGCTGAAAATCAGGAAGTACAGCGGACGCTTGGAGTCGCCCACGGCGCGCAGGATGCCCGCGCCCATGTTGTACACGAGATTGAAGACCATGCCGAGGAAATAGATGCGGATGTACGAAACGGCCAGGCCGAAGATGTCGTCCGGCGTGCCCATGAGCGTGAGGGCGGTGGGGGAGATCAGCAGGCCGATCGCCATGAAGACCAGCCCGCCCGCGATGCCGAGGGCTGTGGCGGTGTGCACGGCCTGGCTCGTCTCCGCGGCGCGGTACGCCCCGTAATACTGCGAAATAATGACCGTGGCGCCCGACGACAGGCCCACGAAGAAGCCGACCAGCAAATTGATGAGCGTGCCCGTGGCCCCGCCCACGGCGGCCAGCGCCTCCTTGCCCACGAACTGGCCGACAATGATCGCGTCGACGGTGTTGTAGAGCTGCTGGAAAAAGGTGCCGAGCATGATGGGGAAAAAGAAGATCAGAAGCTGCTTCCAGATGACGCCTTCCGTGATGCCGTTGATCCGGCCCCTGGACGATTGCATGGCAGATGCCCTCCCTCTCACATTGCGGAAAACCGCTGCACAGGGGGCCGTGCTCTCCCGCGGGGCAAAGCCCGAGGCGGGGCGAACGCACGGCCCTTTTACGCATAGGATAGCACCTTCGGGGATCTTTGTCCAGAGGGGGCGAACGCCGGCGAAAAATGTTTGCGGCGCAGACTATCGAAGAAGCTGCCAAAGAGCAAAACACAAAAGTTTCGCCCGCCTTTTCAAAGGCGGCGGGGCGCGGGGCAGAGCCCCGACCACTCAGCTGCCGGAGATCCGTTCCCATCACGCGAAGCCATGAAAAAGCCAGGAAAAACAGCGAAGCGAATTTTTCCGGACGGCGGCGCACACAGGTGCTTTCTCGTACTCAGCCCTTTCCCGATAAGCGCCTCTGTCCTTGCAGGCAACAGTGGCACACAAACAAGTCGCCGACCGGAGCGGAAGCGGAGACCGCGGCGTGCCGGCGGCGCACCCCTGTACTTTTCTCCACGCAGCCCTTTTCCGAATAAACACCGGGGCCGCCCCGGCGAACCAATCGCGCGGAACGGCCCCGGTGAGCCTGCTGAAAGGCCTCTCAGCGCATCATGGAGCTGACGTTGCCCACCACGTCGCCCGCGGCCTGGCCTACGGCGTCCATCGCGCGCTGCACGCTGCGGCGCAGATGCTTGTTGTCCTTCATCATCTTCGCCCCGATCG
>CALWRP010000221.1 GCA_944383955.1 uncultured Clostridia bacterium
AGATGATCCAAAAAGCGCAGGCAATCCTTGCCGGATTGGCGAGCATTTTTGGAAAATATCACGGAAAATTTTGGCGCGACACGCCGCCTGAGCCCCAAGGCGCGAATTGTGCGGTGGTGCCTTAATACACGCCCATGAACGCCAGCGTCGGGCAAACCCGTGCGTCCTCGATGCAAAGGGCCAGTTCGCGCACGGGCGGCAGCGTCAGGGGAACGATTTTCTTGTGCCCCACGGTTGTGCCGCGGGATACCGTCTGCCAGGCGCCGCCGATTCTGGCCTCCACGGAGAAGCGCTCGATGCGCTGGCTCAGCCGCAGATTTTCCCTGAGCACCATGCGCCGCGGCTGCACGTCTTCGGGCCACGCCATTTCGATCCGGCACTCGCAGACGCCCTCCCCGGTCTGGAACCAGCCTTCGTCCGTATCCTCGCGCACGGTCTCGATTCCATGCCCGGGCAGCCCCTGCGCGCAGGAGAGAGAGGCCTTGTCCAGCAGGTTGACGCCGTATGTCTCCCGCAGATAGCTGCCGAGCTCCCGCAGGCGGCGGACGTCCTCGCCGTGCAGCAGGCCGTCGGTGTCCGGCGGAATGTTCAGCAGAAAGGAGGCGTTGCCTCCCGCGGCGTTTTCATAGATGGAAATGAGCTGTTCCAGAGGCTTGACCCTGCCGTCCTCCTCCGGGTGATAGAACCAGCCGGGGCGGATCGAGGTGTTTACCTCCGCCGGGTACCAAACGAGCTCCGCCTCGTGCTCGAGGACGTCCCGGCTGCCGAGGTCGAGATCCGCGGCGGTGATTTTCCGCTGCCGGAATGCGTCGCTGTCCTCGTGCTGGCTGTCCGCGGCGATTTTTTCCGTGTCCCGCGTGCGCGCCGGCACCACGCTCCACTCGCTCGGCCGGGTAACGCCCGCCTCGTTGCCGCACCAGCGCACGTCCGGCCCGCACACGGAGATGCAGGCGTTCGGCTGCAGGCGGCGAATGGTTTCGTAGTAGCGCTCCCAGTCGTAGACCTGCTTTTTTCCGTTCGGCCCCTCGCCGCAGGCTCCGTCGAACCACACGCAGAACAGCTCGCCGTAGCCTGTCAGAAGCTCCTCGAGCTGGTGCACGAAAAAGTCGTCATACGGCTTTCCCGTGCCGTAGAGCGGGCTGTGGCGGTCCCAGGGGGAGAGGTAGACGCCGAAGGCCAGCCCGGCCCTGCGGCAGGCGTCGGAGGCCTCGCGCACCACGTCGCCGTGCCCGCCGCGGAAGGGGCTGGCTGCCACGGTGTGATCCGTGAAGCGGCTCGGCCACAGGCAGAAGCCGTCGTGGTGCTTGCAGGTGAGGATCATCCCCCGCATCCCCGCCTCGCGGATGGCGGAGGCCCACTGATCGGCGTCGAGACGCCTGGGATTAAAAAGGGCGGGGGATTCCGTCCCGTCTCCCCACTCCTTGCCGGTGAAGGTGTTCACCGTGAAATGGATGAAGCTGTAAAATTCGAGCTCCTGATGGCGGAGCTGCCGCCCGCTGGGCACGATCTGCACCAGCCTGCGGTCAAGCGCGCTGTTCATATGCCGGGTTCCTCCCTCAAAGTTTGTGGCTCCGCCTTAACCGGGCGGAGCTGTTTTATTGTATTGTAACCGATCCGCCGGAAGAAGAAAAGGCGGAAGCTGTTCTTTTGGCGGCGTGGCGCCGGAAAATGGATAATCCCAAAAGCCTTTTGTCAAAATTCACTACATATACATGATATTTTTGCAAAAAAAAGATAAACTAAAGTAAAATTGATTCTTTGGGAGGTACCAGAATGAAGCAATGCAGCATTACGCAGGCCCATCTGATTGACTTTAAATATGCGTTGCAGGAAGCGGAGAAAAGTCCGTCTACGGTAGAAAAATATTTGCGAGAAATCAGAAGCTTTGCCGCGTGGCTTGGCGGGACCCCTCTCACCAAAGCGGCGTGCACGCGCTGGAAGGAGTATTTGCTCGGGCAGGGGTTTGTTCCCTCCACGGTCAACGGCAAGCGGTCTGCGCTGGATCGCTTTCTCACCTTTTTCGGGAGAGAGGACTGCCGCGTGAAGCATTTGCGGGTGCAGCGCCGTCTGTTTCGCGATCAGGCGCGCGAGCTGACCAGAGAGGAATACGCCCGTTTGGTAGCTGCCGCGGCCAAACGGGAAAGGCTGGCTCTGATTATGGAAACCATCTGTGCCACAGGGATCCGGGTCAGCGAAGTGAAATATATTAAGAATAATATCCATCGCACCTGGAAGATTGTCTCCTACGACGGAACGACGGGTAGACATGATGTATACCGGTTTGTGCCCGGCGGCGGGACCGATCCTACCCCCGTCCGCATGCAGTTTGTCACCGCGGATGGAACAACGGTGACAGACGACGCTTTTGTGGTGACCGATCATCTGGATCAGGATCTTACCATGCAGGTCTACGGCGAGGGAATTGACGCAGGTTGTGTCTTCCTGGAATATGAGGGAGCGGAGTATTCCATCACTGCCGGCACCGGCCTTCTCAGGGTGCGCAGCACCACGGAAAAGGTCCAGTACGGCGAGGTCGTCCAAAACGCAGAGAGCGTGGAAAGAAACAAACCCGGTGTGGCGGCGCCGTCCGGAACGACCTACTATATCAACAACAGCGTGGTGCAGGTGGTAAATTCCTCCGGTATCAGGCTCCTGTTCGACAACATTGTCGAAAACAAGGACGTGCCGGATAAGAGTAATACAGCCTTACTCAAGGAAAAAAACGGACGAAATTCTCAGCGGCATAAAGAGCGAAGCCCTGTTTGGGGGAACACGCCATTATGAACTGAAATATCTGGATCTGGTAGACACCAACAACGGCAATGCCTGGGTTGCCGCCAGTGAGACCGTTACCGTTTGCTGGCCGCTGCCCTCCGGCACGACCTCCCGCACGAAGTTTGAATTGCTCCACTTCCCGGGCCTGCATCGCGAGATGGGCGTCGACGAGGTGGAGGGAAAGATCGACTCCTGCCAGGTGGAGATCAAGGAAATCACCGTGACGGATACGCACATTACCTTCGAAGTTCCGCGCGCCGATTTCTCCCCCTATGTTCTGGTGTGGGAGACGACAACAGGCGGCGGGGATAAGCCGGGCGGAGGCGCCAATCCCGGTTCTCCGCTTGATCCGTCCGGCGATCCCTCTGATCCGGTGAATTCGGAGGATTCCTCTGAACCGCCGGTTTCCACCCCATCCAATCCGTCTGAGCCGGAGAGCTCCATTCCCGCCACCCCGGGAGAGCCCGCGGTTTCCACACCGTCGGCTCCCGTGGAGCCCACCGACAGCATTCCCAAGACGGGAGACGACACGCGCCTGCCGATCTGGCTTGGCGTTGCAGCAGGCTCTCTCCTCGCGCTGTGCACACTCCTGGTGAGAAGAAGGATGCAGCGCAGAAACAGCGGAGAATAACGCAAGGCATAACAAAAAGGAAGCTGGGCCCTGTGCTCAGCTTCCTTTTTTGCATGGAGTTGCCGGGTGCCGGAACGGCAAAAGGGAGGGGTATCGCACCCCTCCCTAAAAAAATTATTTGAGAAATACCTCGATAACAGGTACAATAACGTTAGGCTCCACCACGGGCAGCTTCACGGCCAGCAGGTCGTCGCGCTGCGTGCGGCCCTCGCTG
>CALWRP010000222.1 GCA_944383955.1 uncultured Clostridia bacterium
TGTTCTGGGCCGCATTGAGTCCGTGCGCTCGCCGCGCTCGGGCCATATCCGCGCGGGCGCGATCGGTGAAATTCTCCACGACGCGGACGTGATGGCTTCCGAGTGTGTGATTGAGACGGAGGGGTGACGAGCCCGGAGCCCCGACCACCGGGCTGCCTGTGAGCTTATCTCATAGCAAAGCTCTTTCCGCTTCAGCACCGGGCCGCTGAAGCGTCGGTTTCCGGTGCACAGCGCCGCAAACCGGTATATTTCGTGAAAAAGCCTCCCTGCGCTCATCCGGCTGGATGGGTGCAGGGAGGCTTAATTTGTCAAAAAGGCTGTGCGCTGGAAAGTTCCGCGGTGCGCAGCCGTCCGGAAAAAGACGCTTCGCTGTTTTTCCTGCCTTTTTTGAGCTTCGCGCTATGGGAACGGCTTTTCAGGCAGCCCGGTGGTCGGGGCTCTGCCCCGCGCCCCGCCGCCTTTTGAAAAAGGCGGGCGAAAACTTTATGTTTTGCCCTCATTCAGCTCCGGCGACGGCTTGCCCGTCCGCCGCACGCGGCCGGAGGCCAGAGCATCGTAAATGGGCTCTACGCGCAGCGCGTCTGCGGTGACGGACGCAATGAGGGAAACAGCCAGCAGCGGCAGCAGACAGTGCAGCGAGCCCGTCATCTCGAAGAGAAGAATCGCCCCCGTGAAGGGCGCGCGCACAATGGCCGCAAAGTTGCCCGCCATGCCAAGCAGAAGAAATACGCCGAGGAAGGCCGGGTCGAGCTCAAACAGGCGCACGGCGAGAACGCCGTAAGCGCAGCCGATGAGCGAGCCGAGCACCAGCAGCGGGAAGAAGATGCCGCCCGGCGCCCCGGAGGAGAAGCTCAGCAGCGAGAAGAGGAATTTCCCCAGCAGCAGAAGCAGAAGCGTCTGCACGAGGAACTCGCCCGCCGCGGCCTCCTCCACCAGCTCGTGGCCGGAGCCGAGCAGGGCGGGAACCGTGAAGGCCAGCACCCCCGCCGTGAGGAAGGGCAGGGCGATGCGCACAAAGACGGGCAGACCGCTCTCGCGCTGCAAAAAGCGCACGGCGCGGAGCGTGGCCACATTGTAGAAGGAGCCGAGCACGCCCAGCAGCAGGCCCAGCGGGAGGATCAGCAGGTAGAGCGCGGGCGTGAAATCGGCCTGAGGGGCGAACTGAAAGACGGGCGACGGCCCGAAAACGCCGATTGAGACGAGGTCGGCGGAGAGCACCGCCGTCATCAGCGGGATGAGCAGGCGCGGGGTGAAGGTGTGGTGCACCTCCTCCAGGCAGAAGAGCACGCCCGCCGCCGGGGCGTGGAAGGCGGCGGCCAGGCCCGCGCTGGCTCCGCAGCTGAGCAGCGCGTGCTCCTCCTCGCCCGTCTGCCGCAGCGCGCGGGAGAGCCCCTTGCCCGCCATCGCGCCCAGCTGGATCGACGGCCCCTCGCGCCCGAGCGAGAGCCCGCCGAGCAGGCAGAGAAAGCCGCCTGTGAACTTGCACACCAGCACGCGCAGCCAGCGGCTGTCGATTTTGCCCTTGATCTCGGATTCGAGCTGCGGGATGCCGCTGCCGCCGATGAGCGGCTCGCGCCGCACCAGCAGGCTCACGGCGAAGGCCAGCGCCAGCAGCACTAGAAACCACAGCGCGGTGAGCGGCAGGCTGCCGCGCGCGAACGCAAGCACGCGCCCGAGCGCCTCTGAGGCGAAGGACAGGCAGAGGCGGTAGAGCACGGAGACGGTTCCCGCCAGCAGACCGGCCAGCAGACCGGCGCAGGGCAGGAAGGCTGCGCTCCGGGTGAAGCGCTCCCGGGAAAGGGCCGCGCGTTTTTTCATGAAAATCCCTCCACAGCGCCGCGGACAGCCCGGCATGGGCGGGGCTGCCGCGAATATTGTGTTTCTTCGCTCATTATACCGTGTTTCGCTTCTTCGGGCAAGAAGCGGGAGAAACCCTGCCCTTTGTGGGGAAAAGGGACGCTTCTTGTCTGAAATTCACAGAATTTCCCGTTTCGAATTGGAAGCGTGTTGTGAAAAATTCATCTTTCGCACTTGCGTTTCTTGTGTTCCTGCGATATAATAGGTTTTAATTGATAAAACATATTGGTGAGATTGTACAGGGCGTATCTGAAAACGAAGAAATTGACGGATTTTTCGCAACCAGCGAGGAGCCGCAAGGCGGAGCGCGGGAGCCGACCCGGCGTTCTGCGCAGCAGATACCGTTGCTTGCAGAGGTCCGTTTTTTCGTGCTCGGATCGCCCTTTACTTGACGGGCCCGCCGCCGGGAGCGGGGGGCGCGCCGCTTCACTAGTCAAAGCCGAAAGGGGAATTTCCAGATGAAACAATATCCGGCCAAGAATATCATCAACATAGCGCTGGCAGGCCATAGCGGCTCCGGTAAGACATCCATCGCCGAGGCGATGCTCTATCTCGCCGGAGCGACCGATCGCCGCGGCAAGGTCAGCGAGGGCAACACTGTCTGCGACAGCGATCCCGAGGAGATCCGCCGCAAGGCCTCCGTTGCCGCCGCCGTCGCGCCGCTGGAGTGGCACAACCACAAGATCAATATTCTCGACGCGCCCGGCCTCTTCGATTTCGAGGGCGGCCTGTGCGAGGCGGTCCGCGCCGCGGACAGCGTGCTCATCGCCGTGTCCGGCAAGGACGGCGTGGCTGTCGGCACCGAGAAGGCATACGAGGCGGCCTCCGCCCGCGGGCTCTCGAAGATCTTCTTCGTCAACGGCCTGGCCGACGAGGACGCCCGCTTCTACCGCGTGTTCGAGGACCTCAAGAGCCATTTCGGCCCCTCCACCTGCCCCGTCGTCGTGCCCTATATCGTCGACGGCAAGGCCGATATCTATATCAACATCCTCGAGTATAAGGCATACGACTATTCCGGCGGCAAGCCCGTCGAGGTGAAGATGCCCGATATGGGCGACCGCCTCGAGGGCCTGCGCACGGCTATCTACGAGGCCGTGGCCGAGACGAGCGACGAGATGTTTGAGAAATACTTCTCCGGCGAGCCGTTTACCCCCGAGGAGGTCATCGTCGGCGTGAGCAAGGGCGTCAAGAACGGCACGATTTCCCCCGTGTTCTGCGGCGACGCCATCCTCATGCGCGGCATGGAGCAGTTCCTCGACGGCCTGACGTGGCTCGCGCCCTCCGCGGAGGAGAAGGCGGGCGAGGTCGGCGCGGACGTCAACGGCGATCCGGTTGAGATCTCCGTCAACCCCGACGGCGCGACGGCCGCCCTCGTGTTCAAGACGGTTGCCGATCCCTTCGTGGGCAAGGTTTCCTATATCAAGGTCATCTCCGGCAAGGTCGCGCCGGACTCCCAGCTGGTGAACATGCGCACGGGCAACACCGAGCGCATCGGCAAGGTGGTTGTGATGCGCGGCAAGAAGCAGGAGGATGTGAGCGCCATCACCGCCGGCGACATCGGCGCGGTGCTCAAGCTCTCCGGCGTCAACACGGGCGACACGCTCTGCGCTCCCACGCGCAAGGTCGTCCTCGACGGCGTGAGCTATCCCAACCCGACGCTGTCCATGGCCATCGCCCCGAAGACGAAGGGCGAGGAGGACAAGGTCGCCCAGGGCATCTTCCGCCTTGTGGAGGAGGATCCCACCATCAAGTTCACGAACAACGCGGAGACGCACCAGATGGTGATCGCCGGCCTCGGCGAGCAGCACCTCGACGTGATCGTCTCCAAGCTCAAGAGCAAGTTCGGCGTGGACGTGACGCTGCAGAAGGCCCGCGTGCCCTACCGCGAGACGATCCGCAAGAAGGTGCAGGTGCAGGGCCGCCACAAGAAGCAGACGGGCGGCCACGGCCAGTTCGGCGACGTGTGGATCGAGTTCGAGCCCTGCGACAGCGAGGGCCTCGAGTTCGGCGAGCGCGTGGTCGGCGGCTCCGTGCCGAAGAACTTCT
>CALWRP010000223.1 GCA_944383955.1 uncultured Clostridia bacterium
AAAATTTTCCGTGATATTTTCCAAAAATGCTCGCCAATCCGGCAAGGATTGCCTGCGCTTTTTGGATCATCTCACAAAAAATTTTTTGGCACGCTACACCACCTGGGATTATGCGGTGTTGCCCAAGCTCTTTTTCGACAAAAGCAGCCGTCCGGAAATTTCCGGGCGGCTGCTTTTTGCTGAAATTTTGTAAAGGACTGCGCCGGTGCGCGGTCAGCGGATGGTGTAGCTGTAGTCGACGGACAGCAGCAGAACGGCGCGTTCGCCATAGCGCTGAGCGCCGAACAGGCGCTCGTCGGTGCGGACATGGGCGGAAAGGGAGCGCATCCCGCGGGAAAAGCGCTTCTCCCGGACGAATTCGTTCGTCTTCGAGGAGGAGAACACAGCGCGCAGGAAGGGCTCGCCGAGCGAGATGCCGTCCCGGCGCGCGAGCTCGGAGAAGAGCCGGGAAAACTCGTCGAGCCTGTCGGGATCGCGGATCACGAGGGACTGGCGGCTGATATCGTGAAAGCCGATGAGGCCGCCGCGGCGTTTGCCGCCGGTGTCCCATTCGGCGGAGAACAGGTTGCCGTACGGAACGGAGTCATTCCAGTTGCCGTCAACCGGAATGTCGTAGACGCCGCAGACGCTGCGGCCGCTGTGCTCTCCGCGGGAAATCCGGCGGAGAATGTCGGCCTTGAGCGCGCTGCAGTTCCACTCGACGGCGCTGAGCAGCTCCCGCCGGCGCATCTCCTCCGCTCCGCCGCTGCGCATGGCCTGTCTGGCCTGTTCGTGAAAGCTCATGGAAGCCCCTCCGTTTCTGGTTTTGTTTCCAATCTCATGATACACAAAGGGCGCGGGGAAATTTGGGAATTCGCCGCAGACAGGGCACGGGCGCGCCCGCTCAGAACTCGATGCCGCGGCGGGCGGCAAGGCCCGATTCATACGGGTGGCGCACGGCCTTGATCTCGGAGACGTAGGAGGCCAGGGCCAGAAGCTCCGGAGACGGGGAGCGGCCGGTGAGGGCCACCTCCAGATTGGCGGGGCGGGTGCGCAGGAAGGCGAGCGCCTCCTGCTGCGGCACCATGGAGAGGGCGAGCGCGCCCACGAGCTCGTCGAGGATCAGCAGATCGTAGCGGCTGGAGACGGCGGTATCGGCGGCGCGGCGGAAGAAGCCGGCCCAGAAGCGGGCGGCCTCCCGCTTCTCCTCGTCGTTCATCTGGAAGGTAAACTTCACGGTTTCCGGGCCGGGGAGCACGTCGAAGCCGGGCACGTGCGCGAGGGCCGTGAGCTCGGAAGAGGCTGCCGATTTGAGAAACTGGGCGAGCAGCACGCGGCCGCCGCTGCCGCACATGCGCAGGCCGAGGCCGAGGGCGGCGGTCGTCTTGCCTTTGCCGTCGCCGCAATAAATGTGAATACAGGACATGAGAGATCCCTCCCTGATCAGATTCGGATGCCGGGCGGGAGCCGGAAGCGCGCCGTTTGGGCGGTGCGCTCCGCCACGCGGGATACAGCGGACGCCGGGAAAAGCGGCTCCGCGTTCTTTCCTCTATTATATCGGGGCAGGGGCCAAATGGGAAGCCTCAAACGGCGCGCGGCGATTCATATTTTATTCTTAAAATTATCATCAAACTGTTCCCGGTTCATCACATAGTTTTCACATTGCACCCGCATAATAAGAATCACAAAAGGAAAACAAAAACGGCGAAGCCAAAACGGCCCGCCGGGAAAGGATGACAGAGTATGTATGATCCGATGAACAACCAGAATCTGAACCATCAGGATGCCGACCGCAACGTGTCCGCACAGGAAACGCCCTCGCAGCAGACCTCCGGACAGAGCTACAGCCAGACAGGATACGGCGCTTACTATAACGAATATCAGACGCCGTACGGCTCGCAGGAGCAGGGAGGCTACAGCCAGCAGGTGTGGCAGGGAGGCCAGCCCAACGGCCAGACCGTGTGGGACGGCAGCAGCTACCGCTACGCCCAGCAGGCCCCGCAGCCGCCGAAGAAGCCGAAGAAGGAGAAAAAGCCCATGAGCCGCGGCAAGCGGCTGGCCGTGAAGGTGATGGCAGGCGTGCTGGCCTGCGTGCTCGTCTCGGCGGGCTCCATCGCCGGGTTCGCGGCGCTGATCAACGGCGGCTACATCGCCGTGGGAAGCAGCGACACGGGCGCCTCCCCGGCCTTCACGATCAACAAGATGGTGAGCGACGACGGCAGCTCCACCACGAGCCAGGCGTCCACCTCCGGCGAGCTGAGCCTCAATGAGATCGCCGAGAAGGTGATTCCCTCCGTCGTCTGCATCCAGAACTACCAGAAGACGAACCAGAGCTTCTACTTCGGCTCCACGGAGGACGCGGAGGAGGAGGACGCCGGCGAGGGCTCCGGCATCATCGCCACTGAGGACGGCTACATCATCACCAACGCCCACGTGGTGGAGGGCGCCGATTCCCTCAAGGTCGTGCTCTACGACGGCTCCACCTATGAGGCGACGCTCGTCGGCAGCGACAGCGTGACCGACCTGGCCGTTGTGAAGATCGAGGCCACCAACCTCGTGCCCGCCACCTTCGGCTCCTCCGACGATCTGAAGGTTGCCGATCAGGTGATGGCCATCGGCAACCCGGGCGGCCTGAAGTTCAGCTCCAGCGTCACCGTGGGCTACGTCTCCGCCCTCAACCGCACCATCACCACCGAGGACGGCTACACCATGGAATGCATCCAGACCGACGCCGCCATCAACCCCGGCAACTCCGGCGGCGCGCTCGTCAACAAATACGGCCAGGTCGTGGGCATCAACTCCTCGAAGATTGCCGCCACCGGCTATGAGGGCCTCGGCTTCGCCATCCCGATCGACACCGCGCAGTCGGTGATCTCGAGCCTGAAGGAATACGGCTATGTGAAGGACAGAGCGGTGCTCGGCATCACCGGCCAGTATATCGACAGCATGACGGCCCGCTTCTACGGCTTCCAGACCGGCGGCATGTATGTCGCCAGCGTGACCAACCCCTCCGTCTCCGCGGCGGGCATCACCCAGGGCTGCATCATCACCAGGATTGACGACGTGACCGTGGACAGCCAGACCGCCATCACCGCTTACCTGACGCAGAAGAAGGCCGGCGACACCGTAACGCTCGAGGTCTACAACGGCCTGAGCCGGCAGACCTTCTCCGTGGAGGTAACGCTCGCCGAATCGACCGGCGAATAACCCCCGAATACCACCTTTTCTCATCCGATTACAAGACTCTTTTTCATAAAATTCTTCCTCTAAACGTCGAAGCGCTCCGGGAAACCGGGGCGCTTCGGCGTTTCCGGGCAAAGAAGAAAGCCTTCCAACGGCAAGCGCGGAGGCTTTGCCCTGCTGTCTTAACCAGCCGGAGAGCGCAGCGGGAGGAAAAGCGATGTCTGCCGCTACGTAAATGACGGGAAAAAGGTGTCTGAAATGAGAGAAAAGCTCAAAATAAGCAGCGTAATTTAGCTGGAACTGCCAAAGTTATAATTGAGCGCTTACATTTTTACCAATTTTGTGGTAAAATATAAGTATACAATGACGGCGGTACTCGAATATGGGGGAAAGCGAGGAGACAGAGCCGCCGTGAGCAGAATGGGAAAGGTGGATGGCATTGTGGTCAGGTATCAGGTGAATGATGTGGTTGTGTATGAATCGTATGGCGTGTTTCGGATTGACGGCTTCTGCACCAAGAAGGTTGGCGGCTGCGAGCGCGAGTATTATGTGCTCAAGCCGGTCTACAAGTGCGGCGTTTCCACGGCCTATGTGCCGGTGGAGAGCGAGCAGAATGCCGATAAGCTGCGCCCGCTTCCGTCCAGGGAGGAGGTCGTGGGGCTGATTGACGCCCTGCCGCAGATGCAGGCGCCGTGGATCGAGAATCGTGACGCCCGCCGCGAGAGATACCGCGAGATCCTCCGCGACGGAGACCGCACCGCCATGATGCACGCCATTCGCGCCCTGCGCCTGCGCCGCCGCGAGCAGGAGGCCTGCGGCAAGCGCCTCTATCTCGCCGATGAACGCTTCCTCAAGGAAGCCGAGCGCCTGCTTTATGACGAGTTTGCCGTCGCGCTGCAGATTGAGCCGAAGCAGGTTTTGCCGTATATCATGCAGCATCTTCAGATGAGCTGAGGACCTCCGCAGCCTCCTGCCCGGCCGGCAAAGCCAGAGGGCCTCTGCAGGCCTCCGTGGCCGCGCCGGCCGAGCTGACTGCGGCCGCGTGGCGGCGAGGGGGAGAGCTCGCCATTTTCAATTTCGCATTGACTTTGCGCGGGAAAGCTTTTATAATAAAAAAAGCGCAGCGGCAGACTGCGCTTTCCTTTGTCTCCGTAGCTCAGCAGGATAGAGCGTCCGCCTCCTAAGGTTGTGCTCAACCAATCAACTCGAAGCCAAAAGTGATCGTTACCAATTCAATTTCATATAAGTCTCTGTAGCTCAGCAGGATAGAGCGTTCGCCTCCTAAGCGAAAGGCCGTGGG
>CALWRP010000224.1 GCA_944383955.1 uncultured Clostridia bacterium
AGATGATCCAAAAAGCGCAGGCAATCCTTGCCGGATTGGCGAGCATTTTTGGAAAATATCACGGAAAATTTTGGCGCGACACGCCGCCTGAGCCCCAAGGCGCGAATTGTGCGGTGGTGCCTTAAAAAAATGTATAAACGGAACGCCTCTCTCCCCCCTCCGGCGGCCGGTTTCGGACGCCCTCTGCGCTGTCGTGCCGGGAATCCCCGCGGCACCGGCGGAGGAAAAAGAAAAGGGCAGCGAAGCTGCCGCGCTCCGCTGCCCCGAAAATACAACCAAAAGAACCGAAAGAAATTACTCCTCGACGGGAGCCTCCTCGGAGCCGTTGGCCTGCTCCTCGAGCAGGGCACGGATGGAGAGGCTGACGCGCTTCTTCTCAAAATCGATCTCGGTGATCTTCACCTTCACGACGTCGCCGATCTTCAGGACGTCCTGCGGCTTCTCAATGCGGTGATCCGCAATCTGAGAGATGTGGATCAGGCCGTCGATGCCGGGGATGATTCTGGCGAAGGCGCCGAACGTCGTCATGCCGACAACGGTCGCGTCCACAACGCTGCCCACCGGATAGTCGCGGCGGAGAACCTCCCACGGATTGTCCTCCTGGCGCTTGTAGCCGAGGGAAATCTTGCCCTTCTCGCGGTCCAGGCCCTTGATATAGACCGAAACCGTGTCGCCCACATTGACGACCTCGCTCGGGTGCTTGATGCGATCCCAGGAGAGCTCGGAGATGTGGATCATGCCGTCGATGCCGCCCAGGTCGACGAAGGCGCCGTAGGAGGTGAGGCTCTTCACCGTGCCGGTGTACTCCTTGCCCTCCTCAGCCGTCTCCCAGAACTTCTCGGCGAGAGCCTTGCGCTCGTCGGCGAGAACGGAGCGGATGGAACCGACCGCACGGCGGCGGCCGCGGTTGACCTCGATGATGCGGAAGCGCACGTCCTTCTTCAGCAGGCCCTCAAGCGGCTCGCCGCGGGAAGCGGTGGCCTGAGAGGCGGGGATGAAGACGCGCACGCCGTGCGTCACGGCGATGATGCCGCCCTTGGGCAGGATCTCGGTGACGGTGCCGTCGAGAATGGTGCCGTCCTCGGAAGCCGCGGTGACGGCCTCCCAGCCCTTGGCAGCGTCCAGACGCTTCTTGGAGAGCATGATCGTGCCCTCCTGGTCGTTGGTACGCATGATCAGCAGCTCGATCTCGTCGCCAACCTTGACGATGTCCTCGGGCTTGACGTTCGGATCGGCGGAGAGCTCGTCCACCGGCACAAAACCGGCCTGCTTTCTGCCGACGTCGACATAGACCTCGTTGGGCGCAATTCTGATTACTACACCGCGAACCTTCTCGTCTGTATTAAAACTTTTGAGGGACTCTTCGAGCATCGCCTCAAAGCTGGCGCCATCCTCCATCACATTAGGCTCCTGATTTTCCTTGATTTCTGTCATGGTAACAAGTACCTCCTTTATAATGCTTGCCGGTGTGGAAGCACCAGCAGTGATGCCAATCTGTTCTGCTCCCCGCAGCCTGTCGAGAGGAAGCTCCTCCCTGCCCTCCACGAAATAGGAGGGACAGTTCTTCCTGCACACGTCGAAGAGCTTGGCCGTGTTCGAGCTCTGCCGTCCTCCGACGATGATCATGGCGTCGCAGGCGCGCGAAAGCGCCTCGGCCTCTGATTGACGATTTGCAGTAGCATTACATATTGTATCAAAAATTGCGGCATTTGTATATACCCTTTTCACGATTTTCAAACTATTTTTCCACTCGGCAAGCGAAAAAGTTGTTTGAGAGACAACACAAACTGGGTTTTCGCACAAATCCCCGCGGTTTTTGGAAAAGTTTTCTAGCTCCCCGGCGTCGGAAAAGACAAAGCACTCGCCCTCGCAGTGGCCCACGATGCCCTGCACCTCCGGGTGCTCCCTGTCCCCCGCGATGAGCACAAACCGCCCCTCCCGGGACGCCTGCTGCACGATGCGGTGAATCTTCGCCACAAAGGGACAGGTGGCGTCCACAACGCGCACGCCGCAGCGCTGCGCCTCCTCGAGCACCGCCCGCGACACGCCGTGGGAGCGGATGACCAGGACGCCGCCCGCCGCCTCTCCGGGCTCCCGGGCGATGCGCACGCCGCGGGAGGCCAGGTCCTCCAGCGTCTGCGGGTTGTGGATGATGGGGCCGAGCGTCCACACGCTCTCCCCCTCGTCAAGCAGTCGGTTGACCGTCTCCACGGCGCGGTTGACGCCGAAGCAGAAGCCGGCCGTTTTTGCCACTGTGATGTTCAATGCTTTTCCTCCAACATTCCGTTGATTTCCTTCGCCAGCCTGTTCGAGGCCCGGCGCAGGCCGCCGCGCGCCTCCTCCCCGGAAAAAAGCTCCCCGGCGGAAAGAGGGGCCGCGAAGCGAATGGTGACGCGGCTGCGAAAGCGCAGCAGCTCCCCCTCGCAGTAGATGCTCGCGGGCAGGACGGGGGCTCCCGATTTTTCCGCCAGCAGGGCAAAGCCCGCCTTGGGCTGAAAGGGCGAGGTGTCGAAGATGACGCGGCCCTGCGGAAAAATGCCGAGCACGCCGCCCTCCTGCAGGATCTCCATCGCCGTTTTCAGCGAGGAGGCGTCCCCCTTGTCCCGCTGCACGGGAAAGGCGCCCACCGTGCGCAGGAACCAGGCGGCCAGCCGCCCGTGGTCCTCGAAGAGCTCCGACTTCGCCATGAAGCGCAGCTGGCGGCGAAAGGGCACGGCCAGCAGCAGCGGGTCGATCACCGAGCGGTGGTTGCAGCAGACGATGAGCGGACCCTCCCGGGGGATGTGCTCCGTACCGCGGTAGCGCACGCAGAAGATGAGGCGGGCCAGCGGGCCGAGCAGGCGCAGAAGGAGAAAGTAGAGCCTCATGCGCTCAGTTCCTTCAGATCGCGCTCCCGCATTTTGGCGATCCTTCCCATCACCATGCGGCTGGCGTTGCGGTATTCCACGGCCTTGCCCTCATGGATGCCGAGCTCCTGCGGCTGGATCAGCTCGCCGTAGGAGACGATGGCGCGGTGAAAGAGCTTCGGACGCTTGCTGCCCACCGGCGTGATGCACACCGGCAGGATGGGGATGTTGTGCTGATGCGCCAGCATGACGGCCCCGGCCTTCGGCTGGCCGAGCTCGCCGGTGCGGGAGCGGGTGCCCTCGATGAAAATGCCCATGATATCGCCGCGGTGCAGCACCTCGCCCGCGTGATCGATCGCGCCGAGATCGCCGCGGCCGCGCTGCACCGGGATGCAGCCCAGAGCGTGCAGCAGCCAGGCCAGCGGCTTGTTCTGGAAGAGCTCCGCCTTGGAGAGGAAATAGATCTGGCGCTTCTCAATGCTCGCCAGGCGGAGCGGATCCGAGATGCCGAGGTGGTTGGAGCAGATGATGAAATTCGTATCCTTTGGAACATTCTCGCGGCCCTTGACGCGATAGGGAATGAACGGATACACGAAGGGCTGCGCCACCACCTTGCCGAACGCATAGAGCGGCGTTTTCCTGTTCTTCTTCGGCGCCTTTTTCCTGCTGCTCATGCCGTCACGCCTCCCTTTTGCTTTGTCAGCCCGACAATGCGATCGATCACCTCGTCGAGCGAGAGGCCCGTGGTGTCGAGCAGCACGGCGTCCGGCGCGGGCCGCAGCGGCGCGACGGCGCGGTGGGAATCCTGATAGTCGCGCTTTATCATCTCGGCGAGGATCTCCCCGTAATCGGCCTGCTCGCCCTTGGCCCGCATCTCCTCACAGCGCCGGCGGGCCCTCTCCTCGGGCGAGGCGGTGAGAAAAATCTTCACCTGCGCCCAGGGCAGGACGACGGTGCCGATATCGCGCCCGTCCATGATGACGCTGCTGCGCCTGGCCAGATCCTGCTGCAGATCAAAGAGGAAGCGGCGCACGCAGGGCAGGGCCGAGAAATCGGAGGCCGCGCGCGAGGCCTCCGGCGTGCGGATGCTGCCCGTCACATCCTCGCCGTTGACGAGGACGCGCTGGCCCTCCTCTGAGAAGCGCAGCGACACCTCAAGGCCCTTCAGGGCCTCCTCCACCCGCTGCTCCTCGGCCGCGGTGAGGCCGAGCGCGCGCATGTGGCAGCCCACCGCGCGGTACATCGCCCCCGTGTCCACATAAAGAAAACCAAGCCGTTTCGCCGCAGCACGGGCCGCGGTGCTCTTTCCCGCACCGGCCGGTCCGTCAATCGCTACTGCCGTCATTGCAGAATTCCTCCTTTTTCTCCTCGCTTTGATGCAATGGCTTCCGCCGCCGCCCGTCCTGTGGAAAAAGCGATCTGCAAATTGAAACCGCCGGTATATGCGTCCACATCGACAACCTCACCCGCAAAATACAGGTTTGGCACAAGCCTTGATTCCATGGTTTTCGGGGAAAGCTCCCGCACACTCACGCCCCCCGAGGTGACGATCGCCTCCGCCAGCGGGCGGAAGCCCTGGATCGTGACCGTGAAGCGCTTGAGCTCCTGCAGAAAGCCGCGCCGCATTTCCCGGGTAATCGCGTTGCACTTTGTGTCCCCCGGGATCCCCGAGCGCCGCACCGCGACGGGAATCAGCTTGCGCGGGAGCAGGGCCCCGAGCGAGTTGGCGAAGTCGCGGTTCCTGTTTTCGGCAAAGTCGCGCTGCAGGCGGGCGTCGAGCTGCTCCGGCGAGAGCGCCGGCTTGAGGTCGATCCGCGCCTCGTAGCGCCCCGGCTCCATCTCGCGCAGGTGGCTGCTCGCGCTGAGAATCACGGGGCCGGAAAGGCCGAAATGCGTGAAGAGGAGCTCTCCGAAATCGGAGTAGATCTCCCTGTTTCGTTTTCTGTCCCACACCGAGAGGCCGATGTTGCGCAGGGAAAGGCCCATCAGCTCGCCGCAGTCCTCCCCCTGTGCTGTCAGCGGCACCAGAGAGGGCCGCAGCGGCGTCACCGTGTGGCCGGCCTGCTCTGCGAGGCGGTAGCCGTCTCCTGTGGAGCCTGTGCCGGGATAGGACGCGCCGCCGCAGGCGACGAGCACCGCGCCCGCGCGCAGCTCCTCCCCGTTTTCCAGGCGCACGCCCACGGCGCGGCCCTCGCACAGCAGCAGCTCCCGCGCCGTGCCGTGCCGCACCTGGCAGCCCCCGCGCCGCAGCCAGCCCTCCAGGGCGGCGGAGACGTCCTTCGCGCGGTCGGAGACGGGGAACACGCGGCTGCCGCGCTCCGTTTTCACCGGAACGCCGAGGCTCTCGAAGAAGGCCATCGTCTCCTGCGGCGGGAAGGCGGAGACGGCCCCATAGAGAAAGCGGCCGTTGGAGGGAACGGACGCGATGAGCTCCTGCACGGAGCAGTTGTTTGTGAGATTGCAGCGGCCCTTGCCGGTGATATCGATCTTGCGCCCGAGGCGCTCGTTTTTCTCCACCAGGCAGACGGAGCAGCCGAGCTCCGCCGCGCGCCCGGCCGCCATCATGCCGGCCGCGCCGCCGCCTATCACGAGCAGGTCAGGCGTCATGCTCGCTCTTCTCGTCCACCTTTTCGTAGACGTTGTACTCGTCCCACAGGTGCTCGAGCTTGGTGAAGGTTTCCTCCGCGTCCTTCTTTCTCTTCATCGCGATGGTGACGATGAGGGCGTTGATCAGGCTCAGCGGCGCGCACAGGGAATCGACGATGGAGGCGATATCGCTGCGCGCGAGCAGCAGATAGTCTGCCGGCTGGGCCAGCGGGGAGAGCGAGCTGTCTGTGATGGCGACCACCTTCGCGCCGCTCTTTCTGGCAAAGCTCAGCGCCTTCACGGCCTTGCGCGAATAGCGCGGGAAGCTGATGCCGATGACGACGTCTCCCTCGTCGATGCGGATCATCTGCTCGAAGATCTCCGCCTCGCTGGTGGACTGCACCAGAATCACGTTTTCCAGCAGCAGCTTGAGATAATAGGAAATGAACGTGGCGAGCGCGAGAGAGCTGCGCGCTCCCATGATGTAGACGCGCCGCGCGTTGGAGATGGCGTCGGCCGCGGCATAGAAGTTTTCGTGGGACGTCTCCTCCATCGTGCGGCGGATGATGTCCATGTCCTGGGTGAAGACGGAATCGAGAATATCGTTTCCGCCGATGCGGTTGGCCGTGACGTCCATGCGCTGCACGCTGGTGAGCTTGTTGCGGATCATCTCCTGCATGGCCTGCTGCAGCTCCGGGTAGCCGGTGTAGCCGATCTCGGTGGCAAAGCGCACGACGGTCGACTCGCTGACGCCCACCGTCGCCCCGAGGCGGGACGCCGTCATGAAGGCGACGCGGTCATAGTGCTCCATGATGTATTTGGCAATCAGGCGCTGGCCCTTGGAGAAGGTGGCCATTTGATTCTGAATGCGCACCGTGAGTAAATTGTTCATTTCCAAAATCCATCCTCTGCTTCTTTTCTGGCGAATGAAAGAAGCCGGACGCTTTTCCTCTATTGCACGTCCGGCGGAATCTGCGGCCTGCTGAAAAATCAAAAACGCCGTCTTGTTTCCCACTGCGGCGCTTTCTGCGTCAAAAGCGCCGGAAATCCGGCGAGGATTCCCGCACCTTTTCCTTCATCGCCACGCACACTGGGAAGAATCCGGCATTTTCTCTCCTGCAAACAAGTCCTGACGGTTCCACATTTAATATTATCCAGTTTTCGTCGGAAAATCAAGCTCTTTTTCTCTGTTTTTTGCAGTGTCCGCACAAAGCTCCTGCAAAACGGGCAAAAAAAGCAGAGGCCGAAGCCGGCCTCTGCCGAGGGAAATCCGCTATTTATGAAAGATCCGCAGCACCGCCGGGTGCAGCCGCTGGCAGTAGAGCACCGCCAGGCCGCTCACCGCCCTGTCGTACACGACGAAGACCGCGTTGCCCAGGAGGAGCAGCAGCCACTCCCATGAAACGCCGCCGATGGAGAAGGCCTCCCGCGGAACGCCGAGGACGAACACCGCCAAAAGATAGGAGGCGACGGCGGCCGCGTTGAAGATCAGCAGCTTGCACGCCCATTGCAGCGCACGGGGACGCATGGGATCGAGCAGCGACTTGAGGATTGGATAATAGCCCAGCAGAAGGGCGAAGAGCAGCGCCGACTCCTTGTCTGTGCCCAGCAGCAGCGAAAGCACGGCGACGGCCGCATAGCAGAAAAACGCCCACCGCTTTCCGAGCTCAATCACCGCGGCGATGAGCAGCACGCCGGAAATCGCCGGCATGGCGTAGGTCATGGTGGGAAAGAGGCCCGCCCCGAGGACGAGAAGGGCCGAGAGCGCGGCGAGAACGCCGCCGAAGGCCACCTTTTCTCCCTGCTTCAGCAACATGAGATCAGATCACCGCCCATACATTCGCAGCAGCAGTCGGCGCAGATCAGGCCGTTGCAGACGTCGCAGGCCGTGCAGCCGCCCATCTGCCCGTTCGGATTGTAGCCGCCGTAGCCGCCGTTGCGCTGATTCATCACCTGGTTCATCGCCGAGCGGTATTCCATGTTGCCCGGCTCCATCTGGGAGGCGCGCACAAAGTGATTGTAGGCCTCGTCGAGCCAGCCGCGCTTGTAGAGCACCGTGCCCTTGAGAAAGAACCACTCCGCGCTGCGCCCGTCGGCCGGGACGCCGTTGAGAATCTGCTCGGCGTCGGCGATGCGGCCGTTCATGATGAGGCTGCGCACGTCATAGAAGGAGGACGAGGACGAGCCGTAGCCATAGCCGCCGCCCTGGTAGCCGCCCTGATAGCCGCCGCTCTGGGAAGCGCCGCCCTGGGAGGCCCCGCCCTGCGCGCGGCGGCGGCGCTGCGCCATCACCTCGTCGTAGGCCTCGTTGACCTCCTTCATCTTCTCGCCCGCCAGATCCGCCAGAGGGCTGTCGGCGTAGTTATCGGGATGGTATTTCTTCGCCAGCTCGCGATACGCCGCCTTCACCTCGTCATCTGTTGCAGTGGGAGACACGCCCAGCACCTTATACGGATCCGACATCGCCATTCTCCTTCTTCTCCTGATACAAAATTTGCCGCTGCATCTGCGGCAGGCCCTGCGTCACAATGTTGCGCAGGATGGGCTCGAACTGGCGCAGCTCCAGCAGGGCGAACGCCGCGTTGATCTGCGCCGCGGACAGGTTGAGCGTTCCGTTGGCGTCGTCGCGCAGCCGCGCGGCGGCAGCCTCGTCCGGCTCGCCTGAGAGAGCATGCTTTTTCACAAACGGGTTGAACGAGCCGGAGCGCAGATCCTGTCTCCAGTCGTCCGCCGCGTCCATCAGGTAAATCCAGCGCCCGAGATGATAGCCGAGCTGGCGCAGAATCCTCGCCAGAGAGGGCTGCTCCTCCCCGCCGCGGAAGGCGGCAAAGACGAGCGTCTCCGAGAGCAGGTGAGCCGTCGGCTCCGCGCAGGCGTCGAGGCAGGCCTCGGGGTCCCGCTCGGCCTGGTCCTGCGCCTCCATATAGGCGAGCGCAAGCTCCTCGAGACGGGGGAAGCGGCGCGCGGCGCGCCGGTGGCCTGCCGCGGCGAGCGGCGAGAGCAGGGCCGACCGCGCCTTTTTCCCCATGCCCGGGTCGCTGCGATCGTCGCGCAGATGATACCACGCGAGAATCACGGTGAGGGCCGCCGCAGCGTCGAGGGCGTCCCCCTCCGTGAGGCAGAAGCTGCATTTCTTCGCCGGGTTGACGACGCAGCGGCCGCGCTCAAAGCCGGCGCAGCCGCCCTCAAGGCCGAGCAGCAGCATCGCGAGAAAGGTGCCGTCGTAGCTCAGCGCCAGGCGGGAGACGCCCCCGCAGACCTCGCCGAGACGCCGGCACAGGCCGCAGTATACCGCGCGGTATTGCTCCCACTCCTTCACCAGAAGCTCCGGCTTCCAGGGTCGGATATAGCCAAACATGCAGCGCCTCCCCGCCTGATAATCTTTCATTATTCTACTATAGAACCCCCTGTCGGAAATTAACGATTTGTAAATTTTTGTTTCCGATCGCCCTTTCTTTCCGTCCCCGCCGGCCCGCGGCGGCAGCGCTCCCCGGGCCGCGCGCCGCGCCCGGCCGCCCCGGCGGGAGAGCTTGACCCGCCTCGCGGCGGAGTGCTATAATAGGAAGGAACATTCGGCCGCCTCCCCTTTGCGCAGGGGGCGCGGCATGTGCGGAAATCAGCGGGGAGCGCGGCCGCTCCCCCGGAAAAAGGAGGTGAGCCAGTTGAAAAAGGGTCTTGCCATCGTCGTCTTCGTCGTCGGCATCATCACCATGCTCTGCGGCGCCGCAGCCACCACCATGGGCGCCGTCGGCCTCTCCTCGAGCCGCTGAGAGCCGCCCCTCCTTCCCGGCCGGAGCGCGCCCGGCCGCGCCGGACTCTTCTCCCCGCAGGCCTTCTGTTTTCCCCTTCCCTCACCCCTTTTTTCTCCCTTTCGCATAAAAAAACCGTTCCCCCACCCCCCGGCTTTCCGGCAGAAAGCGCCTTGTTTTTCCGGCGGGAACGTGCTATGATCGGGGGCGAAAGGAGGGATATCCCCCGATGAAGCTGTATCATTTTACCGCGAGAGAGCTCACTTCGCTGCTTTCACGCCTCCAGGGGAATGCCGCCCTCATTATGGAGGACGGCGTGGCCTTTGCCCTCAACAGCACGCTCTCCCTGCTCTATGCCGTGCGCATGCTGATGAACCAGTCCCGCGACGGCTATCTGTCCCCCGAGCTTCGCGTGGAACGCGCCGAGGACTGCGAGCTGATCCTCCGCTACCTCATGCGGCGCTGCGCGCGCGTGAGCGGCTGGACTGCCTGAACCAATACGGACGGCGCTCCCCCTGCGGGACGCCGTCCTTCCTTTTGCCCGCCCCTTTTCCGGGGCTCTTTTTGCGAAATGGCCCGCCCCCCGCTTGACAGACAAGCGCAAATAGAGTACAATAGCAAGACAAACATACGTTCCTTATCCGGACGCGCAGGCGATCGCCGTTTGAAGACTCGGGAGGCCGGCGCCTTCCGGGCCTTTGGCGTGTCCGGAGGGGCGCATTGGGGCGGCGAACAGCCAGCCGGAAAGCAGGTGAATGGATGACACAGCAGAAGGAAGCGGACAAATTCGTCCTCCGGTCTCCCTATCGTCCCACAGGCGATCAGCCCGAGGCGATCGCCCGGCTGGTGGAGGGGATCGAGCGCGGGGACCGGGAGCAGACGCTGCTCGGCGTGACGGGCTCCGGCAAGACGTTCACCATGGCGAACGTGATTGAGCGCGTGCAGCGCCCCACCCTCGTGCTGGCGCACAACAAGACGCTCGCCGCCCAGCTGTGCAGCGAGTTCCGCGAGTTCTTCCCCGAATCCGCGGTGGAATATTTCGTCTCCTACTACGACTATTATCAGCCGGAGGCGTATATTGCGACGACGGATACGTATATTGAGAAGGACTCGGCCATCAACGACGAGATCGACAAGCTTCGCCACTCGGCGACCAGCGCCCTCTCGGAGCGGCGCGACGTGATCATCGTGGCGAGCGTTTCGTGCATCTACAGCCTCGGCGATCCGATCGATTACCGCACCATGGTGATCTCCCTGCGCCCCGGCATGGAGAAGAGCCGCGACGAGCTGCTGCGCAAGCTGGTGGAGATCCAGTATGAGCGCAACGACATCAACCTGGTGAGAAACAAGTTCCGCGTGCGCGGCGACGTGGTGGAGATCTTCCCCGCCGAGAGCACCGACACCATCCTGCGCGTGGAGTTTTTCGGCGACGAGATCGACCGCATCACGGAGCTCAACGCGCTCACGGGCGAGGTGAAGGCCAACCTCAAGCACGCCGCCATCTATCCCGCCTCGCACTACATCGTGCCGCGCGAGAAGATGCACCGCGCCGTGCAGGAGATCCAGGCCGAGATGGAGGAGCGCGTCAAATTCTTCGAGGAGAAGGGCAAGCTGATCGAGGCCCAGCGCATCCGCGAGCGCACGCAGTACGACACCGAGCTGCTCGAGGAGATCGGCTTCTGCAAGGGGATCGAGAACTATTCCCGCGTGCTCTCCGGCCGCGCGCCGGGCAGCATGCCCTGCACCCTGCTCGACTACTTCCCGGAGGATTTCCTCCTCTTCGTGGACGAATCGCACGTCACCCTGCCGCAGGTGCGCTCGATGTTCGCCGGCGACCAGGCGCGGAAAAAATCGCTCATCGATTTCGGCTTCCGCCTGCCCTCCGCCTACGACAACCGGCCGCTCAATTTCGATGAGTTCTACGGCCATGTCAACCAGGCGATCTTCGTGAGCGCCACGCCGGGCGACTTCGAGAAGGAGCGCTCCGCCCAGGTGGTGGAGCAGGTGATCCGGCCCACGGGCCTGCTCGACCCGGAGATCAGCGTGCGGCCGACGGACGGACAGATCGACGACCTGATTTCGGAGATCAATCTGCGCACCTCGAAGGGCAGCCGCGTGCTCGTCACCACCCTGACGAAAAAGATGGCCGAGGACCTGACCTCCTACCTCGAGGGCGTCGGCATCCGCGTGCGCTACATGCACCACGATATCGACACCGTGGAGCGCATGGAGATCATCCGCGACCTGCGCCTCGGCGAGTTCGACGTGCTGGTGGGCATCAACCTGCTGCGCGAGGGCCTCGACATCCCGGAGGTCTCGCTGGTGGCCATCCTCGACGCGGACAAGGAGGGCTTTCTGCGCTCGGAGCGCTCGCTGATTCAGACGATCGGCCGCGCGGCCCGCAACGCCGGGGGACAGGTTATCATGTACGCCGACAGCGTGACGCCGAGCATGGAGGCCGCCATCCGCGAGACGAACCGCCGCCGCTCCATCCAGATGCAGTACAACGAGGAGCACGGGATTGTGCCGCAGACCATCGTCAAGAAGGTCTCCGACGTGCTGGAGATCTCCACGCATAAGGACGACGAGACCGGGAAAGGCGGCAAAAAGCGCCGCCTGAGCGCCGCGGAGCGCAAGCAGATGATCGAGCAGCTCACGCGCGAGATGAAGGCGGCAGCGAAGATTCTCGAATTCGAGCACGCCGCCTATCTGCGCGACAAGATTAAAAAGCTACAGGAAAAGGGAACGCTGTGAGAAGCCACGGGCGCTCCCCGGAACGTGCGGCGCTCACCGCGCCGCGGGAAAGGCTGGGACCGGAACGTTGAGTGCAAAGGATATTTTCATCAAGGGCGCGAGAGAGCACAACCTCAAGAACATCGATCTGCACATCCCGCGCGACAAGCTGATCGTCTTCACGGGACTTTCCGGCTCCGGAAAGTCGTCGCTGGCGTTCGACACCATCTACGCGGAGGGCCAGCGGCGCTATGTGGAGTCGCTCTCCTCCTATGCGCGCCAGTTTTTGGGCCAGATGGAGAAGCCGGACCTCGACTACATCGAGGGCCTCTCCCCCGCCATCTCCATCGATCAGAAGACAACCTCCAAAAACCCGCGCTCGACCGTGGGCACGGTGACGGAGATCTACGACTACCTGCGCCTGCTCTACGCGCGGATCGGCATCCCCCACTGCCCTGTGTGCGGCAGGGAGATCCGCCAGCAGACGATCGACCAGATCGTCGACCGGGTGATGGCGCTGCCGGAGCGCAGCAAAATCCAGATTCTCGCCCCCGTCGTCCGCGGGCGCAAGGGCGAGCATCTCAAGGAGCTCGAGAGCGCGAGAAAGAGCGGCTTTGCCCGCGTGCGCTGCGACGGCATCCTCTACGACCTCTCCGAGCCGATCAAGCTCGCGAAGAACAACAAGCACACCATCGAGATCGTCGTCGACCGCCTCGTCATCCAGGAGTCGATCCGCTCCCGCCTTGCGGACTCCATCGAGACGGCCTCCTCCCTCACGGGCGGCATCTCCGTGGTGAGCGTGATAGACGGGGAGGACTACACCTTCTCTCAGAATTACGCCTGCCCGGAGCACGGCTACAGCATCGAGGAGCTGACGCCGCGCATGTTCTCCTTCAACAACCCCTACGGCGCCTGCCCGAAGTGCACCGGCCTCGGCGTCTTCATGAAGATCGACCCCGACCGCGTGATTCCCGACTGGACGAAATCCATCAACGCGGGCGGCCTCAAGGGCAGCGGCTGGGCCATGGAGGGCAATACCGTGGCCGCGATGTATATGAACGCCCTGGCAAAGCACTATCACTTCTCCCTCGACACGCCGCTCGGCGAGCTGCCGAAGGAGATTGTCGACATTCTCCTCTACGGCACGAAGGGAGAAAAGCTCAAGCTGCAGCGCGAGACGGCCAGCGGCACCGCCCGCTATGAGGCGGAGTTCGAGGGCATCATCAACAACCTCGACCGCCGCTTCCGCGAGACGCAGAGCGCGTGGATCAAGGAGGAGATCGAGTCCTACATGAGCGCCATCCCCTGCGACGCCTGCCGCGGCAAGCGCCTCTCCCCGCTGAGCCTGGCCGTCACCGTGGGCGGGCTGAACATCGCGGAGCTGTGCGATCTCTCCGTCGTGCGGGCGCTCGACTTCGTGGAGAAGCTCCAGCTCTCCGACAAGGAGTTCCTGATTGCGCGCACCATCCTCAAGGAGATCAAGAGCCGCCTCGGCTTTCTGCAGAGCGTCGGCCTCGGCTATCTGACGCTCTCCCGCGCGGCGGGGACGCTCTCCGGCGGCGAGAGCCAGCGCATCCGGCTCGCCACGCAGATCGGCTCCTCGCTGATGGGCGTGCTCTATATCCTCGATGAGCCGAGCATCGGCCTGCACCAGCGCGACAACGACAAGCTCCTGGCGACGCTCAAGCACCTGCGCGACCTGGGCAACACCGTCATCGTCGTCGAGCATGACGAGGACACGATGCGCGCCGCCGACCACATCGTCGACATCGGCCCCGGCGCGGGCGTCCACGGCGGCGAGGTCGTCTACAACGGCAGCGTGGAGGGCATCCTGCGCTGCGAGGAGAGCATCACCGGGCAATACCTGAGCGGCAGGCGGCAGGTGCCCGTTCCTCAGCAGCGGCGGCCCGGCAACGGGAAAAAGCTGCGCATCCTCGGGGCGGCGCAGAACAATCTGCGCGGCATCACGGTGGATATTCCGCTCGGCAAGTTTGTCTGCGTCACCGGCGTGTCCGGCTCCGGCAAATCGTCGCTCATCAACGAAATTCTTTATAAGCACCTGGCCGCCGTCCTCAACGGGGCGCGCAGCCGGCCCGGAAAATTCAAGCAGATCAAGGGCGTGGAATTCCTCGACAAGGTGATCGAGATCAACCAGGCGCCCATCGGCCGCACGCCGCGCTCGAACCCCGCCACCTACACCGGCGTGTTCGGCGATATCCGCGAGCTCTACGCCTCCACGCAGGACGCCAAGCTGCACGGCTACGGGGCGGGCCGCTTCTCCTTCAACGTCAAGGGCGGCCGCTGCGAGGCCTGCCAGGGCGACGGCATCCTCAAAATTGAGATGCACTTTTTGCCGGACGTCTACGTGCCCTGCGACGTGTGCAAGGGACGGCGCTACAACCGCGAAACGCTGGAGGTCAAATACAAGGGCAAAAGCATCTACGACGTGCTCGAAATGACGGTGGACGAGGGGCTTGAGTTCTTCAGCAGCCTGCCCCGCATCGCGCGCAAGCTGCAGACGCTGCAGGACGTGGGCCTCGGCTACATCAAGATCGGCCAGCCCGCCACCACCCTCTCGGGCGGCGAGGCGCAGCGCGTCAAGCTGGCCACCGAGCTCAGCCGCCGCTCCACGGGCAAGACGATCTATATCCTCGACGAGCCGACGACCGGCCTGCACATCGCGGACGTGCACAAGCTCATCGAGGTGCTGCAGAAGCTGGTGGACAGCGGCAACACCGTCGTCGTCATCGAGCACAATCTCGACCTCATCAAGACGGCGGACCACATCATCGACCTCGGCCCCGAGGGCGGCGACGGCGGCGGCGAGGTGATCGCCTGCGGCACGCCGGAGGAGGTGGCCGCCAACCCGGCCTCCTACACGGGGCAGTATCTGCGCCGCCTGCTCCCCGCTCTGCCCGGGAGCGCGGACGGCGGCCGGCAGGAAGCAAACGCATAAAGGCAGCGCCGCCTGAGCCGCCGGGCGTGAACTGTGCGGCGGCGCCTAAATCGAGTAGGAGGCTACCCATTAGTTGAGTAGCCGACCTCTCACACCACCGTGCGTACCGTTCGGTACACGGCGGTTCAACCGCATAAGTGCAAGTTACGAATCTGCTCGTATTGGGCCGGAAA
>CALWRP010000225.1 GCA_944383955.1 uncultured Clostridia bacterium
TCACCCCTCCGTCTCAATCACACACTCGGAAGCCATCACGTCCGCGTCGTGGAGAATTTCACCGATCGCGCCCGCGCGGATATGGCCCGAGCGCGGCGAGCGCACGGACTCAATGCGGCCCAGAACAACCGCCTCCACGTCCGAATACTCAAAGGCCAGATCCGTGCCCTCCATCGTGCAGTCAATCAGGCGCAGGCCCCTGCAGTAGCACAGCGGCTGCGTGCCCACAATGCGGCACCGCACCAGCGTCAATCCCTCGGAGTACCATCCCAGGTATTCGCCCCGCACAACGCTGTCCTCCACCGTGACGTTCCTGCTGTGCCAGAAGGCGTCCTTCGTGTCCAGCTGCGAGCGCCGCACCGTCATGTCCCGCGTGTACTGGAAGGAGTATTTTCCGTGCAGCTCCAGCCCCTCGATGTCCGCGCGCTCGCTGTCGAGCAGGAAATACTCCGACGTGATCACGTCCCCGCGCAGCGTCAGCCCGCGGCATTTCCAGCCGAACTCGGGCGACGTGACCCGGCAGTCCTCCACGCGCATGTCATCGCACTCGCGCAGGCATTTGACGCCCTCCACCGTGCAGCCGCGCAGCAGGCCGTCCCGCGCATACCAGATGGGCGCGCGCGTGCCCCCGTCCAGCGTGGAGCGGGAGAGCGTGAAGCCCTGAGCGTGCCACAGCGGATAGCGCAGGGAGAAGCGGCAGTCATCCACTTCAACGCCCCGCGATTCCTTCAGCGCCGACTCGCCGTCCGCCGGGCCCGCGAACTCACAGCCGGTCACCCGGGCGTTCGTCAGATGGTAGAGGGCGCGCTCCTCGTCGAAGCGCTTGCCCTCGATGATGGTTTCGATTGTCATGTCAGCCGACCTCTTTTTCTATGTTCTGTTCTCAGTCTACAGGATGGAGTGCACTCCAGGTCAAGAGGAAATCGCGTTTTTTTGTGAAATTTCCCGCACGGCCCCCTGCGCGTGCCGGTAGGCCGACGGCGTGAGGCCCAGCTTGCGGTGAAACAGCGAGGAAAAATAGTGCTCGTCCGGGAAGCAGAGGCGGAACGCGATCTCCCGCACCGGCAGAGCCGTGGAGCGCAGCAGCAGGCAGGCCGTCTCCAGGCGGCGGCCCAGCAGATAGCGGTACGGCGTCTCCCCGAAGCGGGCGCGGAACACGCGCGTGAGCTGCGACGCGGACAGCCCCACCGCCGCCGCGGCCTCCCCCACCGTCACCGGCTCCGTCAGGCGGCGGTCGAGCAGCTCCTTGGCCTGCTCCGCCGGGCCCGGCAGGCGCGGCGCTTCCCCCGCCGCGCGCACGCTCTCGCTCACGCGGGCCAGAATCTCGTGCAGCAGCAGGGCGCAGCGGCGGCTCAGCTCCCACGGGTCGGCGGGAGGGACGGCGCAGAGGGCGACAAACGCCTCGAAGAGCGGCCCGAGCGGGCAGGCCGGCGCGTGGTACGTCTCCGTCAGGCGGTAGGCGCGCAGCAGCTCGCCGCACAGGCTGCCGCGCACGTTCATCCAGATTTTCTCCCACGGCTCGGCGGCGTCCGCGTGGTAGCGGTGGCGCAGGCCCATGGGCAGCAGATACACGTCTCCCGCCTGCGGCGAGAACGAGCGTCCCCCCACCTCCACGTGGCCGCGGCCCGCTGTCACATACTCAAGGCAGAGCACGGGCGAGCGGTCGCGGTCGATGCGGTAGCGCGGGTCCGGATAGGTAACCCCCGTCAGCTCCACAAAAAAGATCTCCGGCTGCGGGAAGCGATCCGGCAGAAAGCTGATGAGCTTCTCTTTCATGCGTGAAATCCTCACTTTATTGCTTCGTTTGTCTATTGGCTTTTGCCGCGCGCGGCGGTATACTGACAGGGAAATGAGCCTCCCGCGCCGCGGGAGAACCACGACATTGTCTGACAGGAGGAGTTTATCATGCCGCATTCCATTCCCAGACCGGAGCATCCCCAGCCGCAGTTCGAGCGCGCCGCGTGGGAGAACCTCAACGGCCGGTGGCAGTTCGCGTTTGACTTCGGCAGAAGCGGCCTCGACCGCCATTTCGAGGAGCGCGAGTCGCTCGAGAACACCATCACCGTGCCGTTCTGCCCGGAAAGCGAGCTCTCCGGCATCGGCTACAAGGACTTCATTCCCGCCGTGTGGTACCTGCGCACCTTCTCCGTGACGAAGGAGCAGCTCGCGGGCCGCGTCCTGCTGCATTTCGGCGCGGTTGACTACGAGGCCCACGTCTATATCAACGGCAAGGAGGCCGGAACCCACCGCGGCGGCTACACGTCGTTCTGCTTTGATATCACGGCACTGTGCGCCCCGGGCGAAAACCGCCTGACGGTCTATGCCGCCGACGACAACCGCAGCGGCCTCCAGCCCCACGGCAAGCAGAGCGAGCTGTTTTACTCCCACGACTGCGACTACACCCGCACCACCGGCATCTGGCAGACGGTGTGGCTCGAGTTTGTGCCGAAGAGCTATGTCAAATCCGTCAAGTATTTCCCCAACATCGCCGCCGGCACGCTGACGGTGCAGGCTGAGCTGTGCGGGGCCGGCGTTTTCTCCGTGCAGGCCTTCTTCGAGGGCCGTCCGTGCGGCGAGGCGTCCGTCAGGGCGGAGCACGGCACGGCGACCGTGACGCTCGCGCTCTCTGAGCTTCACCTCTGGGACGCGGGCGCGGGCAACCTCTATGATCTGGCGATCACCTTCGGCGAGGACAGCGTGAAGAGCTACGCGGGCATGCGCGAGGTCTCGATCGACGGCATGCGCGTTTTGCTCAACGGCAAGCCCGTCTTCCAGCGCCTTGTGCTCGACCAGGGCTTCTACCCGGACGGCATCTACACCGCCCCGGACGAGGCCGCCCTCGTGCGCGACATCGAGCTGAGCCTCGCGGCCGGCTTCAACGGCGCGCGCCTGCACGAGAAGGTCT
>CALWRP010000226.1 GCA_944383955.1 uncultured Clostridia bacterium
GGACGGCGTGTATATCTGCGACGAATGCGTGCTGCTGTGCAAGGATATGCTCGAGGAGCTTCCTTCCTCCGAACCGCAGGAGGCGATCGCCCTCAAAAAGCCCGCCGAGATCAAGGCGGAGCTGGACGAATATATCGTGGGCCAGGACAAGGCAAAGCGCGTGCTTGCCGTGGCCGTCTACAACCATTACAAGCGCATCAACGCCCTGCTCGCGGGGAAGAAGGACGACGACGTCGAGATCGAGAAGAGCAACATCCTGCTGCTCGGCCCCACGGGGAGCGGAAAGACGCTTCTGGCGCGTACGCTTGCTAAAATTCTGAACGTACCCTTCGCCACCTGCGACGCGACGACGCTCACCGAGGCGGGCTATGTGGGCGAGGATGTGGAAAATATCCTGCTCAAGCTCATTCAGAACGCCGATTACGACATCGAGCGCGCGCAGCGCGGCATCATCTATATCGACGAGATCGACAAGATCGCGCGCAAGGGCGAGAATGTGTCCATCACGCGCGACGTGTCGGGCGAGGGCGTGCAGCAGGCGCTTCTGAAGATCATCGAGAGCACGGTCGCCAACGTCCCTCCGCAGGGGGGAAGAAAGCACCCGCAGCAGGACTGCATGCACATCGATACGACGAACATCCTCTTCATCTGCGGCGGCGCCTTCGACGGGCTCGAGAAGGTGGTGGAGCGCCGCACGGCGTCCTCCTCGCTCGGCTTCGGCGGCGAGGTGCACAGCCGCGAGGAGCTCGACACGCGCGACTGGATGAAGCTGGTGGTGCCGCACGACCTCGTGAAGTTCGGCCTGATTCCGGAGCTGGTCGGCCGCCTGCCGGTGGTCGCCTCGCTGGAGGGCCTGAGCGAGGATATGCTCGTGCGCATCCTGCAGGAGCCGAAGAACTCACTGGTGAGCCAGTATACGAGACTGTTCGAGCTCGATAAGGTGGAGCTCGAGTTCACTGACGGCGCGCTGCACGCGATTGCCCGCAAGGCCATCGAGCGCAAGACGGGCGCGCGCGGCCTGCGCTCCATCATGGAGGAGCTTCTGACGCCGCTGATGTTCCGCGTGCCGACGGAGTACACGATCGGCAAGGTGGTCATCACCGAGGAGACGGTGGCGAAAAACGAGGAGCCGGAGTATGAGATCGACAGCGAACGCAAGCCCGTGAAGATCAAGATCGGTTTACAAAAAAGGCGCGGACGCAGAGACACTGCGTGACGCGAGGCATTGGCTGCTGCGAGGGGCACGGAGCGTCCGCCGCCCGCGGCAGCCATTTTCTCAACAGGAGGAAACCCGATGAGCGAAACGACGAAATTGACGATCCCCGTTCTCGCGCTGCGAGGACTGGTGATCTTCCCCGACATGATGATCCAGTTCGACATCAGCCGCCGGAAATCCGTGCTGGCGCTGGCCGGGGCGATGGAGAAGGAGCAGCTGATCTTCCTGGTGGCGCAGAACGACCTGGAGGACGGGGAGCCCACGAAGGAGCAGCTGTACCAGATGGGCGTGGTGGCGAAGATCAAGCAGGTCGTGCGCCACTCCGAGGACGGCGTACGCCTGTTCGCGGAGGGCATGTACCGCGCCCGCCTTGAGCAGGTGGTCCGCGAGACGCCCTTCCTGCTTGCGGAGGTGTCGCAGGCGGAGATCCCGGCCTATAAATCCACCAACACGACGACGGCCCTGATCCGCCACACGCGATCCCTCTTCGAGGACTACGCGCGCAACTACGCGAAGATTGCCCCCGATATCATTTTCGGGGTGATGCAGCAGAAGGACTGCGGCAAGCTGGCCGACTATATCGCGGCCAACATCATGCTCGACTTCGACAAAAAGCAGGCTATTCTCGAGGAGCTGCATCCGGTCAAGCGCCTGCGCAGGCTGATTGCCATTCTCGAGGAGGAGATCAAGATCATCTCCATCGAGAACGAGATTCAAGAGAAGACGCGGGAGCAGGTGGACGAGAACCAGCGGGAGTATTATCTGCGCGAGCAGATGAAGACCATCGCCTATGAGCTCGGCGACGACGACAACCCGCAGGAGGAGGCCGACGAGCTGCGCGAGCGCATCGCGAAGCTGCAGCTGCCGAAGGAGCAGAACGACAAGCTCATGAAGGAGTGCGACCGCCTGGCGAAGATGCCCGTCGGCTCCCACGAGGCGAGCGTGATTCTCACCTATCTGGAGACCTGCCTCGACCTGCCGTGGAACGAGCGCTCGAAGGAGAACATCGATCTGCAGCACGCGGAGAAGGTTCTCGACGCCGACCACTACGGCCTGAAAAAGGTTAAGGAGCGCATTCTCGAGGCGCTGGCCGTGAAGAAGCTCGCGCCGGAGAACAGCGGCCACATCATCTGCCTCGTCGGCCCTCCCGGCGTAGGCAAGACGTCTGTGGCGCGCTCCATCGCTCGGGCGATCGGGCGCAAGTATGTGCGCGTCTCCCTGGGCGGCGTGCGCGATGAATCCGATATCATGGGGCACAGAAGGACATACATCGGCTCCATGCCGGGCCGCGTCATCGCAGCCCTGCGGCAGGCCAAGGTGAAGAACCCGCTGCTTCTGCTCGACGAGGTCGACAAGCTCGGCAGCAGCTACCGCGGCGATCCGTCCTCCGCTCTGCTGGAGGTGCTCGATTCCGAGCAGAACTGCGCGTTCTACGACCACTATATCGACATGCCGTTCGATCTGAGCGAGGTGCTGTTCCTCACCACGGCCAACGACTACAGCGCCATCCCCGCGCCGCTGCTCGACCGCATGGACGTCATCACGCTCGGCAGCTACACGCACGAGGAGAAATATCAGATCGCGGTGCGCCACCTGATTCCCAAGCAGCTGAAGAAGAACGGCATCCCCGCCAAGAGCCTGAAGCTGACGCCGAACGCCCTGCACACGCTGATCGACGGCTACACCAGGGAGGCCGGCGTGCGCACGCTCGAGCGGCAGATCGCCTCTCTGTGCCGCAAATGCGCGAAGCGGGTGGTGGACGATTCGAATGTGAAGATCTCCATTACGCCGAGAATGCTCGAGGAGCTGCTCGGCCCGCCGCGCTTCAAGAAGGAGAAGCTGCAGGATAAGGACGAGATCGGCCTGGTCAACGGCCTGGCCTGGACGAGCGTGGGCGGCGAGCTGCTGCCCATCGAGGCGGCCGTGCTGCAGGGCACGGGTAAGATCGAGCTGACCGGCTCGCTCGGCGACGTGATGAAGGAGTCGGCCCAGACGGCCATCAGCTGCATCCGCGCCCGCGCGGAAAAGCTCGGCATCGCCCCCGATTTCTATAAGAAGTACGACATTCACATCCACGCCCCCGAGGGCGCCGTGCCCAAGGACGGCCCCTCCGCCGGCACGGCGATGGCCACGGCCATCACCTCCGCGCTGTGCGAGATTCCGATCCGCCGCGACGTGGCGATGACCGGCGAGATTACGCTGCTCGGCCGCGTGCTGCCCATCGGCGGCCTCAAGGAGAAGACGATGGCGGCCTACCGCAGCGGCATCAAAACGGTGCTGATTCCAAAGGACAACGTGCCGGACCTCTACGACGTGGAGGAGGTTGTCAAAAAGCACGTGGAGTTCGTGCCGGTGGAGCGCATCGAGCAGGTGCTCAAGGCTGCCCTGGTGCGCATGCCCAGCGCCTCCTGCACGGTTCCCAAGGGCGGCAAGGCGGAAAATAATCTGCCTGCGGCGGCCGCTCTTCCCGCCGCGGAGAAGAAGACGGAGCTGCCGGCGGACCTGCGCCAGTGACGGAGGATTGCGATGAAATATCAGAACGCATCGTTTGCCTGCGCGGCGGGGAGACCCGACCAGCTCCCCGCCTGCACGCTGCCGGAGATCGTCTTCTCCGGCAAATCGAACGTGGGCAAGAGCACGCTGATCAACAAGCTGCTCAACCGCAAGTCGCTGGCCCGCGTCTCCTCCACGCCCGGCAAGACGGGCACCATCAACTTCTACGCCCTGCCGGACTGCCGTCTCGTCGACCTGCCGGGCTACGGCTACGCCAAGGTTTCAGACAGCGAAAAGGCCCGCTGGGCGCAGCTGGTGGAAGGCTATCTGGCCGCCCGGCGGCGGGTGGCCTGCGTGTTCCAGCTGCTGGACATGCGCCACGAGCCGACCGCGGACGATCTGCACATGATCCAGTTCCTGCTCGACCAGGAGCTGCCCTTCGCGCTGGTGGCGACCAAGAGCGACAAGCTCAACAAAACCCAGCGGGCCGCCCAGCTCGGGCTGTTCGCGGACTGCTTTCGCGAGATTCCCGACATCCCGCTGATTCCGTTCTCCTCGCAGACGGGGGAGGGCGTGGAGGAGCTGCGCCGCCTGATCGACGAGGCTTGTGCAAAAGTGTGAGCGGCGGGAGGATTCCTTCTTTACTTTTCTACTTTTATGTGCTAAAATTGTCACGTGGTAAAAGGAGAGGAGTGAAATTTTGAACTCGAAAATTAAGGATGAAAGCGTAGACTTCCTGTTTCAGGCCGTTCTCTCTCTGAAGACCGTGGAGGAGTGCTACAACTTTTTTGAGGATCTCTGCACCGTTCCGGAAATCAAGGCCATGTCGCAGCGCCTGCTCGTCGCTCACATGCTCAGCACGAAGAAGGTGTACAGCGATATCGTGGCCAAGACGGGCGCTTCCACGGCGACCATCAGCCGCGTCAACCGTTCGCTGAACTATGGCTGCGACGGCTATGAGCTCGTCTTCGGCCGCCTGGACAAGAAGGACGAGAAGCAGGCATGAGCTACGATGTGTTTGCGCGCTACTACGACGCGCTCACCGAAAATGTGAATTATGAGGAAATGGCCGACTATCTGTGCGCGCTCCTGGAGCGGGAGGGGCACAGAGCCGGCCTTACTCTTGATCTGGCCTGCGGCACGGGCAGCCTCACGCTGGCCCTGGCCCGGCGCGGGATCGACGTCTACGGCGTGGACAGCTCGATGGAGATGCTCTCTGTGGCCCAGGAGAAGGCGGCAAGGGAGGGGAGAGCCATCCTCTTCCTGCGCCAGAGCATGCAGACGCTCGACCTCTACGGCACCGTGAACACCGTTTTCTGCTCGCTGGACAGCGTCAATCACCTGCCCGGCGAGGAGGATGTGCGCAGAGCCTTCGCGCGCGTGGCCCTCTTTTTGGAGCCGGGGGGCTATTTCGTCTTCGACATGAACACGCTCTACAAGCACCGATATATCCTCGCGGACCAGGCCTTCCTCTACGACATGGAGACGGTTTTCTGCGCCTGGCAGAACCATTTCGAGGAGAAGACGGGGCGCGTCTCCATCGACCTCGACTTTTTCGAGAAGAAGAAGGGAAGACTCTACGAGAGGAGCTCCGAGCATTTTTACGAGCGCGCCTATCCGCTGGAAAGCGTGCTCGCCTGGCTGCGGGAGGCCAATCTGGAGCCGCGCCTGGTGTTCGAGAGCGGCTCCTTCCGCGAGCCGGAGGAGACCACACAGCGCGTCACCATCGCGGCGCGCAGGATTTCACAGACAGGAGAAGAATGAGAGACATGGACCGCTTGATTCGCTGCATCACCTCCGACGGGGCCGTGATGGCCGCCGCCGTTGATTCCACCTATATGGTCGCCGCCGCCCAGCAGATTCACGGCACGAGCCCCGTGGCCACGGCCGCCCTCGGCCGCCTGCTCTCGGGCGCCTCGCTGATGGGCTCCATGCTCAAAAAGCAGGGGGCCTCCGTGACGCTCAAGGTCAACGGAGGCGGGCCGCTGGGAACCGTCACCGCCATCGCCGACGCGAACGGCAACTGCCGCGGCTTCGTGGAGCACCCGGAGATCACCCTGCCGCTGCGCGCGGACGGCAAGCTCGACGTGGGCGGGGCCGTGGGCCGCCGCGGCCTGCTCGGCGTCATCCGCGATTTCGGGGAGGGCCAGCCCTACACCGGCCAGGTGGAGCTGCGCTCCGGCGAGATCGCCGAGGATTTGACGTACTATTACGCGGCGAGCGAGCAGATTCCCTCGATCTGCGCCCTGGGCGTGCTGGTGGACAAGACGGACGCCCGGCGTCTTCTGGCCGGCGGGATGCTCGTGCAGGTGCTGCCCGGCGCTTCCGACGAGGCCGTCGCCAGACTGGAGAAAAACGCCGCCTCGCTGCCGCCGGTGACGACCATGCTCGCGCAGGGGATGACGATCGAGGAGATGTGCGCCCGCGTGCTGGACGGCTTCCCGATGGAAATTCTCGACCAGTGCGCCGTGCACTATGCCTGCAATTGCAGCCGGGAGCGCGTAGAGCGCGCCTTCCTCACGCTGCCCGCGGCGGAGCTGCTCTCGCTTCCGGACGACACGACAGGCCTTGCCGAGGCCCGCTGCCAGTACTGCGGGCGGACGTATGCCTTCACGCGCGGGGAGCTGGAAGCTCTTGCAAAAAAAGTGGAAGCAAATTCAAAAAAATCTGAAAAAACCTGTTGACAACCAAACGGTTTTGTAGTATGATATTACACGTCGCTGAGAGAAACGGCGGCGACAACGGGAGCATAGCTCAGCTGGTTAGAGCACCTGCCTTACAAGCAGGGGGTCATAGGTTCGAGTCCTATTGCTCCCACCAAGAAGTGGCCCGGTAGTTCAGTTGGTTAGAACGCTAGCCTGTCACGC
>CALWRP010000227.1 GCA_944383955.1 uncultured Clostridia bacterium
AAGGAAAAATTATCTCCAAGCTGTCGAAGCGTTATTTTCCGCACCTCAAAGGAAAAAATTACCTCCGAGCTGTCGAAGCGTTATTTTCCGCACCTCAAAGGAAAAAATTACCTCCGAGCTGTCGAAGCGTTATTTTCCGGTGCCGCAGCACCGCAAAATAATGCTTCGCACGTCTCACGGCGCAAGCCGGGAGACACCGGCGGCAGTTATGTAGGAGTTTTTAGCTGCGATAAAATTGAGGGGAACGGTTCTCAGGAGGCTTCGCAATCCGGTCCACGGGAGCCAGTCCAGACCGGGTCCCGAGCGGCTTGCCGCGAAGCGGAAAGCCGGTCGAAACGTTCTTTCAGAACGTTTCGCTTGCTCTTCATGGCTCTTAACTGCCGCGCGGGCCATTGCGTGCAGGCTGAGCCTGCCGGGCCGAAGCGTGCAGGGACGAAGTGTAAGTTAGAGATCGTCAATTTTCATGCGGTCGAGTTCCTGGCGCTCTGCGGTTTTTTCCCGGCGCTGCGCGGAGCGGCGGCACAGGTGCACGACCACGATGACCAGCGCCGTGACGGCGGCGATACAGAGCAGGCCGATGAGGGCGGTGAGAATCAGGGTGGGAAGAATGTTCATGAGGAAACCTCCTTCTGGCGGCGGTACTCCGCGATCAGGAGCTTCGCCGTGTCAAAGTCTATTTTTTCGTCGAGCGCCATCCGCTTCACCAGCGCCACATAGGGATCGGCGGCCCGGTCGCCGCTCAGGCGGATTTTCTGGATCAGCCGGTCCAGGCGCAGCCGCACCGTCGGATATGTCACGCCGTATTCCTGCGCAATCTCCTTGAGCGAGCCCGAGGCCAGCACGAAATTGCGGATGAAGGCCACATCCTCCCAATCGAGCTCCGCCATCCAGTCCGGCACGGTTTCAATTGCCATCTTCCACGCCTCCTTTCACTATATTAAATATAATATTTAATTTTATTAAAGTCAATAGAAAAGAAAAACTTTATTATTGTTTTCTCAGGAAAAAAGTCCCGCCCTCGTGCGCATAGCGGCACGGCGGCGGGAAACGATAACCCTCACAAGGGCCGCTGTGCGGCCGGAAGGGAGGGAAACTGCGATGGAATTTCTGTGGGCCTTTCTGGTGGGCGGAGCGATCTGCGCCGTGGGCCAGCTGCTGCTCGACTTCACGAAGCTGACTCCGGCGCGGATTCTGGTTTTGTTTGTGACGGCGGGCGTCGTGCTGACGGCGCTCGGATGGTATGGGCCGCTGGTGGAGCTGGCGGGCTGCGGGGCGACGGTGCCGCTCACGGGCTTTGGCTACCTGATGGCCGAGGGCGTTCAAAAGGCGGTGGAGGAGCAGGGGCTGTTCGGCGCGATCAGCGGCGGCCTGGCGGCTTCCGCCGCGGGCGTCTCGGCGGCGATTGTCTTCGGCCTTCTGGCTGCCCTGTTTTGCCGATCCCGCGATAAGGGCTAGCGTCACGCGCCATCCGCTCTACCGCTCCGTGCGGCGGGCGTGGCGCGTGCTGCGCATTCTCAGCGGGAAAATCCTAGGCCTGGTTCTGTGGGAGCTGCTCAAATGGAGCTGGCGGCTGCTGCGGGGCAGAAAAAAAGGAGGGAGCTGAGTCCCCCTGAGACGGGGGACGGCTCCCTCCCTAAAATCGCACCGCGATTACTGGATCGAACAGTCGAGGTAATGCTCCAACTCTTCCTCGTCCTTTCTCTTCTTCTCGAAGAAGAGGAAGACGGCAATGGCGGCAGCCGTCAGTGCGGCGACTGCGGAGAGTACGGTGACGAGTACGGTGAATCCATTCTTTTTCAAATCAGGCACCTCCGACGAAATCAATGTAAAACATCGCGCGGGTCAGGCACCGCGACCTTTCCCGGATCAACACGCTGCTTCCTGACCTTATGATACCCAATTTTGGAGGAAAAGTCAACTGAAAAGGCGGGGGCGCGCACAAATTCATAGAACAGAAACAAACGCGGCCGTTTTTTTGCGCCGGCGCTCCGGGGCGGCGGAGGGGCCGCGGGCAAATAAAAAAAGCAGAGCTTTCGCTCTGCCTTTTTTAAGGAAACGCGAAGCTTACGCGTTCGCCTTCTTCGCCAGCTGAGACTTCTTTCTGGCGGCAGCGTTCTTGTGCAGGATCCCCTTGGCAACAGCCTGGTCGATCTTCTTCACGGCCACGCGGATCGCCTCGGCCTTGTTGGCGTCGTTGCTCTCGATGGCGGCGTTGGCCTTCTTGATGGTGGTCTTGAGCTCGGAGTTGGCGGCCTTGTTGATCAGCGTCTTGGTGGCGATGACCTTCACGCGCTTCTTCGCGGACTTGATGTTCGGCATCTGTGTACACCTCCTTTTCTTTGTCGCGTAGAGTATATTTTACCATCAACCGGCGGAAAATGCAAGAGAAACGAAGCTGAATTCGCCCTCGCGGCGCAAGTTTTTTCGATTTCGGCAGACTGAATAAAAAATTGGGCGGCACAGCCGCGGAAAGGATGAGAACAGATGGAATACCGCACCGATCTGGCGGTCGAATACACGCGGGAGGCGGAGCAGGAGCGCGAGGAAACAGGCCCCTTCGCCGTCACGCGGCTCACGCATGCGGGCAGCCGCTATGTGACGGTGGAATCCCCGCCGTTTTCCGACACGGTGGACACGGGGGAGCTGGCGGGGCTGCTGGCGGCGGAGCTCTCGGCTCTGCTGCCTGAGACGGGGCCGGTGCTCGTGGTGGGCCTGGGGAACCGCTTCATCACGCCGGACGCTCTCGGCCCGCGCATGGCCGACCGCGTGCTCGCCACGCGCCACATCGGCGGGGAGCTGGCCCGCGTGACGGGGCTGACCGATCTGCGCCCCGTGGCGGTGCTCGCGCCCGGCGTCCTGGGCAGCACGGGCGTGGAATCGGGAGAGGCGGTGGAGGCCCTGGCGGCGGCGCTGCGCCCGGCGGCCGTCATCGCGGCGGACGCGCTGGCAGCCCGCAGCCTCTCCCGTCTCGGCTGCACCGTGCAGCTCTCGGACGCGGGCATCTCCCCCGGCGAGGGAGTGGGCAACCGCCGGCCGTCGCTGCGCAGGGAATCGCTCGGCGTGCCGGTCATCGCCCTGGGGGTGCCCACGGTGGTGGCCGCCGAGTCTCTGGCAGCCGATCTCACCGGGGACGAGGGGGCGGCGCAGTCCGTCGCTCCGCGCGGGGCGCGGATGATCGTCACCCCGCGGGAGGTGGATCTCCTCGTGGATCGCGCCGCCGCCGTCCTTGCGATGGCCGTCAACTGCGCACTCAACCCCTCCCTCTCCGCGGAGGATTTCCAGGCCCTCGTGTCATGACGCCCCGCCCCGGCGCATACGATGAACAATGGCGGATGCTGCGCCGGAAACGGGGGATTTGATTGGCAAAGCGGGAGGAGAAGGGCGCGCGGCTGTTCTGCGCGGCGGCGCTGTGCGCGGTGCTGGGCGCCGCGGGGGTGTTCTGCCTGTTCCGCACCATGCCGGCGGTGGGGGAGGATCAGCTGGCCGTGGCGGCGGCGGGCTTCATTCTGCCGGACGGGGCTCTCGCCGCCGTGCGGCAGGGCAGCTTTTTCGGGGAGGCGTCCGCGGCCTCGGCGGAGGCGTCGGAGGCGGCTTCCTCCGCCGCGGCCGTCTCCTCCGGGCCGGCTTCCTCCGCGGCGGCCTCAGAGCCGGAGGAATCGTCCTCCGCCTCCGAGGAAGCGCTCTCCTCCGCCGCAGGGGAGGAGGCGGTGGCCGCCGGGCTCTTCCCGCCCAACGGGCCGGTGGAGACGGTGCTTGTCAACGGGATCAACGAGACGACGATCTCCAACACCGGCATCCAGTACGGCAACGTGTGGGTGAAGAATACGAATCTGTATCACGACATCGACATCGCCGCCGTTCTGGGGGAGCAGCCGGACGTCAGCCTCAAGCGCGACGGCAGCGTCGAGATCCTGCTCTACCACACGCACACCACAGAGGCCTTCCAGGGCGACACGCGCACGCAGGACAACAGCCGCAACGTGGTGGCGGTGGGGGAGAAGGTGGCCGCCGAGCTCGAGGCCGCGGGCTTCGGCGTCGTGCACGACACAACCTGCCACGACTACCCCTCCTACAACGGCTCCTACGATCGCTCGGGGGAGACGATCCAGCGCAATCTCGAGCAGTATCCCGGCATTCAGGTGGCGATCGACATCCACCGCGACGCCCTCGGCACCTCCGACGCGCGCGTCAAGCCGACGGTGCTGGTCAACGGCAAAAAGGCGGCGCAGATCATGATCGTCTCCGGGTGCGACGACGACGGCACCCTCGGCTTCCCGGACTGGGAGTACAACCTGCGCCTGGCGGTGCGCTGCCAGCAGGCTGTCAGCGATCTCTATCCCTCGCTGGCCCGCCCGCTGAGCTTCTGCCCCAAAAAATACAACGAGCACATGACGCACGGCTCGATCCTCGTGGAGTTCGGCACCGACGCCAGCACCCTCGAGGAGGTGCTCTATTCCGGCGAGCTCTTCGGCAAGGCCCTCGCGCAGACGCTTCTCGGGCTGACGCAGTAGCGCCCGGCGGGGACACGGCGCCGCCTCCCTTTCACGGCGGGGCGGCGCTTTAAAACACAGGAAACAGGAACACAGAGAGGAACACACAATGAGCGACAACAGACGCAGGCTGCGGGCGTTTCTCACCGCCTTCACCGTCACCCTCTGCGCGCTCTGCCTCGGCCTCGGCTTTCTGGAGGTGGACGCGCGCTCGCGGGAGATTGGCTTCGGCGACGAAAAAACGCTTCTCTACACGATTTTGGGCGAAAACTGGCAGTTGCCGTGGTGAACGGGTTATGCTATAATAACCTTGTATAGGCTTCTGCAGGCAAAAAGCCGCGGGGGCAGCCAACAATATTTGCCGCACGCGCCGCGGCGGGTCAGGCGCGGACAGGCCGCCTGCGGGCGGCGGGAGTGTTCATCATGATGAAGAAGAATCAGCGAAAGCTTTTCCTGTTCCCGATTGCGATTGCCTGCGCCGTCCTCGCGATGGCGCTTCTCTGCGGCACGGCCCTGCCGTATGCCTCCTCGCAGCCGGAGGAGCCGTTCTTTCCGGTGATCTCCAGCGAGGCCCCCGCGCCGAGCAGCGAGCCGCCCGCTCCCAGCAGCGAGCCGCCTGCGCCGAGCAGCGAGCCTCCTGCTCCCAGCAGCGAGCCGCCTGCCCCCAGCAGCGCGCCCCCTGCCCAGACGAGCCGCGCCCCGCAGAGCACCGCCCCCGCTTCGAGCACGGCGGCCTCCTCCGCGGCCGCGTCCTCCGAGACGGGCAGCAGCGGGGCAGAGAGTGAGACCTCCTCCGCCGTGAGCAGCGAGGCCTCCTCCGCCGCGTCCTCCCAAAAGGAAGAGAGCCGCCTGGAGCTGCCGAGCGTCGGCGACGTGAGCGGCGTGGGCCTGCTCTCCGCCGGGGAGACGGGCGAGGGCAACAGCCAGATCAACTGGATTGGCATTCTCTCCTGGGCCTGCATCGGCGTGGGCGTGCTGATCGTGCTCATCATTCTGCTGAGCAACCGCCGTCCGCCTCGCGGAGGCTACGGCCGCAAGCGCTACCGCCGTCCGTCCCGCCGCAGCAAGCGCCGCCTGCTGCCGGATCGCTATTACCACAGCAAGTACCACTGAGCCGGGAAACGGCCCTTTTCCAGAAAAACAGCGCCATGCTTCGATGCAATGCACCGGGGCATGGCGCTTTTTTGCGCGGAGCGCGGGCGCTAGGAGCGGCGGGGGGCCGTCTTGGAATCGTCCCCGCCGGAGGCGCGGTAGGCGTGCGGCAGGACGCCGGTGACGCGCTTGAAGACCTTGGTGAAATAGCTCTGATCGGAGAAGCCGACGAGCAGGGAGATATCGGTGAGGCGCAGCTCGCGGTTGCGCAGGAGCTCCTTGGCCTTGCTCACACGCAGGCGGTTGAGATATTCGTTGAACGCGAGGCCCGTCTCGCGCTTGAAGACGCGGCAGAGGTAGGAGGGCGTGAGATAGACGTGGTCGGCGGCGTCCGAGAGCGTGATGGGCTCGGCGTAGTGCTCGCCGAGATACTGGATGCAGCGGTGGATGACGTCGGCATGCTTGGCGTCGGCGAAGGTGAAGAGCTCGTCCATGAAGCCGTTGAGCGCGCCGGAGAGCCAGAGGCAGAGGCTGTCGATGGTGTGAAAGCCGGCCAGGCGGCGCAGGGACTCCTGGTTGAGGCGCAGCGTGCGCGAGGGATCGGCTCCGCTGTTGATGGCGGTGCGCGAGATGAGGACGAGCAGCTCGTAGACACGGGATTTCATGAGCTCGAGGTTGCCGCCGTCCGCGAAGAGGATGGCCCCGAGCAGCTCGTTGAGCAGCCGCTGGGATTCCTCGCGCTCCTGGCGGGAGATGCTCTGCAGCAGGCGGCGTTCGAGATCGAAGGGGTAATCGCGGGAGTCGCCCTCGAGCTTGAGCGTCTGGATATAGGCCGTGATCTGGCCCTGGATGGCGTCTGAGCGGCGGTTTTGCAAAAGGCGGTTCTCGGCGGAGACGTTGTTGAGAAAGCCGACGGCCATGAAGAGCAGCGTCGAGAGCTGGTTGACGCGCTCCGGCGGGGCGAGGGGCACCTCCTCCACCACGGCGATCGCGCGCTCGAGCGTCTCGCCCGTGAGGCGGGCGTTCTCGATGAGCTCGCAGTCGATGAAGTCCTGCCGCTCCACCATGATGAACGGGCCGACGGTGATCTTGGCCTGCGCGCCGTCCTCGGCGAGAATGGGGGAGACGAAGCACGTCAGCCCCTTGGGGCAGAAATAGATATATTTGCCGCCGAAGCGCTCGGCCTCCGTCATGCCGTAAATATGCGCGCGGATGCAGCCCACGCGCGTGCCGCCCGTCACCTCGCAGAGACGGCATTTCTCGCAGCTGTAGCCGAAATCCGCGAAAATCGCGCCCTCCTTGTCCGAGAGCGTGCAGCCCAGGCCCGTGGAGAGCGAGAACGCCCGCGCGCACTCCTCCGCCAGCTTCCGGTCAAACGCTTCCTCCCGCATGGAGCCAGCCTCCCTTTCCGTTTTGGGGCGCGGCGATTCCGCGCCGGTTTTGCCTCCCCTGCCCGCGCCGCGCGGAACCGCCGCCGGGCGGAGGACGTCTGCCTTCATTGTAGAGCGCAAAAAATGGAGTGTCAAGAAAGAGAGCAAAATAATACCAAAAAGTTTTCTTTTGTACAAGGTTTTTTCGGAGCAAAGGTCTATATTGAAGACAAACGGGCTCGAGCCTGAAAAATGGATTGAAAAGGAGAAAACACGATGAGCACTCTGAACGACATTTCCGAGAACCTGCAGAAGGGCAAGGCCAAGGTTGTCAAGCAGCTGGTGCAGCAGGCGATTGACGAGGGAATTCCGGTGGAGGAGATTCTGAACGAGGGCCTTCTGAGCGGCATGAGCGTGATCGGCGAGAAATTCAAGAACAACGAGGTCTTCGTGCCCGAGGTGCTCGTGGCGGCGCGCGCGATGAACATGGGCGCGGCTCTGCTCAAGCCCCTGATGGCCGAGGCCGGCGTCGTGGCGGCGGGCAAGGTCTGCATCGGCACCGTGCGCGGCGACCTGCACGACATCGGCAAGAACCTGGTGAAGATGATGATGGAGGGCAAGGGCCTCGAGGTCATCGACCTGGGCACCGACGTGGCCCCCGAGACTTACGTGCAGACGGCGATCGACCAGGGCTGCCAGATCATCTGCTGCTCCGCTCTGCTGACGACCACGATGTGCGAGATGGAGAACGTGGTGAAGAAGGCCAACGAGGCCGGTATCCACGACAAGGTGAAGATCATGATCGGCGGCGCGCCTGTCACGCAGTCGTTCTGCGAGCAGATCGGCGCGGACTGCTACACCCCCGACGCGGCCAGCGCGGCCGACGCCGCCGTGGCGTTCTGCAAGGCCTCTGCCTGACGGGAGGAACGCATGAAGCGAAATATGAGAGAGTGGCTCGACGCGATGCGCGAGTCGCCCGTGAAAAAGGCGATGCCGGTGCTCTCGTTCCCGGC
>CALWRP010000228.1 GCA_944383955.1 uncultured Clostridia bacterium
AGCTCAAGGACTATCTCTCGCAGCAGGGCATTCCGGTGCGCCGCTGAGCGCAGGACCGGGGGCTTTGGCCCCCGGTCTTTTTTGTCCTCCTTTTGCATATGGATGTAGCGATTAGGAGGTGTCGGAAATGAAGGGAAAACGAATTGCGGCCTGCCTGCTGGCGGTGGCGGCGGCGATGGCCTCGTTCTCCGGAGGGGTGCAGGCGCTCTCGGACAGCGAGCTGCCGGCGCCCTCCGCCGTGCTGATGGAGGCCTCCACCGGCAAGGTGCTCTACGAGAAGAACGCCCACGAGCAGCGCCCCTGCGCCTCCATCACCAAGGTGATGACGCTCCTGCTCGTGATGGAGGGGCTTGACAGCGGGCAGATTCACCTCGACGACATGGTGACGGCCAGCGAGCACGCGGCCTCTATGGGCGGCTCCGATATCTGGCTCGAGCCGGGGGAGACGATGAGCGTCGACGACCTGCTCAAGGCCACGGTGATCGTCAGCGCCAACGACGCGGCGGTGGCCCTGGCGGAGCACCTCTGCGGCAGCGAGGAGGCCTTTGTGCAGCGCATGAACGAGCGCGCCGCGGAGCTCGGCATGACGAAGACAGTGTTCAAAAACTGCAACGGCCTCGACGAGGACGGCCATGTGACGACGACCTACGACATCGCCCTGATGTCGCGGGCATTGATTGCGCACGAGGCCATCTTTGACTATACGCAGGTGTGGATGGATGAGCTGCGCGGCGGCAAGACGCAGCTGGTCAACACCAATAAGCTCCTCAAGACCTATTCCGGCATCACCGGGCTGAAAACCGGCACCACGGGGAAGGCGGGCAGCTGCATGGCGGCCACGGCGGAGCGGGACGGCATGTCGCTCGTGGCGGTGGTGCTCGGCTGCGACACCACAGACAACCGCTTTTCCGCGGCCTCCACGCTGCTCGATTTCGGCTTCTCCGGCTGGACGCTGACCGTGCCCGCCCTGCCGCCCGTGGCCCTTGCGTCCGTCGCCGTGGAGTGCGGCATGCAGAGCACGGTGGAGGTGACGGCGGAAGCGATCCCCGGCGTCGTCGTTCCCAAGGGCAGGGAGGCGGACGTCGTGTGCGAGGCGTCGCTCGAGGAGCTGCTCACCGCCCCGGTGGAGCAGGGCCAGACGGTGGGGCAGATCACCTGCACGCTCGACGGCGAGGTGCTCGCGCAGACGCCGGTCACCGCCGCCGCCGCCGTGGAGGAGCTGACGCTCTCCTCGGCATTATCCTGCCTGGTTCGCGCTCTTGTCCGCTTCTGATGGGGGCAGAAATGAAAAAAATATAAATTGTAGTTCAATTCCTTGCAAATGCTCCTGATTTAGTGTAAAATGAACATACAACATTTCATACTGAATTTAGGAGGAATGGTTATGGCGATTCGGGTGGATGTCAAGCACCTTTCCAGCTTTGTGAATGATAACGAGTTCCAGGCGATTGCGCCGCAGGTGAAGCTTGCGCACGATACGCTGCACAACGGCACGGGTCTGGGCAACGATTTTATCGGCTGGGTGAAGCTCCCCACGGATTACGACAAGGAGGAGTTTGCCCGCATCAAGGCCGCCGCGAAGAAGATTCAGTCGGACACCGACGTGTTCATCGTGATCGGCATCGGCGGCTCGTATCTCGGCGCACGCGCCGCGATTGAGTTCCTGAAATCTCCCAACTACAACACGCTCAAGAAGGATACCCCGGACATTTACTTCACCGGCAACAGCATCAGCTCGACGGCGCTGGCCGAGATTCTGGAGCTCTGCGAGGGACGCGACGTCTCCATCAACATGATCTCCAAGTCCGGCACCACCACGGAGCCCGCCATCGCGTTCCGCGTGCTGCGCGAGCTGCTGGAAAAGAAGTATGGCAAGGAAGAGGCCAGAAAGCGCATCTACTGCACCACCGACAAGGCCAAGGGCACGCTCAAGCAGCTGGCCACGAAGGAGGGCTACGAGACCTTCGTCGTTCCGGACGACGTCGGCGGCCGCTATTCCGTGCTCACCGCCGTCGGTCTTCTGCCGATCGCCGTGGCCGGCGCGGATATCGACGCTCTCATGGCCGGCGCGCAGCAGGCGCAGGCGGAGCTCGCGAACCCCGATCTGGCGGCGAACGACTGCTACCGCTATGCCGCGGCCCGCAACATCCTCTACCGCAAGGGCAAGGAGACGGAGATCCTCGTCAGCTATGAGCCCGCCTTCACGATGATGAACGAGTGGTGGAAGCAGCTCTTCGGCGAGAGCGAGGGCAAGGACAACAAGGGCCTGTTCCCGGCGTCCGTCGTCTTCTCCACCGACCTGCACTCCATGGGCCAGTATATCCAGCAGGGCCGCCGCTCCCTCTTTGAGACGGTTGTGCTCTTCGACAAGCCGAAGAAGGACATCTTCATCGGCAACGATCCCGAGAATGTGGACGGCCTGAACTTCCTCGAGGGCAAGAGCATGGCCTTTGTCAACGAGAAGGCCTTCGAGGGCACCGTGCTCGCGCACACCGACGGCGGCGTCCCGAATCTCGTCCTGCACGCGCCCGACTTCTCCGAGCAGACGCTGGGCTATCTGATCTACTTCTTCGAGAAGGCCTGCGCCATCTCCGGCTATCTGATGGGCGTCAACCCGTTCGATCAGCCCGGCGTGGAGAGCTACAAGAAGAACATGTTCGCCCTGCTCGGCAAGCCCGGCTATGAGTCGGAGAAAGAGGCTCTCGAGAAGAGACTCGGAAAATAAGACTTGAAAAACCCTCCGTATTTACTGCGGAAATAAATAAAAAGGGGAGTTTCCAAATGATTACACTGATTGTTGGCAAAAAGGGATCCGGAAAGACCAAGAAGCTGATCGAGCGCGCGAGCCAGGCCGTGAAAACGACGAACGGCAACGTGATCGTCATCGAGAAGGGTTCCAAACTGACGTACGATCTTCCCCATGAGGCTCGTCTGATTGATACGGATGCTTATAAAATTTCCGGCGCCGACGTGTTCTTCGGCTTCGTCAGCGGCATTTGCGCGGGCGATTACGATGTGACCGATATTTTCATCGATTCCACGCTGAAGATCATCGGCAAGGACATGGAGGTCTTCAAGAGCTTCGCCGAGAAGCTCAACACGCTCGCCCAGGGCTCCAACGTGAAGATCACGCTTCTGGTCTCCGCGGACGCCTCCGAGCTCCCCGAGGGAATGAGCTCCCTGGCCGAGAACGTCTGAGGAAAAGCATGACAGGGACTGCTGCCGGAGCCCGACTCCGGCAGCGTCTTTTTGTACAACATTTTGCGAAAAACTCTATTGACAAACCGATCCCGACCCGATATAATGTTTAAATGTAGCGCTGAGGTATGGTTATGCTGCTTGATTTGAAAAGCCTGTTTTCCGGGGAACGGGACCAGCTTCCGTTTTCCTGCGAGCTGAACCTCTCGGACACGGAGTTCAACGGCGTTTACCCATTTGTCACTCCGATTGCGGCCGAGGGAGTCGCCAGGGCAGCCTACGGCTCGGTTGAGCTGACGGCGTCCGTCGCGTTTGCGTATGAGGCCCCGTGCGACAGGTGTACCGCGTTGACGAAACGGCGGTATCAATTCCGGTTTTTCCACATTCTCTCCGATTCCGCAGAGGAGGAGGAGGACGATGACGTCATTCAGGTAGGGCCGGAGCGCACGCTGGATCTGGACGAGCTTCTCCGTTCGGATATTCTGCTTGAGCTTCCGTACAAATACTTGTGCAGCGAGGATTGCAAGGGTCTTTGCCCCTCCTGCGGCAAGAATCTGAATGAAGGCCCCTGCGGCTGCAATCTGCATCAGGTAGATCCTCGTCTGGAGGTTCTTAGAAAACTGATAGATTAAGTTCCAGATTATAAGGAGGTGCTGACGATGGCGGTACCAAAGAGAAAAACATCCAGTGCAAGACAGAACAAGAGACGCTCCAATGTTTGGAAGCTGAGCGCTCCTGCGCTTGCCAGATGCCCGAAGTGCGGTGAGCTGAAGGCCCCTCACAGAGTCTGCGACGCTTGCGGCTACTATAACGGCAGGGAAGTCATTAAGAAGGAAGCGTAAGCTTTCTTTTCATTGCGGAAAATGGAGAAGGAGAGATCCTTCTCTATTTTTTTGTCCGGACGTTTCTGTCTGATACGAGCGAAAAGGAGGATGCAACATGTCGGTTACCATCTATGCCGTGGCGGAGGACAGTCCCGCCGCGCGCGCCGGAATTCTGCCCGGCGAGACGCTCTGCGCCATCAACGGCAACGAGATCTGCGACATTCTCGACTACCGCTTCTACGAGACGGAGCGCGAGGTGCGGCTCTCGCTGCGCGGCGCGGACGGCGCAGAGCGGGAGGTTCGGCTGCGCAAGGGGCAGTATGACGCCATCGGCCTCGAATTCGAGACATACCTGATGGACAGGCAGCGCTCCTGCCGCAACAAATGCGTGTTCTGCTTCATCGATCAGCTGCCTCCCGGCATGCGGGACACGCTCTATTTCAAGGATGACGACTCCCGCCTCTCCTTTCTCTTCGGCAACTATATCACGCTCACCAATCTCAGCCAGCGCGAGGCGGACCGCATCGTGAAAATGCACATCAGCCCCATCAACATTTCCGTGCACACCACGAACCCGGAGCTGCGCTGCCGGATGATGGGCAACCGCTTCGCGGGAGACTCGCTGCGGTATCTCTATCAGTTCGCGGAGGCGGGCATCCGCATCAATTGCCAGCTGGTGCTCTGCCACGGCCTCAACGACGGGGAGGAGCTCGAGCGCACGCTCGGCGATCTGCTGCCGCTTTATCCCTCGGTGCAGAGCGTGGCCCTGGTCCCGCTCGGCGTCACGCGCTTCCGCGAGGGCCTCACGCCGCTGACGCCCTACACGGCCCGGACGGCCCTGGAGGTGGTGCGGACGGCGGAGCGCTGGGGAGAAAGGATGCTCGAGCGCTGCGGCGAGCGCGTCTGTTACGCGGCGGACGAATTTTACCTCAAGGCCGGCCTGCCGATTCCGGACGCCTCCTTCTACGGAGCCTTCGATCAGCTCGAGAACGGCGTGGGCCTGATCGCCAATTTCCG
>CALWRP010000229.1 GCA_944383955.1 uncultured Clostridia bacterium
GGCTTGCCGCCGAGCGTCACCGGGGCCTGCACCGTCACCGAGAAGCCGAGCTCCTCCCCCAGGCGGATGAGGTCGCGCACCGAGCCGGCCCCGTCTCTGCCGAAGCGGAAATTGAACCCGCAGCAGACACGCCGGGCCCGGCACACGCCCACGAGCACGCCGCGCACGAACTCCTCCGCGTCCATTTCGCGGATCGTGGAGAAGGGGATCGACCAGCACGTCTGCACGCCCAGCTCCTCGAGCAGCTCCAGCTTGCGCTCCTGCGGAAGCAGAACCGGCGCGCCCTTGCCCCCTGTGCGCAGAATGTCGGTCTGGAAGGTGAAGACGGCGGGCGTCTCCGGGCCGTCCAGGGCGGCGGCGATGACGCGGCGGTGGCCCATGTGCAGGCCGTCGAACACGCCGAGCGCCACGGCCGTCTCCTCCCCGGCGGGGTGCAGGTCCTGATACAGCCTCATGCCTTCTCCTCCTTTCCGCTGCTCTGTGTCTCGCAGAACAGCCGCAGCACGCGCAGCTCCCCCTGCCTAAGCTCGCCCAGGCCGAGAAACGCGCCGTCCGGCGCGAAGACGCGCAGCCGCGTCCCCTCGCCGAAGCTTCTGTCGCGCACGGAGGTGCGGGCCGGATCGAGCGCGCCGCCGTTCTGAAAACGCGCCGCCTGCGCCGCGCTGACCATCACGTCCCGGCAGGCGGAGAACAGCCCCTCCACAGGGCGCACCCGCTCGCCGAGCCTTCCCTCCTCCGCCAGCCGCCGGGCCTCCTCGAGCGGCACGGCGTCCGCCAGCGTGAAGCCGCACGCCCGCGTGCGCCGCAGCGCCGTCATCGTGCCCAGCGTGCCCGCCGCCTGCGCGATGTCCTCGATCAGCGTGCGGATATACGTCCCCTTCGAGCAGGCCGCCACCAGCTCGCCGGTCTGCGTCTCCTCGTCGAACGAGACAAGGCCCAGCAGGCCCACGGTAATCCGCCGCGGCTCGCGCTCGACGACGATCCCCTTTCTGGCCAGCTCATAGAGACGCCTGCCGTCCTTCTGCACCGCCGAGTACATCGGCGGCGTCTGCCAAATCTCCCCTCTGAACTGCGGGAGCACGGCGCGCAGCGCCGGTTCCGTCACGCGGGCGTCCGTCGTGCGCACCACCGCGCCCGTGCGGTCTCCGGTGTCGGTGGCGCTGCCCAGGGCAAACCGCGCGCGGTATTCCTTGTCCGTGTCCGGCAGCAGCGACTCCGCCCGCGTGGCCTTCCCGAGCAGCAGCGGCAGCACGCCGGTGGCCATGGGATCCAGCGTGCCGGTGTGGCCGATCTTCTTCTGGCCGAACAGCCGCCTGGCGACGGCCACGGCGTCAAAGGAGGTGAAGCCCTCCGGCTTGTCCAGGATAAAAACGCCCGTCATTCGCATTCCTCTTTCGTGTCGATTCCAATGGCCCGCAGGGCGTCCTCCACGCTTCGCTCCAGCATGGCGGCGGCCTGCCCGGCGGGGTCCTTTCCCCGCGGCCGATGGATGGTGCAGCCCGCGGCGGCATGGTGGCCGCCTCCGCCGAACACCGCGCAGATCGCGGCGGCGTCGAGCTGCGGGGCGGTGCGCACCGAGACGCGGAAATCGCCGTTCTCCTTCTCGCGCAGCGTCACCCCGGCCAGCACGCCCTCCACGCGGCGGGCCAGCGGCGGCAGGCCCTCCGTCTCGTCGTCGCGCACGCCGTACCGCTCCATCAGCTCGCGGGTGACGGTGAGCACGGCACAGCGCCCGCCGCAGGAAAACCGCAGCTCCCGCAGCGCGTGGCCCTGCAGGCGGAAAAAGCCGCGGCTCTTCACATCGAGCACTCTGCGGCAAATCCCCGCCCCGTCGATCCCCGTCTCCAGCAAACCGGCGGCCATGCGCAGCGTGCGCGGGGAGGTGCTGGCGGTGCGGAAGCCGCGGGTGTCCGTCACCAGGGCGGTGTAGAGGCAGGCGGCCATCTCGCGGTCCGGCGCAACCCCCAAAAGCGGCAGCAGGCGGAGGATCACCTCCGCCGCCGCGCCCACATCCGGCTCCACATACGTCATGCGCGCAAACTCCTGCCGGGAAGCGTGGTGGTCGAGGCACAGATCGACCCTCTCCCCCCACTTTGAGCGCACCGGCTCCCCGAGCATGGAGGGAGCTGCCACATCCACCGCGACGACGCACCGCGGCTCGAACGACTGCCGCTCGATCGCCGTCTCCAGAAAGCGGTACATCCTCCCCGGCTCATGCGAGCAGGCAATCCCCGCCCGCTTCCCGAGCTGCTGCAGCGCGCGCACAAGCGCATACGCGCTGCCCAGCGTATCCCCATCCGGATACCGGTGACACAGCACCAGCACATCCTGCGCATCGAGCAAAAAGGAAGCTGCCTGTTCTAACGTAATCATAAAACCCCCAGCGCGGCGCGGCCGCGCGAATTGATAGAGCTACGGCCCGCAGTTAGTTTCCATAGATCGCTGAGCCCCAGCTCCGCCGTAACCAAGGCTCCTCCTCTGGGGGAGCTGGCGCCGCCCTCTGGCGGCGGCTGAGGGAGTTCTCCGGGCTGCGACGCCGGAGCAGACTACCTCTGAGGAGTAAGCTGCCGGGAGCGCCGCGCTGCCTCTGAGGCAGCCGGGTGCCAGCCTAACTCCCTCCGTCACTTTGCCTGTTGCGACAGGCAAAGTGCCACCTCCCTCAAGAGGGAGGCTAAGCTACGACACGCAGTAAGCTTAGATCGAGTACTGAGCCCCAGCTCCGCCGTAACCAAGGCTCCTCCTCTGGGGGAGAAGCGTCACATCGTGACGCAGAGGGGGGTCAAAGCGTCAGCTTTGACAATACTGGCGCGCCGCCGCAGCGGCGTGCCTGAGGGAGTAAGCTGCCGGCTGCGCTGCGCCTTGCTCTGAGGCAGCCTCTCTCCTTACTCCTCCCCGTCGGCCTCGCCGTTCTCCTCTTCTCCCAGATCGAGATCATGCAGAATTCTGCTGATATTCGCGCTGTACTCGATCGAATCGGTGGCCTTGAAGATCAGCTCCGGCACATGGCGCAGCTGGAGCCTGTGCCCCAGCTCGCGGCGCAGATAGCCGGAGGCGGATTTAAGCCCCTGCACGGCCGTCTTCGCGCGGTCGAGACCCTCCATCGCGCTGACATAGACGGTGCAGTAGGACAGATCGTTTGTCACCTCCACGCGCACAATGCTCAGGAGCATGTTCTGCGTGCGCGGGTCCTTGAGCTCCCGCAGCAGGGCGGAGAGCTCGCGGCGGATATCCTCCGTCGTTCTTCCAAGCTTGTGGCTCGGCATTGTGGGATCCCCCTTTCAGGGCTTACGCCTCGCGGTACTCCTCCATCATGAAGGCCTCGAGGATGTCGCCCTCCTTGATATCGTTGAAGCGCTCCAGGCCGATGCCGCAGTCGAAGCCGTCCGCAACCTCCTTGACGTCGTCCTTGAAGCGGCGCAGGGAGGCGATCTTGTCCTCGGTGATGACGATGCCGTCGCGCACGACGCGGATCTGCGCGGCGCGGGTGATCTTGCCGGAGGTGACGTGCGCGCCCGCGATGGTGCCCACGCTGCTGATCTTGTAGACCTCGCGGACCTCGGCGCGGCCGAGAGCGACCTCGCGGAACTTCGGCGCGAGCATGCCCTTCATGGCGGACTCGATCTCGCCGATGCAGTCATAGATGATGCGGTACAGGCGCATGTCGACGTTGTCGCGCTTGGCGTTGGCCTCGGCCACCGGGTCGGGGCGCACGTTGAAGCCGACGATAATCGCGTTCGAGGCGTTGGCGAGCATGACGTCGGACTCGTTGATCGCGCCCACGCCGCCGTGGATCACGGCCACGCGCACCTCGTCGTTGGAGAGCTTTTCGAGCGACTGGCGCACCGCCTCCACAGAGCCCTGCACGTCGGCCTTGACGATGATCTTAAGCTCCTTCATCTCGCCCTGCTGCATCTGGTCGAAGAGGTTGTCGAGCGTCACCTTCGTGCGGGAGTTGAACATCTCCTCCTTCTGCTCGTTGCGGCGCTGCTCCACCAGCTCGCGGGCCAGGCGCTCGTCGGAGACGGCGTTGAAGATGTCGCCGCCCGTCGGCACGTCGTCGAGGCCCGTGACCTCCACCGGCACGCTGGGGCCGGCGGACTGGATGCGGCGGCCGCGCTCGTCCGTCATGGCGCGCACACGGCCCACGGCGGTGCCGGCCACCACGATATCGCCCGTGTGCAGGGTGCCGTTCTGCACCAGAACCGTGGCGACGGGGCCGCGGCCGCGGTCGAGCCTTGCCTCAATGACGGTGCCCTTGGCGGCGCGGTCCGGGTTCGCCTTGAGCTCCTTGAGGTCGGCGACGAGCGTCACCATCTCGAGCAGATCGTCGATGCCCTCGCCCGTGAGCGCCGAGACGCGCACGCACGGCGTATCGCCGCCCCACACCTCCGGCACAAGCTCATACTCGGTGAGCTGCTGGAGCACGTGATCCGGGTTCGCGCCCGGCTTATCCATCTTGTTGATCGCGACGATAATGCTCACGTTGGCGGCCTTGGCGTGGTTGATGGCCTCCACCGTCTGCGGCATGATGCCGTCGTCGGCGGCCACGACCAGAATCGCGATATCCGTCACCTGGGCGCCTCTGGCGCGCATGGTGGTGAAGGCGGCGTGGCCGGGCGTGTCGAGGAAGGTGATGGTGCGGTCGCCGAGCTGCACGCGGTAGGCGCCGATGTGCTGCGTGATGCCGCCGGCCTCGGTGGCCGTCACGTGCGCGTTGCGGATGCGGTCGAGCAGAGAGGTCTTGCCGTGGTCGACGTGGCCCATGACGACCACGACCGGGGCGCGCGGCACGAGGTTGGCGTCGTCGTCCACGCTGTCGTCGATGATCTGCTCCTCGATGGTGACGACGACCTCCTTCTCCACCTTCGCGTGGAATTCCATCGCGACGAGGGAGGCGGTGTCGAAGTCGATCACATCGTTGATCGCGGCGAACACGCCGAGGCCCATCAGCTTCTTGATGACCTCCGCGGCCGTGGCCTTCAGGCGCAGGGCCAGCTCGCCCACGGTGATCTCGTCCGGCACCTGAATCGTCATGTGCTTCTGCTTTCTCTCCAGGGCGATGCGGCGCATGCGCTCGGCCTCCGTCTCCTTGCGCGAGCCCTTCGGCTTGCCGCGGTACTGGCTGCTGCGCTGGGTGAGCTTCTGCTTCTGCACCGTGTTCTCCACCTTCATCTTCTCGGAAGCGAGGCGGTCGTACTTCTCGTTGTATTTCTCCAGCTCCACGTGCGAGGCGCGCGTGTCGACAATGCGGCCCTCGGCGCGGCGCACCACGTTATCCTGCGCGCCGTTCTGCTGCTGGGCGGCAGGACGGGCGGGCTGCTGCGCCGCCGGGCGGGCCGGCTGCTGCTGGGCGGCGGGGCGGCGGTCGTTCTGCTGGGCCGGGCGGCCTCCCTGGGCCTGCTGCTGCGGCTGGCGCTGGCGATCGCCGGGCCTGTCGCCGCGGCGGTCGTTTCCGCGGCGGTCGTTGTTATGTCCGTTCTGGCCGTTCTGGCCGCCGCGGCGGTCGTTTGCGCGGCGATCGTTCCCGCGGTTCCCCTGGGCCTGCTGCGGCTGGCGATCGGCCTGCGCGGCGGGGCGGGCGGGCTGCTGCTGGGCGGCGGGAGCCGGGGCCGGAGCGGGCGCGGGAGCCGGCTCGGCCTCCACCGTCACCGTCACCTTCGGCGCGCTGCCGGAGGCAAAGTACTCGTCGAAGCTGGCCGAGGCGTGGCTCTGCGTGAAGCTCTCGAAGACGACGTCGAGCTCCTCCTCCGTCAGGGCCGTCATGTGCTTTTTGCCGTCCCCGCAGTATTTTTGCAGGGCGTCAAGGACCTCCTTGTTGGGAACGTTCAGATCCTTGGCGACCTCGTGGACTCTGTATTTAAACATCAATAGAATCAACCTCCTCACTCATGCCTTGCGGCGCGGCCATTGCAAGCATCGCGCGCAGCTTGTCGGCGAAACCGGCGTCGTTCACGGCGAGGATTCCGGTCCGTTTCCCCACCGCGCAGGCGATTTCGTCCATCGACACACCGGCGGAAAGCACCGGCGTCCTGTATTCCTCCGCCGCAGCGCGCGCGTTCCGCTCCGACCGGGGGGACAGATCCCCCGCGAGCAGGACGAGCCTCGCCTTGCCCTTCTGCAGGGCCTCCTTCGCGGCGTCGGCGCCCATGGAAAGCCTCTGCGCCTTTCTGGCAATGCCAAGGAAGGACAGAAGCCTCTCCTTCTCATTCATTCCGGCTCAATTCCTCCTCCATGCGGTC